>DATISA010000046.1:0-32033 GCA_035469245.1 Gemmatimonadaceae bacterium
ATGCACGAAGACGTCTTCCCCGCTGTCTTGCTCAATGAAGCCGTACCCCTTGGCGTCATTGAACCACTTCACCTTCCCTCTGGCCATTCGCGCTGCCTCCTACGGGGTGAATCGATCCTGCACGACGTGCTGGGCAAGCCCCCCGGCTTGCGGGGCCCTATATAGGAGCACTCTGTCCATTTGTCAAGAAAGCAAGGGCCCGGATGACTCTCGTGTGCACGATCCATCGCACCGTCATTCGCTTGCTTGATGCGACGCTGCGGGTTAGGTTCGCCGCGTGCCAAAGGAAAATTTGGTTGGTCAGACGATCGCGGGCTATTCGCTGCAGAGCGAGGTCGGAGAGGGCGGGACCTCCGCGGTCTTCCGCGCACATCACGCGGACCACGGAACCGTCGCCGTGAAGGTGCTTCGCGAAAAACTCCGCCAGGATCGCACCGCCGTCGCGCGATTTCTGCGCGAGGCGCGATACGGGGAGCGGGTGCAACACCCGAACGTCGTTCGCACCATCGAGATCGGCGAGGCCGAGCCAGGCATGCACTTCCTGGCCATCGAATGGGCGACTGGCGAAATCCTGGAGAAGTATGCCAAGCGCCAGGGGCCGCTTCCGGTCGACGAAGTCTGCGCGATCGTCAAGCAGATCGCCGACGCCGTGCATGCGGCGCACAGTGTCGGCATCGTCCATCGGGATCTCAAGCCCGATAACGTGATGTACGATCCGGAGTCGAGGCAGGTGAAGCTGCTCGACTTCGGCATTGCCACCGATACGGATATGTCGCCCGAGCAGCGCCTCACGCGGGCGGGCTTCTTCGTCGGCACGTTGATGTACGTCGCGCCGGAGGCGCTCTCGGGAGAGTTGGTCGGCCCTCTGGCGGACCAGTACAGTCTTGCGACGATTGCCTATTTCCTGCTGACGGGCTGCTTGCCATTCCCGGCGAAGACGCCGCGCGAAATGTTTTCGCAGCTTCTATCGCAACCGCCCATCCCGCTCAACCAGGCCAAAGCCGGACTCCGGTTCTCGCCGGCGCTCGAGAACGTGGTAATGCGAGCCCTGAGCAAGGAGCCGCCGAAGCGTTATTCGGACGTGGTCGCGTTCGCGTCCGAGTTCTGCCAGGCCGGCTCCGCTCCCGTCGCCGCCGAGAAGCAGGGGCTGGCGTCCAAGCTGGCGTCGATGTTTCGCAAGAAAGACTGAGACGATCTAACCCGCCGTGACGGTGGGTCGGTCCGCGGGTCCCGGGCCGCCGCCTTCGCGTCGTTCGTTTGCTGACGGACCGGGGACCGGTTCAAGGTCCGCCGGATCGACTGGCAACCAGACGGTAAACGTCGAGCCCTTGCCGAGCTGACTCTCGACGCGAACATCCCCGCCCAGCAGCTGTGCCAGCCGACGAGAGATCGCGAGACCGAGTCCGGTCCCGCGCTGCATCGACTCCCCGCGCGGCCCGGCGTTGACCTGTTCGAACTCCTCGAAGATTCGCGCTTGATCGGCTGGCGCGATGCCGACGCCGGTGTCAGCCACCTGCAGCGCAATCCATACGCGCCGACGATCCGGCGATTGAGTAAACAGGTTGGCGTCTTCAGGGGTCGCGCGGCGTGCCCGAGGCCCCTGCGCGGCCGCGGCGCCGACGAGTCGCGCGCGAACCGCGACGCTGCCCGAGGGCGTGTATTTCACCGCATTGCCGATCAGGTTGACCAGAATCTGGCGCAGGTGCGCGGGGTCGGTGCGGACGCGCGGCAGTGACTGGCCGACCGCAATCGAGAAACTCAGGCCTCGTTCGTTCACCAACGATTCGAGCTCACTCGCGACGTTGAGCACGAACGGACGCAAGACGAGAAGTTCCGGATGCACCTCGAGGCGGCCCGCGGCGATCTTGGCGATGTCGAGCACTTGATCAACGAGGCCACGCAGATGGTTCGCGGAGGCAGCGATCCGATCGACCGGCGGGATCTGTCGTGGTGAAAGCTCTCCGTACACGCTGTCCTTGAGCAGCTCGACGAAACCGACGATCGCATTGAGCGGCGTGCGGAGCTCATGCGAGATGTTCGCGAGGAACTCGCTCTTGGCCGTATTCGCGCGCGCCACTTCACTGTACAAGCGCTCCAACTCGGCCGATCGCTCCGCCATGCGACCGGCCTGGCTCCGCTCGCGAATCAAGCCGACGCCCAACACCAACACGGTCGATATGCTCAGGATCCAGAGCACCCCGCGCATGGGATCCGCGGCGCGCTCGTGGGCGACCACCAATGTCCACACCGCGGTGTCGGGTACCTCGACGCGGACGGCGGCGGTAACGCCGTCTCGAAACGCCACACGCTGTCCGCTCATGACAACCGTGTCGTGTCCCGCGAGAAGCACCGCCGCGAGGCGCTCGCCGGGCCGTCGCACGACGATCGACTGCAGCACCCCACTCGCCGCGCCGGCCGCGCGAGCCGCCGAGTCGCGCAGCACAGCACTCAGCGCGAGGCTCGTCTGCTGTGCGTCGATCTGCGCCTTTCGCTGCTCGGCGCGCGAGAACGCCCGGTCACTGGCGACGAAGTCGCTGATCATGAGGATCAGCGCGCCCGTGAGCAGGAGCGAAACACGACCAATCGACAGCCGGGCGAGGAGCGAGCGCAACATGTCCTGTTCGAGTGCGATATTATTTCTTCGCCGACCGCCCTGGGAGCCAACGTGGCCACACGAGACGATCTCATTGCCCTGCTCGCGACGCGTTCCGCAAAGCGAGGGTCCTTTACATTGGCATCGGGGCGCCAGTCTTCGCTATACATCGACGCACGAATCACGACGATGAGTCCCGACGGACTGGCCCTCGTCGGCCCGCTCGGGCTCACGGCGATTCATGACGCCGGCTGGACCCCTGATGCGGTCGGAGGCCTCACGCTCGGAGCGGATCCGATCGCGTGTGCAATCAGCTACGCGAGCGCGACGAGCGCCACGCCGGTGCGGGCGTTCACGGTGCGCAAGGAGCCGAAAGCACACGGCACGGGGAAGCTGATCGAGGGTCCGTTTCGCGCGGGCGACCGGGTCGTTGTGATCGAGGACACAATCACGACGGGAAGCTCGGCGCGGAAGGCGATCGACGCGGTGCACGCCGAGGGCGGGAACGTCCTCGGCGTGCTGGCGCTCGTCGACCGGCAAGAAGGCGGACGCGAAGCGCTCGAGGCGCTCGGGGTCGGAGTCGTTGCTCTCGCGACCGCCGACGAGATCGTGCGCGTTGCCGACGAGCGTGCGTCAGTGCGTGACGCGACCCGAGTATGAGACGCTCCACGACGGACTGAGTGGCCGCAGCTCTCGCAGCTGGTCGAGATGCGGCAGCACCAGCGCGTCGCGAAAGTGCTGGAGCATTCCCTCGCCATCGTAGCGCTCGCGAAACTGGACCGCGGTGAGCTGCATGATCGTCCGCACGTGGCGGCCGAAACTCTGCGGCGACGAGTAGTCCAGGTGATTCGCGACGTTGGCCACGGAGAATCCAGGATTCTCGAACAGTCGCGCCGCGCGAACGAGTCGTGCGAAGGCAAGGTACTGTTTGGGGGCCGGCAGTCGCGCCCGGAAGAAGCGACTCATCAGTGTACTGGGCAAGACGTCGAGCTCGCGCGCGAGCATTCGAACCGTCGACAGGCGCGGCGAGGAAACGAACAGCGCCTCGAAGAACCGCCAGCAGTCACGGTGTACGCTCGACAGATCGATCGCGAGCGCGCCCAGCGCTTCGCGTTGGATGTCGTCGCCGCGCGCCGTGAGCAGGTACTCGCGCAGCTCCCGCCATCCGTCCGCGTCCCGGACGTCGACCAGTTGGCGCAGACCGGTCGATCCGAGAGAGAGCATGGTATGCGCGGTCGACCGGTCGAGCTGGGTGAGCACCGCGACGGTGGGAACGCGGGGAAATTCGCGAACGAGCGCGGCGACCCCGGCACGCGAGCGTTGGTCGCAGCACGCAACCGACAGGACGACAGCGCCGACGCGGTTGGATTTCAGGTCTTGAACCAACTCGGCGACGGAGTCACGGTGCAGCGCCAGGTACGATCCTTCGCCGGCGGCGTCGACGCGGATGCGCTCGGCTGGCGTGAGCATGGTCGCGATGGGCAACGGTTCGCGCGAAAACCCAGGGTAGAGCGGCATGACTCGCCTCCAGGAGAATACATGACGAATACGATGCGTCTGCTTCGAACGGCGAAAACTCTAACGAGGGTGCGTCAACGCGGTGTCATGCGGCGTTCGCGAATCATCGTGTTGCGAGCAGGCTCGGGACATTTCGCGCGAGTAAGGGATCGGCTAGATTTCGGTACAGTTGCCAACCGGGTGGTCGCGAGCGTCGTTCGCGAGAGCGATGATCGAGGAAAGTCCGGGCTCTATTGGGCGCGCTGCCAGGTAACACCTGGGCGTTGCCGACTTCGGTCGGCGCGACGGACAGTGCCACAGAAAAGACACCGCCGACGATCTTCGGATCGGGCAAGGGTGAAAAGGTGAGGTAAGAGCTCACCGCGCGGCCGGCGACGGACGCGGCAGGGTAAACCCCAGCGGGAGCAAGGCCAAATAAGCAGCGAGAGGCGCCCACCTCGTCAAAGACGCTGCGGGTAGGCTGCTAGAGGGCGCAGGTGACTGCGCTCCGAGAAGAATGACCACCGGAACGGAGCGATCCGTTCTACAGAACCCGGCTTACAGGTTCGCAACTCGCGGCGCGTCGCTCAAGACGCGCCGCGTTTTTTTCGGAACTCAGTCGAGCTCGTCGAACAGGTCGCTGTCGTCTTCGTGTCGATCGCCCCGCCGTTCCATGACTCGGGGCGCCTGCATGAGTCCCGGCGCCGGCATCCATCGGCCGGAGAAGACCTGGCGCAACGCGCGCCAGATGAGACGCACGGCCATGATCAGCCCCGCGAGCACAGCGAGCGCGACGAGCAGCGTGATGAAAGGGTGGTGCCAAATCGCGATGGCGACTGCCGCGACCAGACTTAGTTCCGTGATGTTGGCCAGGCCGTTCGTCACTGGTTCGGGCGAGGCGTCGATCGCGTAACGCAGCCCGAGCTTGGTGGTATGCGTCGTGATCGCAAGCCCGCCGCCAAGCAGCGCGGCGACGAGGACGATCGCCGGATCAGCGTGCCACGCGGTCGTTGCGGCAAGGACCGCCGCCGCGGGCGGTCGAATCAAACTGTGCACCGTTTCCCAGGCCGATGCGACGCCAGGCACGAGCGTCGCCAGGAACTCGACCGCGTAGAGTGCAAGCGCGATCGCGATTACGACGGCATTGCCGAATGACTCGATCGTGGTCGGGACGTTGTGGACCCAGCCGAAACGCACGGCGAGTCCGGTGACGGCAACCGCCGCATACAGGTTGAGGCCGGCCGCGTACGCCAGTCCAAGACCCTGCACCAGCGTAATGAGGCTGAACATCGCGACCGGCCTCCTTCCTCCCGAGTGGAGAGGATTCGGCGCTCAATCGAGCAAGCGCAGCGGCATCACCAGGCAGAGGTACGAGGCGGGATCTGCCCAGCCTTCCGGCTCGAGAGTGGCGGCGCGCTCGGGCGCCTTGAACGTCATTCGAACTTCATCGGTCGGGATGAACCGGAGAATCTCGAGCAGGTAGTTCGCGTTGAATCCGATGTCGAGTGGGTCGCCGGTATAGCGAATCGCGAGCTCGTCGGCCGCTTCGCCCAAGTCCGGTGTCTGCACACTGAACTTGAGCATGCCGGCGTTGAACGAGAGCCGAATTCGGTGCGTCTGATCGGAGGCAATGATCGACATGCGCCGCAAGGCGCTGGTAAGGGCCGTTCGATCGGCGATCGCGACGCGGTTGTTGTCCTTCGGAATGACCTGGGAGTACGGCGGATACGGACCCTCGATGAGTCGAGTATAGACCGCGGTAAACGGCGAGCGGAAGCCGAGGTGGTTTTCGCCCTTCGCGATCTCGAGCTCTTCGTCTTCTGGAAAGAGGCGGCGGATTTGCTCCAGCGCCTTGGGCGGCACGATGAGATCGGTGGCCGGCGCACCGCTCGACTTGATCGGCATTTCCATCTTGGCGAGCCGGTGGCCATTCGTGGCCACCATCCGCATCATGTCCGGCTTGAGCTCCCAGAGCACGCCGTTGAGGATGGGCCGGCTCTCTTCGGTGGAAACGGCGAACGACGTGTGTCCGATGAGCTTCTGAAGATCACCCGATCGGATGCGCCAACTTTCGGTGAAGCGAACGTTCGGAAAGGCGGGGAACTCGTCACGCGGAAGTCCCAGAATCTTGAAGTGCGTCCGTCCACAGTCCAGCGTCACACGCTGTTCGCCGACAGCGGCGATTCGGACGGGAGCCGGTGGCAGTTCGCGGGCAATCTCGCTGAGTTTCTTGGCCGGGATGGTCGTTGCGCCCGGTGTTTCGACGTCGGCGGCGACCTCCGTGGTGACCGCGATATCCAGATCGGTCCCGGAAAGTCGAATCCCCTTGTCGGTGGCCTCGACCATGATATTCGCGAGTACCGGCAAGGTCGTCTTTGTCGGTATCGTCGCGGTTACAGCGGCAAGACCTTCCTGCAGTTTTTCCCGGGAGATCGTAAACCGCATCACGGCTCCTGTTTTGTGCAAAACAAATCGGCGGTACTAGTTCTCTTTTAAAGATTGACTACCTAGTAGCCGTAGTAGGCTCTGTTGAGGCGTGGAAAATCGCTGGAAGTTACACCGGACCAACCAGTTCGACTATACCGCGCGATGTTGACACGATGTTGGGAATGGCACCTATCCAGACGAACGGGGGAATCAGAGCACCGAGGTTGCGCAGAATCGTGGAAAAGAACGCCGCGTGTGTTCAATTCCGCAGGCTTTCCAACGCGCTTTGGATCTTTCCGATGCGTTGAGCGAATGACGGTTCCTCCTTCATCATGGCCGACACGCGCTCAAGGCTGTGAATGACCGTGGAGTGGTCGCGTCCGCCGAACGCGGCCCCGATTTCCACGAGCTGCATCCCGAGCAGCTCTCGCATGAAGTGCATGGCGACCTGGCGCGGAACCGTAAGGTTCTTGGTTCTGGTCTTGGAGCGGAGCCCCTCGGTCGTGACACCCCACTCCTTTGCCACCGCCTGCTGGATGGCGAACGTATTCAGTGCAGGGCCTGCCGCCGCACCGCCTTCGGCCGGCCGGAGTTTGTCACGGAGGGCATCGCGAGCGACCTCGACCGTGATCTCGCGGTGCTTGAGGGAGGCGTAGGCGAGCAACTTGATGATCGAGCCTTCGAGCTCACGGACGCTCGACCGCACGTTCTCGGCGATGAAGCGGATGACCTCCTCCGGAATGGTGAGCTCGAGATGGTCGAGATGGGCTTTCTGGCGGAGGATCGCGATGCGATGCTCGAGGTCAGGCATCTCGATGTCGGCCACCATCCCCCATTGAAAGCGAGAGACGAGACGGGCTTCGAGGCCAGGGATCTCGGACGGAGGGCGATCGCTGGTCAGGACGATTTGTCGTCCACCCTCGTACAGGGCGTTGAAGGTGTGGAAGAACTCCTCCTGCATCGCCTCCTTTCCCTTCAGGAAATGCACGTCGTCGACGAGGAGCAGGTCGGTTTCGCGGAAACGCCGGCGGAAATCGGCAGTTGTGCGGTTTTGGATTGCCGCGACGAGTTCGTTCGTGAATTGCTCGGTTCCGATGAAGGTGATCCGGGTTTCTGGCCTGCGGTCCAGGATCTCATGCGCGATCGCCTGCATGAGGTGAGTCTTGCCCAGTCCGGTGTCGCCGTAGATGAAGAGCGGGTTGTACACCTTTCCCGGCGCTTGCCCGACGGCGTGCGCGGCAGCCGCGGCGAGTTCGTTCGACTTTCCAATCACGAAGTAGTCGAACGTGTATCGATCGCTTAATGGCGGCGAGTTACTGGCGCTATTCTGGTTCGATCCGTGCGGTTTCTGTGGTGGTTGGGCAATGAAGAGGTCCATCTGCGTGCGCGCGCGCCGTTCCTCGGTGACCTTGAAGACCACCGCGAGCGGATGTCCAAGAGCGATCGGCGCCAAGCCCGACAACATGTCCGCGTGCTTGGACTCGTTCCAGTCGGCAGCGAACTGATCGGGGGCCCCCACGTAGATGGTTCCCTCACTGAGCGACAGCGCTTCCGTTGGCTCGAGCCATGTCTTGAAGGTCTGCTCGGGGAGCTCTTGTCGAGCGCGATCGAGCAACCGGCTCCAAGCTTCGTGCGCAGTCAGCGTCATGTATGAATGCAGGTAGAACCAAGGCGGGGGAGCGAAGCTAGACGCGGCATGTGGAAAAAGCAATTGCGTGAGACGGTTACTCTCGACGCGGTGAGCGACGCGAGCGAGCAAGCGGTCGGAGCGTGCGCCGCGCGCTGCTCGGAACAGGTCGACTCTTGATCTATCCTTCGCTCTGAAATAGCTTTACCGGTCTGCACCGCAGGTTCGATCGTAACGTTTTTGGAGTGGTCCATGGGCAAGCCAACCTATCGTCCCCGAAACAAGCGCCGCATCAAGACCCACGGGTTTCGCGCGCGCATGGAGACTCGCTGGGGACGCGAAGTACTTAGCCGCCGCCGCAAAAAGGGACGCAAGCGTCTCACCGTCAAACTGCCGACGAAATACGCGGGCGCCTGACGACGGCTTCGGATTCCCGCGTGCGCTCCGGCTCACGCGGAGTCGCGACATACTGACCGTCATTCGAGAGGGGAAGCGAATCCGGACCACGTACCTCGACGTCCGGATCATGGCTTCCCCTCTCGCTCATTTACGCATCGGGATCATCGTGCCGAAGCACAAGCACAGCGCGGTCGAACGCAATCGGGTGAAGCGCCGATTGCGCGAGCTGGCGCGCACGGAGCTCGTTCCCGTGATGCTGCGGCAATCCGCGTACGATGTGGCGATCCGCGCTCGCCCAGAGGCGTATCGGGCGCCCTTCGACGGTCTGCGCGATGATATGCGCGCGCTCTCAGGCCGGCTGAGCGCCGAGCTTTCGGCGAGAGCATGATCGAGTGATGCGCAGGATCCTGGTGTTGCTGGTGCGCGGATATCAGGTGGCGATCTCGCCGCTGCTCCCGTCCTCGTGCCGTTATTATCCAAGCTGCTCGGCGTACGCGGTCGAGGCGCTCGAGCGCCATGGGGCGATACGGGGAAGCTGGCTCGCGATTCGTCGAATCGCGCGCTGTCATCCGTTCAAGCCCGGCGGGTACGACCCCGTTCCTTAGTCAGTTTCCAGATCCACATGGACAAACGAACTCTCCTCGCGTTCGCCCTGATGGCGATCGTCATCGTCGTGACGCCGCTGCTCTTTCCATCGACGCGGCGCGCGCCGGCCAGACGCGCGGATACCGCAACGACAGCTGCGCCTCAGCCGAGCGCGCCCCAGAGCGGCGTCCCCGCTGAACAATCCGCGGCCGCAGCGGCGCCGGCTGCGGCGCCTTCTTTACCCGCCACCGTTTCCGCGGGAGCGTTCGATACCGTTGCTCTCGCGAACGCGCGCGCCAAGTACCTCTTCATCAACCCTGGAGCGACGCCGGTTTCCGCGACGGCCTTCGGGTTCCGAGACTTGCGTCCCGGCGGGCGCGACACGGTCGCCGCGGTCACGCAGCCGCGGGCGTACGGCCCGCTCCTTCACTATCGAATCAACAACGGCGGAACGGTAATCGCGCTCGATACCGTTCGCTTCTCCGTCCAGCAATCCGGCCCCACCGTCACCTTTACGTCGGTGACGCCGGGCGTCACGATCAGCTACACGCAAGCGGCAAACGGCTATCGGACGAATGTGCGCGGATCGGTCGCGGGCGCGGCGCCGAACGCGATGATACTGATCGATCTTCCGAACGAGCTACGCTCCGTCGAAGCCGATACGGTCGACGACGCGCGGCACCTGGCGTACGCGTATCGCCTTCCGCTGCGCGACGTGACGACCATCCCATACTCGAAACTCGACACGACGGTTCGCGTCGATAGCGGCGGGATGCAGTGGGTTGCAGCACGAAACAAGTACTGGCTCGTCGCGCTGATGAAACCGGTCGGCACGCCGGCCGGACCAGAGTTCCGTGGCTTGAGCGCGCGTCGCGACACGACGATCGGCAAGGTCGTGCACTCGGCGAGCGCGACGACGAGCCTGCCCCTCTCGAACGGTCAGTTCTCGTTCGATCTCTACGTCGGTCCACAGTCCTGGCAGGAACTGCACGCGCTCGGCAACGAGCTCGAGAACGTGAACACGTACGCGGGATGGATTCCGGGTGTGCAGCCGTTCGCGACGCTCATCATGCGAGTCCTGCTGTGGATGAAGGCGACGTTCCACGTGAACTACGGTTGGGTGCTGGTGCTGTTCGGAGTCGCCATTCGCTTGTTGCTTTGGCCGCTCAACCAGAAGGCGATGCGCACGAGTATCCAGATGCAGCGCCTTCAACCCGAGCTTCAGGAAATCCAGCGAAAGTACAAGAACGAGCCGGACAAGCAGCGCGACGCACTCGTCAAAGTGTACCAGGCGCACGGCATGAGCCCGCTGAGCCCGATGCTCGGTTGCCTCCCCATGCTGTTACCCATGCCGGTGCTGTTCGCGCTGTACTTCGTCTTCCAGAACACGATCGAGTTCCGCGGCGTGCAGTTCCTGTGGCTGCCGGATATCTCGCTGCGCGACCCGTACTACGTCATTCCGCTCGTGATGGGCGCATCGATGTTTCTGCTGTCGTGGATCGGCATGCGCGGGATGCCGCCCAATCCGCAGACGAAGATGATGAGCTACATGATGCCGGCGATGTTCACGATCATGTTCCTCAATTTCGCGTCCGGGCTGAATTTGTATTACGCGGTCCAGAACGTGGCGGCGCTGCCGCAGCAGTGGATCATCACGCGGGAGCGTGCCCGGGCCGGAGTGAGCACGGCTCCTGCAACCCGGGCCCGCAAGACCTAGCGGGCGGTTCAACTCAATGCGCGTCACGTACGTCGGTCACGCCACCCTGCTGCTCGAGCTCGGTGGCGTTCGACTGCTCACGGATCCCAATTTCGACCCGAAGCTCGGCCGGATTCTGCCGCGCGTCTCGCCACCCGGAATTCCGCTCGACGAGCTGCCGAAGCTCGACGCGATTCTGCTGACCCATGCGCACGCGGACCATCTCTCGTTCGACTCGCTCGAACGCTTGCCTGAAAAGACACCGATCATCGCGCCGCCGGTGATCGCCCGGTGGTTGCGCCGACTCGGGTTCGAGAGCGCAATGGATCTGGCGCCCGGGGACGCGATGCGAATCGGTGATACAGTCGTTCACGCCGCGGGAGCCAGACACCGTGGAAGCCGATACGGCGTCGATCGTTGGCGGGGCGACGCGAACATGTACCTTCTCGATGCGGGTGAAACGGCGTTCTTCGCCGGCGATACGGCTCTCGTGGACGATACGCACCATCTCGTGGAGCGGGCGCTCTGGCAACAGGAGCGTAAGCTCGACCTGGCGCTGTTGCCGATCGGCTACGCGCCGTGGTGGAAGCCCGGGTTTCGCAAAGGGCACCTGACGCACGACGACGCCCTGACGCTCTTCGAGCGATTGCAGGCGCGAGTGTTCGTGCCATATCACTGGGGAACCTTCCGGCACGTTACCGCCACGGCGCACGACGCGATTCGACGGTTGCGTGAGCGGCTCGAGACCCACCAGCTGAGCGATGCCGTACGGATTCTCGAACCTGGCGAGTCGTTGCACCTGCCGGGGGCTTGAGACACGTTCAACGCTGCATGGTGCGCAGCCCGCTCGACCTGTCAGAGCCAATTGTCGCCGTAGCCACGCCGCCCGGGCGCGGCGCGCTGGCGATCGTCCGCCTTTCGGGTAGTGGCTCCCACGCCATCGCCCGAGCGGCGCTGGACGCCTGGCCGGGTGCGCCGCGCTCGATCGTGGTGTCGCACGTCAGAGACGGAGAGGGCAATTCGCTGGATCAATGCGTCGTCATCCGCTTCGACGCTCCCGCATCGTTCACAGGCGAAGATTCAGTCGAGCTGATTACGCACGGCGGCCTCGTCGTGCCCACGACCGTGGTCGCAGCCATGATGGCGAGGGGGGCGCGACTCGCGACGCCGGGCGAATTCACCCGCCGCGCGGTCCTGAACGGCAAGCTCGACATTCTTCAAGCCGAAGCGACCGGCGACCTGATCGACGCCGATTCGCGTGCGGCGCAGGCGGTGGCGTTGCGCCAACTCGATGGCGGTCTGAGCCGCCGCGTTCTCACCCTTCGCCATCAGCTGATCGAGCTGGAGGCGCTCATTGCCTACGACATCGATTTTCCGGAAGAAGACGAGGGTCCGATCGCGCCAAGCCGGATCGCCGCGGCGGCCGAGGACGTAACGGCGGCGCTCCAACGTTTGCTCGAGACCGCGCGCGTTGGCGAACTGGTCCGCGAAGGCGCACTCGTCGTGCTTGCGGGCGCGCCAAATGTCGGAAAGTCGTCCCTGTTCAACGCGCTCCTGGGACAATCGCGCGCCATCGTTACCGACATTCCAGGAACGACCCGCGATGCAATCGAGGCAGTCATCGATACCGCTCGTCTCCCCTTGCGACTCGTGGATACGGCGGGAATTCGCGAAGCTACCGACGCAGTCGAGCGAATCGGTGTCGACGTGAGCGCATCGTACGTGGCGCGAGCCGCCGTCGTGCTGGCATGCGGAGACAGCGATGCGACGATGGCCGACATCGGCGCGGCGCTCGTGGGGCGCACGAGCGCGCCGGTCATCGCAGTTCGCACGAAAGTGGATGTGAGTCCCGCAGGTGACGGCTCGCTGGCTCGCGCGAAAGCGGCGGCGGGTGCGCAGACCGCGCTTGCGGTGAGTGCAGAGACCGGCGCCGGCCTCGCCGATCTTCTCGATCAGATCACGACGCTCGTTTCGAACGGCGCAGCGCCGCTGGCGGCGGACGCGCCGGTTCTGACGCACGAGCGACACCGCTTCGCCATCGCTTGCGCTCTCGACGAGGTTCGGTCCTTCCGCGACGACTGGCAGAGCGGGCGCGTGCCCGTGACGATCGCCGCCGTGCATCTCCGGGAGGCGGTGACGACCCTCGAAGATCTCATTGGCGCCGTTGACGTCGAGGACGTGCTCGACGAGCTGTTTCGGCGTTTTTGTGTGGGGAAGTGACTACGCCGTGAGCGCCGCGGCCTGGCCAAGCGCGGCGATGTCGGCGGCGCTCGCGCGGATCGCCCACGCCAGCCCGTGCGAAGCCACGGCCGGCTCGCAGAGGCGGGCGCCGAGGTAATAGCCGCTGCGCTCGGGCAACACGTAGCGGTCGACGGTTCGAGCTTCGTCGCTGACGCCGCCCGAGAGATAACGAAGCCGAAGGCCGAGCCCGCAGCGATCGAGGTCCTTGGACACGGCGCGTGCGGCGATCGTTTCAAGCTGCCGGACGTCGGCGTACTGTCTGCGATGATAGCCGAAGTACTCCCACGCGGCATGACCGGGACTCACGGCTCGCGAGACCTGGACGGCCAAACCCTCGTTGACGAGGAGCTCGCGCAAAGTCGCCCGCCGGCCGGTGTCCCAGAATGAGTAGTAGCCGCCCGCCTCGCTCACGATGTCGCGCAGCTCGCTGCGACTCGTGGGTGACGTGTAGCGCACGACGTGGGCGATCTCGTGCGCGAGCCACATCGGAATGAGCTCCGGATCGAGCCCGAGACCCTCGGTCTCGACGTTCGGCTGACCGGTGAAGTGCTCGAGACAGACGAACGCGATGCCGCGACCATTTACGACGAGCTCACCGGCGTTGGCGGCGCCGACACCGACCATCAACACGACGTCGACATCGCAGTCGATCGCGAGCAGTTCGGCGCATAGCTGCTCGGTCGCATTCGCGAGACCGACGACGTCGGTGCGTTCCAGCATCGTGCCGAGATCCGAGCGGCCGGCGTATACGGTCGACCGCGCGATGTCCGTGAAGTGCGGACTCTCGGGATCGATGACGTAGTTGTGCCAGTACGGCTCGAGGATGTTGCGGTGGGCGTCGAAGTAACGCTGGTACGCGGCGAGTCGGTCGGTGCTCTCGAGGACGGCGAAGAAATCAGGCAGCAGGTTGATCAGCATGCGACCGGACGCGGGTGGACGGCGCGAGTCGAACCGCGGACGCGGAATGATAGTGGCGTCACGAAACTCGAACAAGAGCCACGCACGAGTTGTGTGGCACAGTTTTTCCCTTTCCTCACCGTCGAAGGGCATGACGTACGGCGGGAGACGCACCGATGACCACGCTTCAACAAATTGAGCTTCAATGCCCGATTTGCGAGACACGATTTCGCTCGCAGACCGTGGTGTCGACGAATTCGTTCGGCGGAAAGCGCACGGACTTTCACGAGCGCGCCGCGGGCACGCAACCGCTGCCGTATCTCATTCATACATGCAATCGCTGCGGGTACTCGGGCGCCGACCGTGATTTCACGGAGGATGCCGAGGTGTCACCCGTGCTGAAGGAGCGCGTGTGGAACGAGCTCGCGCCTGCGATCACGTGCGGCACACTGACCGGCTCGGAGAAGTACGAAGCGGCCGCGAAAGTTGCCGAGTGGCAAGGGATGGAATCACGGCACGTCGCTGATCTGCTGTTGCGCGCTGCGTGGTGTTGTGTGGACGAAGGGGATGTCGAAGCAGAGCGATACTTCAGGCGCAAGGCGGCCTGGAAGTTCGAGGAGGCGCTCGGAAGCTTCGATGGGGTCGCGCGCGAAGAGCGAGCGGTGCTGACCTATCTGGTCGGCGAACTGTGGAGGCGCGTGGGGGACACGACGCTCGCCACCACCTGGCTCGATCGGGTGGCCGCAGAAATCGTGGACGCGCAGACGCAGCAGTGGGTCATCGACGCGGCGCGGCAGCAACGCGACTGCCCGCGAGAGTGGTTCGGCTGACGGCGGTCGCGCGAATCTGGCGAGATCAGCGAGTTCCGAAGAGCCGATCGCCGGCGTCGCCGAGTCCGGGCAGGATGTAGCCGTGCTCGTTCAGCTCCCGATCGAGCGAGGCGCAGTAGACGACGACGTCGGGATGCGCGGCCGCGAGGCGACGTACACCCTCTGGTGCGGCGACGAGACACATGAAACGAATGCGCGTCGCGCCGGCGCGCTTGAGTGAGGCGACGGCCGCCGCGGCACTGCCGCCGGTGGCCAACATGGGGTCGAGCAGGAAGAAATCGCGCTCGGCCGCGTCGCCCGGCACCTTGAAGTAGTAATCGACCGGCTCGAGCGTGTCGTGATCGCGGTAGAGACCCACGTGACCGATTCGCGCGCCCGGCACGAGCCGATAGATGCCCTCGACCATACCGAGGCCGGCGCGGAGAATCGGAACGAGCGTCAGCTTCTTGCCGCTCACGCGCCGGCCGACCATCCGCTCGAGCGGAGTCTCCACCACCGCGTCTTCGAGCAGGAGGTCGTTGGTGGCCTCATACGCCATGAGCATGGCGATCTCGTCGACCAGCTCCTTGAAGATCTTGGTCGGCGTTTCGCGATCGCGCAGGATGCTGAGCTTGTGCTGGATCAGCGGGTGAGACACGACGCGTAGCGTCGGGAACCCGGGGGTGGTGTCCATGGCGCGCAAAGTACTAATTTCGCGCGCATGAAAGAATACCAAGCGGTGATCCTGCGTCTGACGCGCCACACGCACGACGACGAGGACGCGCTGACGGACTTGCTGAACGAGCGGAGTCGCGGCGGCTGGGATCCGGCGATGATGGCGCAGGAGGGGGCGCGTCTGACCATCATTTTCGCCCGACCTGGCGAGCCCGATCGCTGAACGTTTGGCCGCCCGGCATCAGTGCGTCGGGTTCGCCGCGGTCACGCGACCGGGGACCGGGGAATCCGCATGGATTGCCCGCGCCAGCCAGGACCAATAGGCGGAGCCGGCGACCTCGGGAAGGTCGGTGTGCCCGGCGCCTCGAACGACGAGCAACTCTCCACGATTCGCGCACGCGGCAAATACTTCCCGACCCATGTCGACCGGGATGACCCGATCGCGATCGCCATGGGCGACCCATACACGAGTTCGGAGCGCCCGCACACGAGCCAGCGTGTTGAACTGAACGCGCGCGATCAGGCTCCAGAACGCGGTCAGTCCCGGGACGAACATGCGCCCAGCCATGGCGCGCGCGCTCGTGAAAGGAGCCTCGAGCACGAGCGCCCGAGGTGAGGAGCTTTGGGCCAGCTCCGTCGCGATCGCTGTGCCGAGCGAAAAGCCGAAGAGGACGAGGCCATCCGACTTCACGTGCAGAATCTCTCGCGCGTAGTCGAGAGCAGCGTGAGCGTCGAGCCCGGAGGCCGCATAGGAGGGAGATCCGGCGAGCCCGTCGTAGCCTCGGTACTCCGGCAGCATGACGCATGCATCGGCCACGTGGGCCGCGTTGGCTGCCCAGGGCACGAGCCAGCGCGCCACGTCGGCGTTGCCATGGAACGCGATCATCAGCGTGCGCGACGCCCGGCAATCTCCCACCACGTAGGCAAACAACTCGACGCCGTCTGCGGCGCGATAGTGCACTTTCCTTGCGGACATCAGCGATGCCGGCGGCACGCGCGGCGGCTGGAAGACGACTTGCTCCTGAAACGCCCACAAGAGGAGCAGGAGTCCGACATACACCGCTCCCAGCGCGAGTAGAATCAAGGCGAACACATGAGTCACGCGAGTCGTCACCCCTCGGTTGATCTCCGGGTTCCAGTCACTGCTCGAGCGATGCAACTTTGACCGATGCGCATCCCCATCGAAACTCATCGTCTGCCCAACGGACTGTTCATCTCGTTATCTGAAGATCACACCGCGCCGATCGTGGCGGTGAATCTGTGGTATCACGTCGGTTCGGCCAACGAACCGCCCGGCCGAACCGGCTTCGCGCACCTGTTCGAGCACATGTTGTTTCAAGGCTCGGCTGATGTCGAGGCCAACGAGCATTTCGAGCTCGTGCAACGCGCTGGCGGCACGCTGAACGGTTCAACCTGGCTCGAGCGGACCAACTACTTCGAAACGGTCCCGTCGAACCAACTGGAACTTGCCCTGTGGCTCGAGGCGAACAGGATGGGCAAGCTCCTGCCGGCGATGACACAGCAAAAGCTGGACACGCAGCGCGACGTGGTGATGAACGAGCGGCGCTGGTCGATGGACAATCAGCCGTACGGCTCCTGGATGGAGAAGCTTCCCGCGCTCTGCTTCCCTTCCGATCACCCGTTCCATCACTCGCTCATCGGTTCAATGGAGGACCTGGCGGCCGCGGGACTGGACGACGTCGCGCAGTTTTTCTCGACGTTCTATTCCCCGGACAACGCCGTCCTTTCCATTGCCGGAGACTTCGAACCAGGGGAAGCGCTTCGGCTGATCGAGACGCATTTCAGCCAAATTCCAGCCGCCAATCGCAAACCTCCGCTGCCCGACATGTCGTTGCCGCCAGTATTCGGACAATGGAAGCGAGAAGTCGTGCCGGATGATGTGATGCTGCCGCGGCTATTCCTTGCTTTTCGGTCACCGGTGTTCGGCTCGGATGAGTACTTCGCCGCCAGCGTGTGCGGAGCCGTACTCGGCCTTCGCAATGCGAGCCGATTGCGGCGCCGCCTGGTCCGCGAGCGGCAAATCGCCGCGGAAGCGGCGGCGTTCACCTACGATCTCGCCAAGGGCGCCGATCTGCTGGTCGCCGACGTGACCGCACGTCCCGGCATCGCCGCCGAGCAGCTCGAACAGGAGACGGCATACGAAATCGATCTCGTCGTGCGGGACGGCGTGGAAACGACCGAGGTCGAGCGCGCCGTGTCGCTGATTCAAACGATGTTCGTGACGGCGATGCAGTCCGCGGCGGAACGTGCTGACCGATTGTCGCTGTACGCCACGTATTTCGGAGATCCGAATCGCGTGAACGACGAGGTCGAACGATACCGCGCCGTGACCACGGACCAGGTGAACGCGTTCGTGCGAGAACGACTCGGCGAGAACAATCGCGCGAGCCTGCTCTACGTGCCGCGCGAGCAGGCGCCAGGCGAGCTCGTTGGTGCCGGTGTAGCCGCGGAGGCAGAATGAGCGTCACGGCGGAACGGAAAGCGGGTCGGCCGCGACCAGCCCCACCGCGGGAGTATCATTTTCCGTCGTTCGAGCGCCGCAGGTTCGAAAACGGTCTCGAGCTGATCGTCAGTCCCGTCCACAAGCTGCCGCTCGTGACGGTGGCGGCGGTGATCGACGCCGGAGCGGTCTGTGATCCCGCGGGGCGCGACGGCAGTGCGCAGCTCGTGGCGAAGCTGCTGCTCGAGGGTACGCAGCGCAGCGATGGTGCGGAGCTCACTGAACGATTCGAGCGCCTTGGCGCATCGGTGGATGCTCACGCGGACTGGGATGCCGCGGGCGTGACGATGACCGTACTCGCCGAGCATTTGCCAGAAGCCTTCGCACTGCTCGGCGAAGTCATACGAACGCCGGCGTTCAGGCAGCGAGAGATTGATCGGCTGAAAGCCGAGCGGATGGCGGAGCTGCTGCAGCTGCGCGCCGAGCCACGGGGCCTCGCTGACGAGATGTTCTCGCGGTTTCTGTACACGGCCACGTCGCGGTACGCGCGGTTCGAGGGCGGTGACGAGCAATCGGTGGAGCGCATCGAGCGCGAGCACCTGTTGGCCTTTTACGAATCCAGGTACCTGCCGGGAGCGACGACGATCATCGTGGTCGGGGACGTGGACGCCAACGGGACGGAGGCCATCGCGCGTCGCGCCCTCGGCGACTGGTCTGGTGGCACGCCCGCCCGCGTCGTTGCCGACGATGTTCCGTCGCGGCAGGAACGTGCGGTGCACCTGGTCGCCAAGATGGATGCGCCACAGTCAGAGTTGCGGGTCGGTCACGTCGGGATACCGCGGACGCACCCCGACTTTTTCGCGGCGAACGTGATGAACGCGGTATTGGGAGGCTTGTTCAATTCGCGAATCAACCTGAACCTCCGCGAAGCGCATGGATACACGTACGGCGCGTTTTCGGCGTTCGAGTGGCGGCGCGAGGCCGGGCCCTTCGTCGTGCACACCGCCGTGAAGTCGGACGTCACGGACGCCGCGGCGCGCGAGATCGTGTCCGAGATCGATCGCATTCGCTCGGAGGCGATCTCGGAGGAAGAGCTTTCGCTCGCGACCAGTTATCTGGACGGCGTTTTTCCGATTCGCTTCGAGTCGACGGCAGCAATCGCGGCCGCCTTGTCAGTGCTCGCGCTGTTCGGACTCCCCGACGACTACTACGATACGTATCGCGAGCGAGTGCGTGCCGTGAGCGCCGAACAAGTCCTCGAGGCCGCACGACGGTATCTCCATCCAGAAGCGCTACAGATGGTGATCGTTGGCGATCCGGTCGCCGTTCGCGGGCCAGTCGACGCAATGCGGTTTGGTCCGTTGAGCTTGTACGACGTGACTGGCCAACGGACGGCATGAACGCGGGCGGGAGAGACGACGACGGCCAGGCGCACGAGGGCCAGCCAGGAAAACTCAGCAGCGAGCGTATCTACACTGGCAAGATCATTACGCTCGATCGCGACACCGTGCGATTTCCAGACGGCTCGGTGGGCGAGATGGACCTGGTGCGACATCCGGGGGCGAGCGCAATCGTGCCGTTCCTGAGCGGCGTGGATGGCGAGGACCCGCAGATCCTGCTGCTGCGGCAGTACCGCTACGCCGCCGGGCAATATCTCTACGAAGTGCCTGCCGGGCGATTGGACCCGGGAGAGTCACCGCACGACTGCGCTGCGCGCGAGCTCCGTGAAGAGACCGGCTGCACCGCGTCGACGATCGAGTTCTTGTTCACGATGTTCACGACGCCAGGCTTCACGGACGAGCGGATACACGTCTTTCTGGCTGCCGGTCTCAGCCGTGGAGACACGAGCCATGAAGCCGACGAGTTCATGACCGTTGAGACGGTGACGCTCTCCCGCGCGCTGCGGTTGATCCAGGAAGGAGAGATCAAGGACGCGAAGACGGCGCTCGCGATCCTCTTCGCAGCGGGATTTCGCGCGGGACACTGAGCCCGATTTTCAACGAGCGGGGCGGCAACTCAGCGGCAATCGGGTGTGTCAAAACTGAGACAGCCGGAGCCCTCCTGTCTCACGTTCCGTCGCGTTTTTTGGACAGTGCCTACCCCGAGCCGTGACGGACGAGATCGAATAAGACATTCTATTCCAACGACTTAACGCCATGGAACCTACGGCGTCTAACGGGCATGCCGTCTGCTTTTGACCGAGTCGAACCAGGTACGCGAGGAAATCGAAAATCGAATCTGTTCTGTCTGTCGGGTCGTACCCTTACAGCAGTGCCGAGGGGGCACGCGCATATGGCTGAGGTCGCAATCAAACGGGCGCCGTTGCCGGGAGCGGCGACAAGAGAGAGGCTCCGGACACAGGATGACGCAACCGTGGTGGCGGCGTTCCTCGGCGGCGAGGAGCGTGCCTTTCAGGAACTGGTCGAACGCTATCAGACGCGGTTGCTGAACTTCATCTATCGAACGATCGGTGATCGTGAGAAGGCGGAGGATCTCGTCCAGGAAGTTTTCATCCGGGTGTACCGTCATATCCATCGGTTCGACCGGACGAAGAAGTTCTCGACGTGGGTCTACACGATCGCGTCGAACCTGGCGAAGAACGAGCTCCGCAACCGTTCGCGGAATCCGCTCGTGCTCTTTCAGACGATCAAGGGTAATTGGGACGAGGACGACCGGCCGCTGCAGTTCGAGGATCCCAGCGCGCGTCCGGACGACATGTTCCGTAAGCGTCATCTGCGCGCGCTGGTGGAGGAGACGGTGGCGCGGTTGCCGGAGCATCATCGGCAGGTGTTCGTGCTTCGCGAGCTCGAGGGCAAGTCGTACGAGGAGATCGCCGAGATCACCGAGTGCAATCTTGGTACGGTGAAGTCGCGACTCAACCGCGCGCGAACGGCGTTCGCCTCGATCATCGAACCAAAGATCGACTGACGGAAGGTTGTCAACTTTGTGATCATGGGCGGGACCACGCGGGTGGTCCCGCCTTTTTTTGTTCCCTCTCCCGTCCGGCACTTCGGCGCGCTATTCTGGAACCGCTCACCGAGCGGCGGGTACCGACTGACGAACGCCCGACCCGTAGCGAGTCAACGGATGGATTGTCGCGAGTTTCGGAACAAACACGTCGCATTCGTCGACGACTTGCTGCCCGCTGTGGAGATGCACGCGATGCGGCAGCACGTCGTGGCGTGCCACCGGTGCTCTCGACGGGACACGGCGATCCGGCGAAGTCTTCTGCTCGTTCGCAATCTTCCAACGATTGAACCGTCTCCGGATTTCAGGCGGCGCCTCAATGCACGGCTCGCCGAGTTAGGACCAGTGACGCAGTTGGGGATGATGGCGCCACAGCGGTCATTCGGTTCGATCGGCGCCTTCGTCGGGCTCGCGGCGGGCATAGCGGCCGTGGCATACATGGCCATTCGAACGGCGACCTACTTCGCGCCCATGCGGTCGACGGCACCTGCCACGGTCGCGACGGTGCGTCGTGTGCCGGCGCCGATTCAGCCGACCACGATCGCTCCGGTGCCGAACGCGGCGTTCGTCGCGTCCGTGCCGACGGGCATTCCAGTTTGGCCGGCGATGCTGATGATCGGTGACGCACCGCTTCGCTTCGCGAACGCGGAATTCAGCGAGACGAGTCTGGAGCGATAGATCAGCTTCAGGAAAGACGACGACCGGCGACAAGCCGGCATTTTTGTCTCTGGCCGTGACGCGACCGTATATTGCTCGCCATGTCCACCGTCGATCGTGATGACGCGAAGCTGCTGCGCGCGGCGCTGAAGAGCGGCGACTTTGCGGCCGTGTACTATTTCTACGGCGACGACGAGTACCTGAAGAACGAGCAGCTCCGCCGTTTGCTGGACGCGGCGATCGATCCGGCGACGCGCGACTTCAATCTCGAGATGCTCCGCGGGTCGGATGTGGATGCGGAGACGCTCGCGTCTCTCGTTCACACGCCGCCGATGATGGCTGAGCGGCGTGCCATCGTACTGCGGGACGTCCCCGCCCTCAAGCGGGATGCACGGCGCGCGCTGGACGACTACATCGCACATCCGTCGCCCGACGTGCTGCTCCTCCTGGTCGCGCCGGCGGGCGTCAAGCCAGACAAGGCGCTACTGGCGGGGTCGGTGTCGGTCGACTTCGCGCCGCTCGCAGGCGAGCGTGTGCCCAAGTGGATCACGTACTACGTCGAGCACGATTTGCACTCGAGCATCACCGATGGTGCGGTCAAGCTGCTGCAGGAAGCCGTGGGAACGGAGCTCGTCCAGCTCAAAGTCGAGTTGGACAAGCTGGCCAACTATGTTGGCGACGGGCCAGTCAACGAAGGCGCGGTGTCGGCGGTGGTCGGTGTGCAAGCAGGCCAGACGATGGGCGACTTCCTCGACGCCATCGCGCGAAGAGATGCTGATGCCGCGTTAGGGATGTTGGGGAACGTCTTGCAGCAACCCAAGACGAGTGCCGCGACGATGATCATGGCGCTGACCGCGCAGACGCTCGCCATCGGCTGGGCGCAGGCGGCCCGGGAGCGCGGGACGCCTCCGTCCCGACTGACGGGGGAGTTATTCGGAGTGCTCAAGGAATCGGGCTCGGTATTCACCGGGCGGTCGTGGGGCGAGTTCGTGGCGACGTGTATCCGCGCATCGGACCGCTGGACAGGCGCGGCGGTCGACGACGCGCTCGACGCCTTGCTGCGGGCCGAATCGACCGCGAAGGAGAGCAAGCTCTCGTCGGACGAGCAAGTGCTCGCCACACTGGTCTTGTCATTGTGCGGCGCGACGTCACGACGTCACGCCGCCTGAGCGAATCGTCGTATGTCCCGGACCTTGCAGCGATTCACCGTCATCATCGCCACACTGGTAGGCGCCGCGGCACCGATTCGGTCGCAGGTTGTTTCCGGCCAGCCAGCGAGCACGGACTCCGCGTTCGCGCGCGCGCGGGCGCTCGTCTCGAGTGGCAACGGCGCGGCGGGCCGTCTCCTCGTGGACTCCGTCCTCGCGGCGACCGATCCCGCGTCGCCGGCGTACGCCGAGGCGCTGTACTGGCACGCGATGCTGGCGGCGAACGACGGCGACGCCGAACGCGATTACCGCAGAATCGTCGTCGAGTACGCGCTCGCGCCGCGCGCTGCTGATGCGCTCCTGCAGGTTGCCCAGCTGGAGTCAGCACACGGCGACCGTTCGTCCGCCGCCACTCACCTCGCTCGGTTCTTCGCCGAAAATCCGTCGCACCCGGAGCGGGCCAGGGCCGGCGCACTCCTGACCCGGCTGCTCTTCGAGCAGAACGATCTTCCCCGCGCATGCTCCGCGCTGCGGCAGACATTGGCGGTGCTTCCGGATTCCGCGGTCGAGGCGCGAAATCAGCTCACCTACTACGCGCCGCGCTGCACGGCGCTCGACGTGAATCCCGGCTCGCGCGTGCCGGTGTCCGGGGGCGCGGGACGGCCATCCTCCGACAGCGGCGGCGGGCGCCGGGACAGCGTCGTGGCTCGTGCCGCGCCGGCGCGGTACACGCTGCAGGTCGCGGCGTATGGAACGAAGGCCGAGGCAGATCGCGCCGCCGCGAGGCTCCGGGCGCGAGACATCGACGCTCGCGTAGTGGGCGGCAAGAAGCCGTTCCGCGTTCGAATCGGTCGCTACACAACGCGCGGCAACGCGATCGCGGCGCAGCGAGAGCTCAGGTCCAAGAAAGTCACCGCCTTCGTGACGGACATCGAGCCCGAGGACAAGTGAACTCGACGTCGTCCACGCCCTTGATGCAGCAGTACCGGGAGATCAAAGGTCGGCACCAGAATGCGATCCTGTTCTTCCGGATGGGCGAGTTCTACGAGATGTTCTACGACGACGCGGAAACCGCATCGCGCGTGCTCGGGTTGACGCTCACGTCACGCAACAACGGTGGCGCCGCGGACGTGCCGCTCGCCGGCGTGCCGGTGAAGGCCGCCGCGGAATACGTGCGGCGACTGGTGCAGCAGGGCTTTCGCGTCGCGATCTGCGAGCAGATCGAGGACCCGCGGCTGGCCAAGGGCGTCGTCCGGCGTGAAGTGATCGAGACCGTCACGCCCGGCGCCGCGTTCTCGGACGACTTGCTCGACGGGTCGCGAAACAACTTCCTCGTGGCCGTGCACGCCGCGCCGGCGGCACCGCGGGGCGGCACGAACGAGACAGTAGGTGTCGCGGCAGCCGACGTGTCGACCGGCGAGTTTCGGTTGATCAGCGCCACACCGGACGAACTCGAACCGCTGCTGGCTCGATTGGCGCCGCGCGAGATTCTGATGGCGAGCGGCACACGATTGTCGCTTCCGCCATCGCGCGCCGAGGCGCTCATCACCGAGCGCGAGGCGTGGGAGTTCGACACGGCGCTCGCGACGGAGGATCTCGCGCGGCATTTCGGCATGCTGTCGCTCGACGGCCTGGGCATCGAGAGCGGAGATGTGCTCATCCTCGGCGCGGCCGGCGCCCTGCTCCGCTATCTCCGAGAGCTGCAGCCCGCGGGACTTCCGCAGCTCACCCGGCCGATCGTCGAGCGGCGCGGTGGCGTCATGCCGCTCGACGAGATGACGCGACGCAATCTGGAGTTGGTGGAATCGCTTCGCGGCGCCGGTGTCGACGGCACGCTCCTCTCCGTGCTCGATCGCACGAGCACGCCGATGGGCGCGCGGCTGCTGCGACAGTGGATCCTCGCGCCGCTCACCGACCCAGGTGCGATCGAGGCGCGGCTCGACGCGGTGAACGCCTTCGCCAACGACGGCATCGCGCGCGAAGCGACGCGCGAAGCGATCGACGACGTTCGCGACATCGAACGGCTGGCGGCGAAAGCGGCCGCAGGCCGTGGCACGCCGCGCGAACTTCGCGCCCTGGGCGATTCGCTCGCCGCGCTGCCGGCGGTGGCCGCCGCGCTGGAACCGATCGCCCGTTCAGGCCGACTAGCCGAGGTGCTGGCGGCGTGGGATGATGCCGCCGTGACCGCGTCGCAGATCCGGAGTGCGCTCGTGGAACGCGCGCCGGCGGCGGTGGGCGAAGACCCGACGATCGCCCCAGGAGTGGACGCGGAGCTCGACGGGCTTCGCGAACTGCGCGACGGCGGCAAGGACGCGATCGCGCGGATACAGGCGGACGAGCGCGCGCGAACGGGAATCGCGTCACTCAAGGTCGGCTTCAACAAGGTGTTCGGGTATTACATCGAGGTGACGAACGCGAACCTCCCATCGGTGCCGCCCGACTACCAGCGTCGTCAGACGATCACCTCTGGCGAGCGATTCGTGACGCCGGCGCTCAAGGAATACGAGGAGCGCGTGCTCACCGCCGCCGAGCGCATCGAGGCGCGCGAGCGAGAGCTGTTCGAGACGTTGCGGGCGGGCGTCGGTGCCCAGATCGGGCGGCTGCAGAAGATCGCCAGAGTCATCGCCGAGCTCGATGTGTTGAGCACACTGGCGGAAGTGGCGGCCCGAGAGGGCTACGTGCGACCGCAGATGGAGGATGCATTCGAGCTCGAGGTCATCGGGGGGCGGCACCCGGTCGTCGAACGAATGATGCCGCGGGACAAGTTCATTCCGAACGACCTCCATCTCACGCCCGACGCCAGGATGATGATTTTGACGGGGCCGAACATGGCGGGTAAATCGACGATTCTTCGCCAGATCGGGCTCATCGTACTGATGGCGCAGATCGGCAGCTTCGTTCCGGCACAGTCGGCGCGCATCGGGACGGTCGATCGGATCTTCACGCGCGTGGGTGCGAGCGACAACCTCGTGCGCGGCCAGTCGACGTTCATGGTGGAGATGAGCGAGACGAGCGCCATCCTGCACACGGCCACGGCGCGGAGTCTGGTGCTGCTCGACGAGATTGGGCGCGGCACCGCGACGTACGACGGCGTTTCGATCGCCTGGGCGGTGTCGGAGCACCTGCACGATGCGATCGGCTGCAAGACCGTATTCGCGACGCACTATCACGAGCTCACCCAGCTTGCCGACGAACTTGCCGCGCTGCGCAATTACAACGTCGCCGTGCGCGAGAGCGGCGACCGGATCCTGTTCCTGCATCGGCTGCAGCCTGGAGGCGCCGATCGATCGTACGGGATCGAAGTCGGGCGGCTCGCCGGGCTGCCCCAGCCCGTGATCGCGCGGGCGCGGCGGATGCTCGCGCTGCTCGAAGGCGAGGGCGAACAGCTGGTGAGCGGCCTGCAGGCGCACCCCGGCGCCGCGCCGCTGTCCGCGCGGCCTCGGTCCACGGCGGACCAGCTCGCATTGTTCGCGCCCGCGACACACCCGGTCCTTGATCAGCTGGCGTCGACCGACGTGAACGCGTTGACGCCGATTCAGGCACTGACGCTCCTCGCCGAACTGAGCGACGCGGCGAAGCGCGCGCTCTGAGGATCCGCGTTCCGTCGCGGCACCGACCGAGAACACGTACATTTCGCTGCTGAGCATTCACTCGCCCTAAGGCAATGCAGCGACATACCAAGCCATACGAAAACGTGCTGGCGTTGATCGGATGGACGCCGCTCATTCGCCTGAACAAGGTGACCCGGGGCATCCGCACGCCGGTGTATGGCAAAGCGGAATTCTTCAATCCCGGCGGCTCGATCAAGGATCGCATCGGCGGACCGATCATCGAGCAGGCCGAACGTGAAGGGCGGCTCAAGCCCGGCGGCACCATCGTCGAAGGCACGAGCGGCAATACCGGTGTCGGGCTCGCGATCGCCGCGGCATTGAAGGGTTATAAATGCATCTTCACGATGCCCGACAAGATGTCGCAGGAAAAAGTGCGACTCTTGAAGGCGTTCGGGGCGGAGGTGATCATCACGCCGACGGCGGTGCCGGCCGATCATCCCGACAACTACGTGATGATGGCGAAGCGCATCGCGCACGAAACGCCGAATGCGGTGCTCGCCAACCAGTTCTACAACGACGCCAACCCGCAGGCGCATTACGAGACGACGGGTCCCGAGATCTGGGAGCAGACGGAAGGCCGCGTGACTCACTTCGTGTACGCGGCGGGTACCGGGGGCACGATCACGGGCGTCGGACGGTACCTCAAGGAAAAGAATCCGCGCGTGCAGATCATCGCTGGCGATCCGGCCGGCTCGATCCTGGCCGAGATGTGGCGCACGAAAGGCGAGGGCAAGCCGGAGGGCGCGCCGTACAAGGTGGAAGGCATCGGTCAGGACAAGGTCCCCGGCACCCTCGACATGGGGATCGTCGACGATTTCATGACCGTGAGCGACAAGGAGTCGTTCGCCATGGCGCGCCGTCTCACGCGCGAAGAGGGATTGTTCGTTGGAGGGTCGACCGGTCTGATCGTGCACGTGGCATTGCACGTGGCGCGTCGCGTCGACGATCCCAACGCCCTCGTCGTAGCGGCACTTCCCGACACCGGCGAGCGCTACCTGTCCAAGCTGTACAACGACGAGTGGATGCGCGAAAACCAGCTGCTCGAGGCGGATCGGACGACGCTCGCTTCACTCCTCGGCGTCAAGAGCCGGGACGGCGGCGAGATGCCGGTGATCGTGAGCGTGGCCCCCGGCGCGAGCGTGCGCCAAGCGCTCCGGCTGATGTCGCTGCACGATGTGTCCCAGCTGCCGGTGATGGACGGCGCGAACTGCATCGGTTCAGTGAGCGACTGGTCGCTCTCGGCGAAGAGCCTCGAGGACGGGAAGCTGCTCGACGCCTCGGTGAGCCAGGTCATGGAAGCTCCATTCCCGATCGTCGACGTCGACCAGCCCGTCGATAGCGTGGCGAAGCTGCTCTCAAAGTCCAATCCGGCTGTCCTCGTGCGCTCCAACGGCTCGCTCCAGGGTATCGTCACGCGCTCGGACATGCTCACCTACATGATGGCCCGATGAGCCTCCGGATCATCGTACTGATGGGCGGGACATCGTCCGAGCGGGACGTGTCGTTGGCGACGGGAATCCGGTGCGCCGAGGCGCTGCGCGCGTGCGGACACCGGGTGACTGCCGTCGATCCGTCGAGTGGCGAGATCAGCGAGTCGGAGCAGCGTGCTCTCGCCAGCGGGACCGTCGTGCGAGCGGCACCGCCGCCGCAGGACGCCCTCCGACGCCTGGCGCGCGAAGCGCTGCCGCGCATCGCCGGCTTGCTGCCACGTCGTGGTGACGCCGACGTGGTCTTCCTTGGTCTCCATGGCGGGGCCGGCGAAGACGGGACGATCCAGGCGATGCTCGATCTGGCGGGCGTACCGTACACTGGCAGCGGTCACCTCGCCAGCGCGCTGGCCATGGACAAGGATCTCTCCAAGCAGCTGTTTCGGCAGGCAGGCGTGGCGACGGCGAAGTGGCTCATGGCGCCGGCGTCGCCGGCCCAGGTCGAGGCATCGCTCGGATTTCCCGTCGTCGTCAAACCGTCGAAGCAGGGTTCGACAGTCGGGCTGTCGATCGTCAAAGAGGCCGGGGAGCTCGAGGCGGCGGTGGCCGCGGCCTTCGAGTTCGACGACGAGGTCATGATCGAGGGGTTCGTGCCCGGGCGAGAGCTCACCGTCGGGATCCTCGGCGGTGAGGCGCTTCCTGTTGGCGAAATCCTCCCGAAGCACGAGATTTACGACTACGAGTGCAAGTACACGCCGGGAATGGCTGACGACCGATTCCCTGCCGCGCTGACCTCGGACGAGACAGCTCGCGTTCAGGACGCCGCGCGAAGAGCTTTTCGCGCACTGAAGCTTGGCGGTTGTGCACGGATCGATTTCCGAATGGCGCCCGATGGTGAGTGCTATTGTCTGGAAGCGAATACGCTCCCCGGCATGACGCAAACGAGTCTCGTTCCGCAGGCGGCAGCCGCGGCCGGTATCTCGTTTCCCGAGCTGTGCGATCGCATCGTGAAGCTCGCATTGGCGCATCGCGGAGGCGACTGAATGACACAGCTCACGAATTCGACTGCCGCACTCGCCGGCATTCCGGCTGGCCTGCAGTCGCAGGGCGTCTGGGCCGGTCGCCGGCAGCTGTTCGTGCGATTTGCCGCCGAGGCGGAAACCGCCACGATGTACACGGCGGACGCGCTCGCTGGGGAAATGCGACGCGCTACGTCGCGTTCGGCGTTCCACTCGATCTCGATCACGGGACGCGATCCGCTCGCCAACGTCGAGTATCTCTGTTCAGCGTTCGAGAAAGCGGAGTGTACGCTGCCGGTGATGCTGGACGGAGATGGTCAGCGTCCAGAGGCGATCGGCGGTCTCCGCGGAATCGTCACGTTGACGCAGGTGACGGTCGACGGTTCCACCGTCGGCGCGACCGACGACCGCGCGTTCGACACCATTCGCGCCGCCGCGGCGGCCGGAATGCAGCACGCACTGGTGGTCTCCGTGGACGAGCGCAGTTCGGATGCAAACATGCTGCGGCTAGTGGAGCGCGCTCATGCGGCGAGTGATGCAACCATGGTCATCATTCACCCAGGCACGACCACTCCGGTCGACCGCGATCGGCGATGGACGATGCTCTTCGAGCGCGCGGCGGCTTTGCACGGCGACGTTCGGCTCGTCCTCAAACTTCCCCCGCCGACGGGAATGCGTTGAGACCGGTTCGGCAGGTGACGGGAACCAGCATTTCCAAGTCGTGTTAGTACATTATTGTCACTCTTCAGTCCGCGCTTGATGTATGTCTTCGACGTCCGCCACTTCTGAGCACGATAGCGCCAGGCTGACGCCGGCTGTGCAAGCCTTCATCGCGATCACCATCGCGGTGATGTTCGTGCAGACGGCGGTCGGGCCCGCGGACATGAGCGACTGGCTCGGATTCGACGCGAGCCGGCTTCCCGGACGCTGGTGGACGGCGCTGACGTACATGTTCGTGCACGCTGGCGTGGCGCATCTGCTGGTGAATCTCTACGCGCTCTACCTGTTTGGTCCGCGGCTGGAACGGCAGTGGTCGCGCGATGGTGGCGCCGGGTCGAAGCGCTTCACATGGTTCTACCTGCTGTGCGGGCTCGGCGGCGTCGTATTCCAGGTGCTGTTCATGCGAGCCGGTGGCGCGCTCATCGGGTCGACGGCGGCCGTATTCGGCGTGATGACCGCCTACGCCATGCAGTGGCCCGACGACGAGGTGTACTTCCTGTTCGTCGTGCCCGTGCGCGTGCGGACGCTCGCGATCGGGCTCGTCCTGGCCAGCTTGCTGATCGGAATCGTCACGACGGGCAGCGGCGGCGGCGTCAACATCGCGTACTGCGCGCACCTTGGCGGTGCGATCGCGGGGTACATCTACATGCGGATGTCGACATCAACGGGAATGGAACACGTGCAGCAGCGCGTGGCTAACCTGCCGGATGCCGACGAACCGCCCCGCGCGATCCCGCGCAACATGCCGCGCCGCGAGCGCGGCGACGAAGTCGATGACATCGTGGCAAAGAGCAAGGCGATCGTCGGCAAGCGGGTCGCGTCGGTCTCACCCAAGGCTCGACGCGGCGAGGCGCGGGCGGACGAGCTGAACCGCGTACTCGACAAGATCTCGCAGCACGGGATCGAAAGCCTCACGACCGACGAGCGCCGCGTCCTCGAAGAGATGTCCAAGCGGCTGCGCGGCAGCTGATCAGTCGGACAGGTCTCGCTCAGACAACAGGACAAAAAAGAGCCCCCCGGACTGTGCCGGGGGGCGATGCCGCCACGCCGTTCTCGCGGCGGCGATGACCGGCGCATAGCGCCGGCCCGTGGCCAATATGAAGTGCGGTACACGGTTCCGCCAGCGAAGATCCTTTCCATCGGTCAATGTTGTTTACTCCGCCGCGACGCGCTTCGCGCCGATCCGGACGATTGCATCAGGTCGCAAGAGGCGTGCATTCTTGACCGATGCCAAAACCAGAGCTCCTCGAGACGTTTCCCAATCCGTATCCGGGCCGCGAGTACGAGATCGCCATGGAGTGCCCAGAGTTCACGTCGCTCTGTCCGATCGGCGGCATCGAGACGGACGCCGACGAACTGAAAGCGCTGGCCGGCGGCGCACCCGACTTCGGCACGATCCACATCACGTACGTGCCGGCCGAAGTCTGCATCGAGCTCAAGAGCCTCAAACTCTATCTGTGGAGCTTTCGGAACGACGGCATCTTCTACGAGCGTGCGGTAAATCGGATTCTCGACGACTTGTCGACGGTAGCCAAACCCCGGTGGATGGAGGTCGTAGGTGATTTCAACATTCGTGGCGGGATCAAATCCGTCATTCGCGCGCGCGTCGGCGCCACTTCGCCGAACCGTTAGCGGCTGCCTCTTGGCGTTCGGTGTGGCCGCCGGCTGTCGGTCCGGGGCAACGGCGACGCCGGCGACCGGTCCATCGGCGGCGATGGCGAACGGACTGGCGATTGCGCCAGCGATCGATGCCATCACGGAATCCGATCTGCGGCGCGACATGTTCGCGATGGCCGGGGACTCGATGCGTGGCCGCGAGGCGGGCACGCTCGACGAAATGCGGGCGACGGGGTGGATCGCCGAGCAAGCTCGACAAGCCGGCCTGCAGCCGGCCGGCGACGACGGCACGTTCTTCCAGTGGTGGCCGATGCGGCGCACGGTGCTGAGCGCAAACAGCCGCATTGCAGTCGCCGGGCGCGAGCTGCAGTTGTGGAAGGACGTGGTCGTGCTCACGCCGGGCGCGTCCGCCGTGGATGTCCCGCTGGTGTTCGTGACCGATACCGCCGGACTGGAAAGCGCCGACGTCCGGGGTAAAGCGGTCGCGATGGTCGTGTCGGCGCTCGACACGCAACCGGCCTCGCGATTCACGATCCGCGGAAATCCGCAATCGACCACGACCGCGATGCTCCGGCAGCGGGCCGCGCAGATCGCGCGGGCTGGCGGTGCGGCCGCCGTGTTCGTGTCCGACGACTTGCCGGCCACGGATCAGACCTTCAACGCGGCGGCCGTCGTCGCCTCCCGAGGTCCGTACGCGATCGATTCGGCTGGTGGGCCTGCAGGCGCCTTCGCGCGGGCGGCGCAGCAGGCTGCACAGGGCGGTGGGCGCGGCCGCGGCAATGTTCAGGCGATTCCGACGTTCTGGCTGCGACACGAGTCGCTCGATGGCGTCAAGTCACCGAACGCACACCTCGCCGCATCTGTGTCGAGCGAAACGTTCCACTATCCGTCGGGAAACGTGATCGGAATCGTGAAAGGCACCGATCCGCGACTGAGCAACGAGTACGTGCTGTACAGCGG
>DATISA010000047.1:0-2975 GCA_035469245.1 Gemmatimonadaceae bacterium
CGGTGTCCATCGTCGTCCCTGCGCGATTGGCCTCGCTACCGATTTGCCCAATCGCGAAGGTACGGTTGGCCGGGGTTCAGCGGCGTAGGGGGATCAGTTCGATCGCGGAGGAGATTTCCGACTACATGTCGTCGCGGAAACTTTGGCGAGCTGTGCCGACGAAAGCTTCAGCGGTTGGAGCGGCGCGGCGCTCGTATCGCGTCAGCGAGCGGCAGGTGCGTCGGGCTGCAACGTGGCGGCTCGCTCGCGCACGATGTCGGGCAGCGCGACCGACTTCCGAGCCGCCGTGTCGAAGTACACGCCGACGAGCTCGGTCGATGCGACCTCCTCGCCAGTTTCACTGTCGTACATGCGATGCGTGAAATGAATGCTCGAGCGACCGAGCTCGCGAAGCTCGGTCACGACATGCAGCAGAGTGCCGGAGAGAACCTCGCGCTTGTACTGGGTCTTCTGATCGGCCGCGACCGCCGAACGCCCGCTCGTTCGCAGGTGGCTCGGCGTGAGTCCGAGTCTCGCGAGGAAGTGCCAGGTCGCTTCGTCGAAGCGCTGCGTGTACGAGGCGACGTTCATGTGGCCGACGTGGTCGATGGACCAGGGGTACACGAAGCCACGGTAGGTTTCCAAGGTCTGATACATTGGGCGCGGAGGGGCGTGGAGCGGCAGAGGGATATGAATGATGAATCCTCGTCGTTCTGTTGGCGATCCGCGCCGGGGCGACATGCCCGGCCGTCGGAGTCGTATGACTCGAGGGCAAGCCCAGCCCGGACGCTCATCCGGCTCTTGACAGATCCCCCATTCGTTCACACTATGCTTATCACCATGACTCGCGCATTCCTCCCGTCCATGCAGATTTGCCAGCCGGCCGACGAGTACATCGTCGTCGCCGAGGTGCTGTCAGCCGCATAGAGGACCGGCAGGGATCGCGTTCTCCGCGCCTTTCCGGGTCTCCCGGAAAGGCGTTTTGATTTTCTGGTAGCCCCGGACACGGCGCGATTCTCCAATCGCAGCCGACCATGTCCGCAGCAGTCGACGTCCAGGAACTGAGCAAGTCGTTCCGCACCCGCGAACCTCGCGGGCCCGGCGTTCGCGCGCGCCTCGCCGATGCGTTCGCACCGCGCTCGCGCGCGGTGCTCGCCGTCGATCGGATCTCCTTCCGTATCGATGAGGGTGAGCGCGTCGCGTTCATCGGCCCGAACGGCGCCGGCAAGTCGACGACGCTCAAGATTCTCGCTGGCATTCTCTTTCCAACCGGCGGGCAGGCGACGGTCGCGGGGCTCGTGCCCTGGCGCGACCGGCACGCCCTCGGCTTCGCGATCGGCACGGTGTTCGGCCAGCGGTCGCAGCTCTGGTATCAGCTTGCGCCGCGCGACACGATGGAACTGCTCGCGCGAGTCTACGAGCTGCCGCCCGACGTCTGGCGCGCGCGCCTCGACGCGCTCGTCGATGCGTTCGAGCTCGCGCCGCTGCTCGACCGACCGGTGCGACAGCTCTCGCTCGGAGAGCGGATGCGCTGCGAGGTGGCGGCGAGCCTTCTGCACGGCCCGCGTGTGCTCTTCCTCGACGAGCCCACCATCGGGCTCGACGTGACCGCGAAGGCGACGATCCGCGAGCTGCTGCACCGGCGTTCCACCGAGGACGGGACGACGCTGCTGCTAACGTCGCACGACACGGGCGACATCGAGCAGGTGTGCGATCGCGTGGTCATCATCCACCGCGGACGCATCCTCCTTGACGCCACCGTCGGCGAGCTGAAACGGCGATATCTGCGCGCGCGCCGCATCACGCTGGTCACGGCGTCGGAGCACGTCGAGCTCCCCGCCGCGGTCGGCGCGCGCCTGGTCTCCGCTGCCCCGCACCGGACGACGGTGGAGCTCGATGTTGGCGACGCCGCGATCGGCGCACTCGTCGACGCCGTGCTGCGTCAGACGACGCTCCGCGATCTGGTGATCGACGACCCGCCGATGGACGAGATCATCCGGTCCATCTATCGGAGCGCGGACGACGACGAAGGAGAGGCAGCATGAACAAGTACATGGCCTTCGCGACATTGGGATTTCGACAAGCGCGCGCGGAGCCCGGCGAGCTGCTCGGGCGGGCTTTCTTCTTCGTGCTCATTCTCGGCGTGTTCTCGGCGGTATGGCGCGCGGTCGGCGAGTCGGGTTTGTCGATCGCGCGACGGCCCGCCGAGCTGCTCTGGTATCTCGCTGTGACCGAGTGGGTTTTGATGAGCGCTCCCTCGGTTCATTTCCAGATCGAGGACGACATCCGCCGCGGCGACGTGGCGTACCAGATCGCTCGTCCGGCATCGTGGCTCGGCGCGCGGCTGGCGCACGGTCTCGGCGCGCTGGCGGTCCGCGCACCCGTCATGCTCGTGGTTGCATGCGCGGCTGCATGGAGCATCGCCGGTCGGCCCAGGCTGCCGATGGGACTCGGCCTCGCAGTCACGTTCGGCCTGATGGCGGCCGTAGTCATGACGCTCTTTCACGTCGCGATCGGCATCGCCGCCTTCTGGCTCGGCGACGTCGCGCCCGCGTACTGGATCTGGCAGAAGCTGCTCTTCGTGCTCGGCGGGCTGCTGCTTCCGCTCCAGTTCTATCCCGCGCTGTTCGTGCGCGTCGCGCGGCTGACGCCGTTCCCCGCGCTGCTGGCGGGTCCGGCATCGCTGGCGACGCGCGAGCCATTGATGACCGTTGGCGTGCTCGCGCTGACACTGGCGCTCTGGGCGCTGGTGGGCTGGGTCATTGCACGGGCCGCGTTCAGCCGCGCGGTGCGGCGACTTCAGGTGAACGGAGGGTAACGGATGTCTGACATCAAAGCGACGATACGATTCGCGGCGGCGCTCGTCGCCACCAGCGTGCGATCGGCAATGGCCGAGCGTGGCGCTTTCCTGATGCGTGTGATTCTGATGGCGGTGAACAACGCGATCTTCTTCACGTTCTGGATCGTGTTGTTGTCGCGCGTGCCGCGGATCCGCG
>DATISA010000048.1:0-10993 GCA_035469245.1 Gemmatimonadaceae bacterium
TCGTACGATTCACAGGCGGGCTCGCGCATGCGCGGGAGCGACATCTCGCACGCGACAGCGATGGGTCTGCTCGCGCGGCACAACGCCACGCCGGTGTGGGACGATCGCGACAAGACGGCGTACGCGTTCTGGAGCAACGCCGGTGTGAACGAATTCCTCTGGCTGGAGGATGCGCGCGCGTTCGCGGCCAAGGTCGAGCTCGTGCGGAAATACAAACTGCGCGGTTATTCCGTGTGGGTGCTGGGTACGGAGGATCCTGGAGTGTGGACGATTCCGAGGTGAGGCGTCAGGGGTGAGGCGTCAGTTGTCAGGTTGACGGTCCGGCTGCGGTGCGAGGAGGTGCGATCTCACCCGGTAGAACGAGACCAGCATCGAGGTCTCAGCATCGAGGCGTCTGGCGTGCGAAAGCCAAACCAAAGGCGCGAAAGGCCACGGCAGACTGCGGCTACGGAATCAGGTTCAGAGTCGATGTTGCGAAAATAGGGGCCGGACTCCGATTCGAATTGCCCTCCGCCGTTCGGTGTTGTTGTCGCACGTCTGACTCCTCGATGCTTTATGCTCGATGCTGGACTCGCTGTCGCGGGTGAGATCCCACCTCGGGCGCACCGTAGCGGGACCGAGAACCTGATACCTCAGCCTTTCGTCTGGTGCCTGAGCACTCGCCCCGGCCGAGCCGGCGTGAACTGTCCGCGGTCCACCACCGTCACCCCGTTCACGATCACGTACGCGATCCCTTCCGGGTAGTGGTGTGGATCCTCGAACGTCCCCACGTCCCGGATCTTGTCCGCGTCGAAGATCGCTACGTCCGCCACGCATCCGACGGCGATGCAGCCGTGCTCGCGCAGTCCCAGCCGTGCCGCGGACATGCCGGTCATCTTGTGGACCGCCTGCTCCAGTGTCAGTACGTGCTCGTCGCGCACGTAGTGGCCGAGCACGCGCGGGAAGGTTCCGTAATTCCGTGGATGCGGAACGCCATCACCGATTCGTGTGAGTCGTCCGTCGCTGGCGATCATCGTCATCGGATGCGCCATGATGCGCTTCACGTCGCCTTCGTCGATCACGTGAAAGACCATCGACGCTCCGCCGTTCAGCACGCCCTCGAGCACCAGCGGTGCCGCGGCCTGCGGGGTCGTCGGAACGCCGCGGCGGACGGCCCAATCGTAGAGCGTTTTCCCCTCGAGCGTGTGATCCCACGCCACGCGCGCGAATTGCACGCGATGCAGATCGCCGCCGCCACGATCGTTGAGCAGGTACTCGACCACCCCGCGTGTGATGCTGTCCTCGAGCGCCGGATCGGCGAGACGCTTTCGCAGCTCGGCCGTGCCTCCCGATAACGCCCACGGTGGTACCAGCACGTCGAGCGATGTGGAGCTCGCCGTGTACGGATACTGATCGATCATCACGTCGGTGCCGGCGCGCCGGGCGGAGTCGACCATGGCGAGCGTGACGACGCTCTTGCCCCACATCAACCGCCCGATCGCCTTGTGATGCGTGAGCACGATCGGGATGTGCGCGCGCCGGCCGATCTCGAGCGCCTCGGCGACGCCGTCGAGCAGCCCCACCCCTTCTTCGCGAAGGTGCGACGTGTAAATGCCTCCGGAATCGGCGGCGACCCTGGCGAGCGCGACGACTTCGTCGGTGTTCGAGTAGAAGCCGGGGATGTATCGCAGCCCGGTGCTCATCCCGAACGCTCCCTCGTGCATGGACTGCCCGACCATCGACTCCATGCGCGCGAGCTCGGCGGCGGTCGGCGCGCGGTTCTCCGTCGCCATCACGGCGCGGCGGATCGAGTTGTGTCCGGCGAGGAACGCGACGTTGATGCCGAGCGGCTTGTGATCGAGCGAGTCGAGGTATGGGCCGAACGGCCACGGGCCGCCGCCGTCGGGACCGCCGAGCGCGAGCGTCACGCCCTGCATTGCGGCGCTCTGCGCGTCGGGCATGGTGGGAAGCGGCTCCAGATGCGCGTGGAGATCGATGAAGCCGGGCGCGACGATCAGGCCTTTGGCGTCGATGGCCCGCTTGGCGAGCGACGAGGGAATCGAGCCGTGCTCGAGCCGCGCGATGTGATCGCCGGCGATGGCGATGTCGCCGCGGAAGCGCGGTGCGCCTGTTCCGTCGACGATCGTGCCGTTGGTGATCACGAGATCGTATCGCGGTTGCGAACCCGTCGTCTGAGCGCGCGCGGGCTGCACGCACGCGCCGATGATCGCGCATGCGACAAGGAGACGAGTCGAGAAGCTCATGATGTGAAAGTCAGGCGCCGAGCGTGAAGGAGACCTGAACGTCTGCGGTCGCGACCGCGACCGTGCCGTAGAGCGGTCACCGCCGCTTGAATCCTTCGACGAGCGATCCGGCTTGTGCATCATTCACGCCCCACAACTGGAAGTCGAGCCGCACCACATTGAGGGTCGACACGTCGGTGCGCGTCTGCTTCGTCCGGTCGGATTCGCCGTGAATCGTCACGGCGACGCGCTCGAGCGGCACGTTGTCCTGTTTCGCGATCACGTGCACCAGCTCGACGCCGCAGGCCGCCACAGCGGACAGAAAAAGCTCGACGGGCGTGATCTCCTCGCCGGGGCAGCCGTTCTGCACGGGTCCGTCGACGATGAAGTGATGGTTGCGGGTCGCGCAGAGCACGCGGCCAAAAACGTCGGTCGATTTAGCGCCGACGTCGTATTGACGGAGCGTCGGCGAAGGAGCTGCAGGGGATGCTGTCATGCGGCAAAGGTGCCGCGCGCGCGGCGCCGCGACAAGCGCCGCCCGCCAGTCTCGCTCAGCGCCGCGTCCAGAGCACCAGCGCGCCGCAGTTCGCGTTCGAGCCGCCGAATTCCGCCGGCACCTCGGCCGCGCCCTGGTAGTACTCGACCGACTCGAGGCTGGAGACGGTGAAGTCGCGGTTGAAGTCCGGCGGGTGGCCCGTGCCGATCGCATCCGAGCGGTAGATCGGCGACCCGTTGAGAAACACCGAGACCCAGCACGCGGGCGCACCGAGCACGATGATCGCCCGGCCGCTGGCTGTGGGATACGCCGTGTCGGGAGTCCCCATCTTCGTTGGGCTGATCGCGCGCAACTCCGGCATCGACATGCTCGGATCTCGATACTCCTTGAACCGAACCTTCGTCAATTCGCGAAGCACGTCGGCAAGCCGCCGCTCCTCTCGCGCCCGCAACTGCGTCGAGTCGATGAACGCGCCGAAACCCATCGCGCGGCGCGCGGCGAAGCCGTCGCGGCCCATCGACGCGACATGTGATGGCGCGTTGACCTGTACGGCCTGGAGCTCTGTCGCGAACGAGGGCACCAGGGTCGCGTCGGCGTGCACGGTGTCGCCGCGCGCCATGACGCCAAGGCGGAGGAGTCGGAACCCCGGACTCCGGAAATCCAGCACGTGCCGACCGTTCGGCGCTTCGATCGCGTAGCGACCGGCGCTGTCGGTCTGCGCCTGTTTCTTCGCGCCCTCGATCGTGATGCCGACGCCGGCGAGCGGTCGCCCGGTCGAGTCCTCGCGCACCGTGCCGACGACGATGGACTGCGCCGGCAGGCGGAGCCCGATCGAGACGATGCAGGCGCCTGCAAGCGCGGCTTGGAAGCACGGATTGCGCACGGCTGTACCCCCCTTTTTTCGCGCGTGCCGCGATCCAATCTGTCAACGAACTCTAAGCGCCGCCAGCAGCGTCCGGTCGGTCTGGGGCGTATCATTAGGCGTCTGTCTTCCCCTCGCCTCTCCAGCGTATGTCCCGACTCCCCGTCCTGTTCGCGATCGCGGCGCTGCCGGCGATCCTTCCCGCGCAAACACCTCAGCCGAGCCAGAATGCCGCGCGCGCCCCACGCTTCGCCGCAACGCGCCGCGCGGCAACGCTGCCGCCCGATTCGGTTCTCGTTCGCTCCCTCGTGTTCCGCTCGATCGGCCCGGCCGTCATGTCCGGCCGAATCGCCGACGTCGCGGTCACCGACAACGCCAAGGCGCCGCGCGGACGAATCGGCAGCGTCATCTACGCCGCGGCGGCCACCGGCGGTGTGTGGAAGTCGACCAACGCCGGCGTGACGTGGACACCGGTGTTCGACTCGGTGCGAACCGGCTCGGCCGGCGCGGTCGCCGTCGCACCCTCTGATCCGAACGTAGTGTGGGTCGGCACCGGCGAGCCGAACAACATGCGCAGCTCGTCGTGGGGCACCGGCGTGTACAAGTCGACCGACGGTGGCAAGACCTGGTCGGGCGCGATGCTCCCCAAGTCGCAGCACGTCGGACGCATCGTGATCGATCCGCGTGATCCGAACGTCGTCTACGTCGCGGCACTTGGGCCCCTCTGGGCCGCCGGCGGAGAACGCGGCCTGTACAAGACCAGCGACGGCGGAAAGACGTGGACCAACACGAAGGAGATCAGCAAGTACACCGGCTTCGTCGACCTGGTCATGGACCCGTCGAATCCCGACGTCCTCTACGCCGCCGCGCTCGAGCGCGAGCGCCGCGAGTACGGATTTCTCCCCGCAGGACCGGAGAGCGGGATCTACAAAACGATCGACGCCGGCGCCACGTGGACGCAGCTCAAGCAAGGATTGCCCACGGGCGACATCGGCCGCATCGGGTTGAGCGTCTGCAAGTCGCGCCCGTCGACTCTCTATGCGTCCGTCCACGCCAAGCCGCCGCAGAACGGCATGTACCGCTCGGACGACGGCGGCGCGACCTGGCGGCAGGTGAACAATCAGAATGGCACGGCGTGGTATTACAGTCAGGTGCGCTGCGATCCGACCGATCCCGATCACGTCATCACGCTCAGCGCGCAATCGCGCGAGTCGCACGACGGCGGCAAAACGCTATTGCCCTTCGCCGCCGGCGGTGTGCACAGCGATCACCACGCGCTCTGGATCAACGACGACAATCCCGAGCAGATGATCCTGGGCGGCGACGGCGGACTGTACATGTCCTGGGACGCCGGCCGCACGTGGGATCACATCGAGAGCATCGTGGCCGGACAGTTCTACGCGATCTCGGTGGACGACGCGCTGCCGTTTTACAACGTCTACGGCGGGTTGCAGGACAATCAGACGTGGGGCGGCCCGAGCCGCACGCGCAACAGCTACGGCCCCACGAACGCCGACTGGTTCCGCATGGCCGGCGGCGACGGCTTCTACGCCGTGCCCGATCCGCTCGATCATGATCTGGTGTACGCCGAGTCTCAAACCGGCGGCGTGGTTCGCTACGACGCACGCACCGGCCAGACGAAGAACATCCGCCCCACACCAAAACCCGGTGAGCGGTTCCGCTTCAACTGGAGCGCGCCGATCGTGCCGTCCAAACACGATGCGCGCACGGTGTACATGGCGGCGAATTATCTGTTCAAGAGTCTCGATCGTGGCGACAGCTGGGAAAAGATCAGTCCCGACCTCACACGCAACATCGACCGCAACAAGCTCCCGCTGCGCGGCGCGGTTCCTGATTCCTCGGCGCTCGGCCGCAACGAGGGCACGGCGGAGTTCAGCAACATCACGACGGTCGACGAATCCCCGCTGCGCGCCGGCCTGCTCGTCGTCGGCACCGACGACGGCCTGATCCAGGTTACGCGCGACGGCGGCAAGAGCTGGACGAAAACCGATTCCTTCGCCGGCGTTTCCGACACCACGTACGTGAGCCGCGTCGTCTGGTCGCGCGCCAGCGAAGGGACGATCTATGCCACACTGGACGGTCATCGCAGCAACGACTTCAAGCCCTACGTATTCAAGAGTACTGATTACGGCAAGACGTGGGCGCCGATTGCCGGCAACCTGCCGGATGGCGGCGCGGCCCAGGTCGTTCGCGAACATCCCCGCCAGCCGAATCTGCTGTTCGTCGGCACCGAGTTCGGCGTGTACTTCACGATCGACGGCGGCGCGCAGTGGACCCAGCTCCGCGGCGGGTTGCCCGGGGTCCCGGTGCACGACATCCAGATCCAGGCGCGCGCCAACGACCTGGTACTCGGCACGCACGGCCGGGGCATCTACATCCTCGACGACATCACGCCGCTCGAGCAGCTGGCCAGAGCCAGGCAGGCATCCGTCGCGTATCTCTTCCCCGTTCGAGACGCGCTGTTGTTCCAGCCGAACAACAGCAGAAACTCCGGGATGGGCACCCGTGGCTTTGCCGGACAGAATCCCGAGCCGGGCCCGCAGATCGGCTATACGCTGAACGATGTGCCGGCGAGCAGCAGAATCTCGCTCTCGGTGGTCGACGCTTCAGGCACAGTGGTGCGCGCGCTGCCGGCACAGAAGGACGTGGGACTCCATCGCGTCAACTGGGACATGCGCGTCGGACCGCCGCTCACTGGACCGGTCGATACTCTCGCACTCGCGAACGGTGGACGAGGGCGCGGCGGCCGCGGCGGATTCGGCGGATTCGGCGGCGGTGCGCAGGGCGGCGCCAACGCTGACACGACAGGTGGCGGGGCCGGACGCGGAGGATTCGGTGGCGGCCGAGGTGGCGCGGGCGACGCGACGTTCCCGGCGCTGCCTGGACGCTATATCGCGCGGCTCACGGTGGCTCCGCCACAAGGCGCTCCGACAGTGCTCGAGCAATCGTTCGCACTGACGAAAGATCCGATGGTGACGTTGGCCGATGCGGAGCTCAAGCAGCTGTATGCATTCCGACTGAGCGTCGTGAAGCTGCAGCGTGACTTGCGCGACAAGCAGGCCCAGCTCGACACCGCACAGCGCGTGCTCGCTGCCGCCAAGCGAGCCGCTGATTCCTCCGGCGCCAAGGTCACGCCGGAGCTCAAGTCGCGCATCGCTGCAGTGGAGAAGGAGCTGGCCGATGTGACGCGCGAGCTCGGCACGCCGGGCGGCGGTCGAGGTGGACGCGGCGGCTTCGGCGCTGGTTTCGGAGGCGCGGGCAGTGCCGCTCCGCTTGCCGGAGGCGGTGCTCCATTCGGCGGGCGCGGTGGACGCGGCGGTGCACCGACCGTCGCACAGTCAGGCGCCCCGACCGGTGAACCGCTTGCGGCGAGCGGAACCGCGGGCGCGGCTGGCGGCGATCAGGATCAGAATCCCGTCGGGCCCACCGCGGCCGAAACCATCCAGGCCAAGCTCGGCACCACCGCGGAGATGCTCAACGTCACGTTCAATCCGAATCCGGAGCAGAAGCGGACGGTACAAGTGCTTCCGGCGGAGTTGGCCAAGCAGGGCGCGCGCGTGAAGAAGGTCGCCGGTGACGATCTTCCGGCGCTCGTCCAGGCGCTCAAAGATGCCGGGGTCGCCGTCAAGACGCCGTAGCTTCCGTTACGCGATCGCTGTTTCGAGAATGTGAATGTCCTCGTCGTCGAGCTCCAGCTCGGCGGCGGCGACATTCTCCTCGACGTGCCGCACCTTCGAGGTGCCGGGAATGACGAGCATCGACGGCGATCGCGCGAGCAGCCAGGCGAGTCCCACCTGCATCACGCTCGCCTCGTGCCGGCGCGCAACGCGCTCGAGCCGTTCATGCGCGCGGTCCTCGTGCACCTCGCTCCGCAGCTTCCCCGCGCCGAGCGGGAACCAGGGGATGAACGCCAGGCGCTCGCGCTCGCAGAATTCGATCACACTCTCCCACCGTCGGTCGAACACGTTGTAGCGGTTCTGCACCGAGACGACGTCGACGAACCGGCGCGCGCGCTGGATCTCGTCGATGTCCACCTCCGACAGGCCGACGTAGCGCACTTTCCCCTGCCGCACGAACTCGGCCAGCGTCGCGAACTGCTCGTCGTCGGGCACCGCGGGGTCGATGCGGTGCAACTGCCACAGATCGATGCGCTCGACCTTGAGTCGTTTGAGACTTCCCTCGAGTGCCCGCCGCAGATGCGCGCGATGTCCGTTCGGCGTCCACTGATTGGGACCGGGCCGCTCGAGACCACCCTTCGTCGCGATCACGAGTCCCGGCGGATAGGGGTGCAGCGCTTCGGCGATCAGCTCCTCGGACCCGTATGGACCGTACGAGTCGGCGGTGTCGATGAAATCCACTCCGAGCTCGACGGCGCGCCGAAGTACGCGGATCGCCTCCTCCTTGTCGGACGGCGGTCCGAAGATGCCGGGGCCGGTGATGCGCATGGCGCCGAACCCCATGCGGTTGACCATGAGATCGCCGCCGAGCGCGAAGTTTCCCGCCCGGGCCGCGGGCGCGGCGGTGGATTCCTGGTGCGTCGTACTCTGATGGTCTGGTGTCACGGCACACTCCTGATGCTCGATCAGGCGGCGTGCAAGAACCATCCCGACGATTGTCGAATCGCCGAAGTGTGCCCTATCGTGGCGGCAGCGAATCGAGCTTTTGCTGAAGCACGCGAGCCCGCCTCGCCGACTCCTGCGCGAAGCACTGCGCGCGAGCGCGCGCGTACAGCGGCGCACCGCCCACACCGCGGCAGGCCGAATCGCGCCAGTCGAGCCAGCTCTGCTCCGTTCTGCGCAACTGCTCCACGGCAGGCGGATCTGGCGCGTCGTCGCTGACGTTCGCCTGCCGGCGCAACGCGACAACGACTCGTCGATACGTCTCGTTCAACGCGACGTCGTTGTCGCGAATCGCGCTCGCCAGGCACGCGCGCTGGTCGGCCGACGCCGGCGAGTCGCACACGTCTCCGGTCGACTGCGACCTCGCCGTGTCGCGCGTCGGACGAGCGCTGTCGGCGCGGACGCTGTCGGCTCGCCGCGCGCTGTCCGCCGAATTGCGCGGCAGAAACGGCGGATACGGCACCGGCGGTTCGGATCGCCGTGTGCCGGGCGGCGCGATCATCCCGGTGCGTCCGGGAATGACGGTCGTGGTGCCGGGCATCGCGGTCGTTGGTACTACAGCCCCTGGCGCCACGCGGCGAATCGCGGTCGTGTCGTAGTTCGTCGCCGGGCCGTCCGGCCGCCGTAACGACACATCGCCGGTCGCCATCGACCCGGTGTCGGGAGTCGTGACACCGGCAGCCGTGCGGCCCGCGGGGCCGCGACGGTGGTTGAGCAACAACAACGCGACGGCAACGATCACCGCGGCAATGCCCACGGCCATCGCCAGCCGCGTTCCAAAGCTCAACCCGGTGTGCACGACGATGACCGCATCGCGATCGCTCGAGCCCACGGGCGTCGCGTAAGAACGCGACACGGCCGGCGCCGCCGCGACGACTGCGGGCGCCGTAGCGGCGACGACAGTCCCGGATGGTGCAGCCTCCGCCGCTCGAGCCGCCGGCGTCAGCGCGACGACGCGTCCCGGATCGAGCGCCGAGATCAGCGGGGCGATGCCAACCGCTTCACCAGTTCGGTCACACTGGATCAGCGCGTCGACCTCCTTTATGACAGTCCGCGACAGCTCGGGCCGTACGGTCGCGAGCGAGCTTAGACGAGCGGCCGCGGCGCGTTGTCCGGCGAGCATTCGCCAGGCGAGCTCGCCGAGCGTCCGCGCGTCGTCGCACGCGCTGGGCAGCGTCGTGCCGAGCGTCGGAGCGGGCTCGAACGCCAGCAGAACCTTGCCGCTTCCCTGCTGAAAGACCACCCCGCTCGGCGATACATGGCGGTGCACGACGCCCTGCAAGCGCGCCCAATCCAGCGCACCGCTCACCTGCTCGAGCGTATCCGCGACACGAAGATTGGGGATCGTGCCCACGGTGCTGATCAACTGCTCCAGCGTGGTGCCGCGGACGCGTGGCCGCACGACGGCATGCGTACCGTCGCCGAGCGGAAGCTCCTCGAGTACCGGAACGATGTGGGGGTGCCGCGACGACGCGAGAATGTGAGCGTCCGAGGCGAGTTGTTCGGCGCTCGCCTCGTCCGCTCCCTCCGGCAACCGGACGACCTGGATCGTGACGTCGCGATTCAGCTCGAGGTGACGAGCCAGGTACGCGCGCGTGTCACCCGCCCGATTCAACTCGGTCAGAATCTGATATCGATTGTCGAGCTTGCTCAGGTCGGGCGTGAATTCAGGTCGATCGGTCGACATCGGATGGACCCATGAAACGCGGGACTCAGCAAGGTCATGCGTGAACCATGCCCAAAAACGCTAGCCTTTCACACTCGCGCGCTCGGCCTGTACGTACGTGAGCCAGCCGTACGGGTCGTCATCGACGCCCTTCACCAGGTCGAGGAAACGCTGCTGGATCTGCGTCGTGATCGGACCGCGCTTTCCATTGCCGATCGTGATGCGGTCGACGCTTCGAATCGGCGTCACTTCCGACGCCGTCCCCGTGAGGAAGATCTCGTCGGCGGTGTAGAGCATCTCGCGCGGCATCAGCGTTTCGCGCACCGTGAAACCCATGTCGCGGGCGAGGGTGATGATGCTGTAGCGCGTGATCCCGTGCAGCAACGTGCCGTTGAGCGTCGGCGTGTAGAGCTCCCCGCGATACACGACGAAGAGATTCTGTCCAGAGCCCTCGCTCACCATGCCGGCCGGATCGAGCGCGATGGCTTCGGCGAAACCGTTGCGCAGCGCCTCCATCTTGATGAGCTGACCGCCCAGGTAGTTGCCGGCCATCTTCGCTTGCCCGGGAATGGTGTTCGGCGCGACGCGATGCCACGATGCGACCCCGGCATCCACGCCGTTCTCGAGCGCGCCTTCGCCGAGGTACGCGCCCCACGGCCAGCACGGGAGGTAGACTTCGACGGGGCTGTCGAACGGAACCATGCCGCTCGCGCCATAGCCGCGAAGGACCATGGGACGCAGGTAGCAGGCTTCAACGTTGTTGCGCTCGACGAGCTCGCAGCAGGCAGCAACCAGCTCATCCAGCGAATACTTCACGTCCATCCGGTAGATCTTGCACGTATCGAGCAGCCGCTGCAGGTGATCCTCGAGCCGGAAGATTGCCGGCCCGCGGGGTGTGCCGTAGCAGCGAATGCCTTCGAACGCGGACGAACCGAACTGCAGAGAATGACAGAGCACGTGGACCGTGGCATCCTGCCAGCGAACGAACTCGCCGTCATGCCAGATCCATTCGGTCTCGGTGAGTTTGGCCATGCGTGCCTCAGAATGGTGGGTGCGCCCTTGTCTGGCGCCCGTGAAATATGCCGCCGGTAGAGCTCGAATGCGAAC
>DATISA010000049.1:0-1572 GCA_035469245.1 Gemmatimonadaceae bacterium
GGGGAGCAGCCCCGTGACGGTCGGTGTCCACTCCCACATGACCGCCGTCGACGATCGGCGCGCGGCGTCGATCGTCGCGCCGGGAGCGAGCCGGCCAATGCCCGTGATGAAGAACCCGAACAGGCGCGTCGGATCGAGTCCGAGTGGCACGTAGACCTGGACGTCGGGACGCGGAAAGGCGAATCCGTTCGGCATCACGCCGATCACCCGCATCGGCTTGCCGTCGAGATCCATGACTTTGCCGATGACGCGCTGATCTCCCGCGAAGTGCGTCTGCCAAAACCCGTAGCCGAGCACGACGACGTCGTTCGTGCCTGGCGTGTCATCCGCGCGGCCGAAGGGCCGGCCGATCATCGGCTTGACGCCTAGTACGTTGAAGAAGTCGCCGGTGGCGCGTACGACGCTCAACCGCTCTCGGTGCCCGTCGTCGCCGTACGTCGCTCCAGCTCTGGAGTATCCGGCGAGCGACTCGAACTCGTGCACGCGATCGCGATACTGCGCGATGTTCGCCTGCGACAGCGCCCAGGTGTCGAGGCCTTTCTCCGGATAGGCCTGGATCAGCCGCACGAGGCGGTCCGAATGCGGATAAGGCAGTGGCCTGAGCAGAATCCCGTCGACGAGACTGAACATCGCCGTCGTCGTCCCGATCCCGAGCGCGAGCGTGAGCGACGCAACCGTGGTGAAACCGCGGGCGCGCCGAAGCGTTCGCAACGCGTAGCGAACATCCGCCAAGATCGATTCGAGCCACTCCTTCACGTGCACCTCGCGAGCGTGTCCGCGATCGATCGTGACGCACTCGTCGCGTACTCGCGACGGATCGCCGAATCGCGCGAGAGCTTCTGTGCGCGCCGTATCTTCGTCAGCGCCGAGTCGCCGCAGCTTGTCGGCGCGCATGTCGAGGTGAAACGCGAGCTCATCGTCGACGTCTTGCTCGACGACGCGGCGGCTGAAGCGGGGAAGGCGGAACAGCCGCCGCCAGCCAGGCGCAGGGCTCACGCTGGCTCCGGCGACTTGCCGCGCAGGGCGATGGCGATTGCTTCAGCGTGGCGCTGCCATACCGGCGCCTCGGCACGGAATCGGGCTCGACCCGCGGCGCTCAACTTGTAGAACCTCGCGCGACGGTTGTTCTCCGAGACGCCCCACTCTGACGTAATCCAGCCTCTCCGCTCGAGCCGGTGAAGGGCCGGATACAGCGTGCCCTCCTCGAGCAGCAGCAGCGAGTCGGTCGCCCGCTCGACCCATTCGCTGATGTCGTAGCCATGCATCGGCCCCCAGCTCAGCGCCTTGAGGACGAGCAGATCGAGACTGCTGCGAAGCAGATCGGATTGGGTGGCGGCCACGGTGCGATCCTTTTCCCTGGTGACACAAGGGATGGTACGGGCATTGCCCTTGCGACGCAAGGGGTCGCGCCTGCCCTCCCTTTGGCCGATCGGAAGGCGGCCTGGCCAAGAACACTGCGCGGCACCATCATGGGCGCATGCCTACACCAACCTCCATGCGCCGCCTGCACTTCGTGCTCGCCGCCATCGTCGCCGCCGCTGCCGCCACCTCGTGCACCCGCCCGCCATCGAC
>DATISA010000050.1:0-44330 GCA_035469245.1 Gemmatimonadaceae bacterium
GTTTCTTCAGTTGCGCCCTTTCCCGGACAGCCAGCGTTCTGCCTCCTGCCACACCACTTCGGGGCGTTCGGCGTAGGTGAAGTGTGCGGCGCGGGAGACCTTCACGAGCTTCGCCATTCCGTTGGGCATCGCCGTGACCCACTCCTCGACCAGCTCCATCGGGATCGTCTCCTGTTCGCCGTGAATGACGAGCAGCGGGACGCGCAACGACGCCAGTCGCGCGCGCAGGTCCCAGTTTCCGTACGAGCTCATGATGACGCGGTTGCCGATCCGATTGCCGTAACGGATTCCTCGCACGTCCGTCGCGCACAAATCGGACTTCACCCGGTCTCCGCTGTTCGGATCCGCCAACCGCGGGCGTAGCCCGTAGCTCCAGTAGTCGCGGCACGCGGCGCGTGTGTCCGCCTCGGAAAGCGACGTGTCGATCATGCGGCGGGAATCCACGGCCATCCGCGCGCGTTGCACGCTGTCGAGTCGCGCATTCAGGTTGCGCCCGTAGCGTGTGAAAAAGTCGCCACGCCGCGGCGGCACCGGCCCAAAGAAGAGCATTCGCTTCACGTTCGATGGATGCGCCAGCGCGTAGCTCGCCGCGAGCAGCGGACCGTACGAGTGTGCGACGAGCGTCACTCTATCCAACCTGAAATGCTGCCGCAGCTCATCGAGGTCCTGCACCTGGCGTGCGGCAAAAAGCCTCGTCGTGTCGGACGGCAGCTCCGACTTCCCGCCACCACGCTGATCGTAGAAGATCACGACGTGGTGCGGGCTCAACATCGGCACGAAGTCGCCGTAGATACTCTCGAGGTCGAGCCCCGGCCCGCCATGGATCGCGATGATCGTGTCGATGCCCGGACCTGGCTGTCCCGCGATGCGATAGTACAGTCGCGCCGAATCGGACGTCATCACGTAGCCGTCGCGCGCAGACCTCGGCGCTCGCCCGAGCATGCTATCGAAGAATGCGACGGCCTCGCTCGCCCAATTGCGCATCCCTTTGGCGCCGCCAAAACAGTGCACTTGCTGGCTGTCGGGCATCGTCGGCGGGTACACCTTCGCGACGAACGACCGCTTCCCCGCCCGCTTGGCCGCGTCGCCCAGTACACGGGCCGGCTCGAGGCTCGCGTCCTTGGGCGGCTGGATCAGAAGCACGGGCATGTCGATCTTCCGCACGGCCTGGATCAGCCGATCTTGGAGCACGACATGGCCGCGCCAACTCAACGCTGCGGGCGAGATCGACAGCGCTGCCTTGAGCCCTGCTCCACGCTCGGCGGCCAGCAGCGTCTCGATGCCCCCGTACGAGCAGCCCGCGACGACTACGCGGCTCGCGTCCACGAATGGCAACGTCTTGGCATACGCGAGCCCCGCGAGCTGGTCGTCGAGTTGCTCGCTGCCCATCATGCGTACCATGAGTTGCTCGGCGGCGGCCTCGCCTTGGCTGGTCATCGTTGCATGGATCGCGTCCTGGATCCATTCTCCCTGAGAGTCACCGTGTCCCCGCCGCATCGGCGCGAATACGGCGTACCCGGCCGGGACGAACATTGCCGCGACGGAGTCGAACTGCGGGCCGCCGCCGGGATTGTGCTCGCTGCCGTGGTTCCAGATGACCGTTGGGAACGGGCCCGCACCGTCGGGGTGGTACGCGTAGCCAACGAGCGTGAGAGCGCCGCTCGTGTAGGTGACGCGCTGTTTGTGGTAGAGCGGCGCCTGGGCTGTCGCTGGACGAAGCGTTGCTCCGGCTACGAAAAGGAGCATGCAGCGGAAAACGATTCTTGACATGTGGCGAGCCGATATGGGAATTGGCAAGATAGTGGCTTGCCGGACGACGTCCGAGTCGACCATCTCGAGCATCGGCGGCATCCACGCACCTACAGGTGCACCTCACGGAGCTTCCGGGCGGCCAGCACTCGCCAGAGTCGTCGCGACCACGGCTGCCCGTCGGACTCGTCGCCCTGCAAGTGCCATGACCTCGAGCGCTCGCTCTCGCCGCCCCGTGTCCCAGATCGTACATTCCGCGCCGTGAGCGACCTTCAGTCACAGCTCCAGACGACGTTGAGTGGCGCGTACACGCTGGAGCGAGAGCTCGGCGGCGGCGGCATGTCGCGGGTGTTCGTGGCCAACGAGGTTCGGCTCGCGCGCAAAGTGGTGATCAAGCTGCTTTCACCCGAGCTCGCCGCCGGCATCAGCGGCGAGCGCTTCGAACGCGAGATCCGGGTAGCAGCGTCGCTGCAGCAGGCCAACATCGTTCCGGTGCTGGCGACCGGTGACATGAACGGCCTGCCGTACTACACGATGCCGTTCGTCGAAGGGGAATCACTGCGGCATCGCCTGGCCAAGCAGCCGCCGCTCACGATTGCGGACACGCTGCGCATTCTGGGTGATGTGGCGCGCGCGCTGCAATTCGCGCACGAGCATGGCGTCGTCCATCGTGACATCAAGCCGGACAACGTGCTCCTCTCTGGCGGCACCGCTGTCGTCACCGACTTCGGCATCGCCAAGGCGCTGAGCGATTCGCGCACTGGCCCTGGCGCGGCCACGCTCACCCAGCTCGGCACGTCGATCGGTACGCCGGCGTACATGGCGCCGGAGCAAGCCGCGGGCGATCCGCACGTCGACCACCGCGCCGACATCTACGCGTTCGGCTGCATGGCGTACGAGCTGCTGTCCAGCAAGCCGCCGTTCCACGGGCGAACGCCGGCGCGCGTTCTCGGCGCGCACATGGGCGAGGCGCCCCGGCCGATCGCCGAATTGCGGCCCGATGCGCCGGCCGCGCTCTGCGATCTGGTGATGCGCTGCCTGGCCAAGGACGTCGACGCGCGACCGCAATCCGCCGCGGAAGTCATTGCCGCACTCAATGGCGTGACGAGTGGCGCCGGGATGCCGGCGCTTTCGCCCGTGCTGATGCACGGTCCGGCCGCGTTCCGGCGCGCGCTCGGCATGTACGTGCTCTCGGTGATCGGAGTGGCGGCAGTCGCCAAGGCCGCCACGGTCACGATCGGCCTGCCGGGTTGGGTCCTCCCCGGTGCGCTCGTCGTCATGGCGCTGGGGCTGCCGGTGATTCTGTTCACCGGCTACGTCCAATTGGTCGCGCGGCGCGCGCTCACCGCCACACCGGCACTCACGCCAGGCGGGAGCCAGGTCCCGCACGGGACCATGGCGACAATCGCGCTCAAGGCGAGCCCACATGTATCGTGGAAGCGAACGACGCGGGGCGGGCTGTACGCGCTGGGAGCGTTCGTCGCGCTGATCATCGCCGTCATGGTCATGCGTGGCTTCGGCATCGGGCCGGTTGGATCGCTCTTCGCCGCGGGCAAGTTGAGCCAGCGCGACGTCGTGCTCGTTTCCGATTTCAACGTGAGCCGCGCCGACTCCAGCGTCGCCAGCGTCGTCGCGGAAGGCGTACGGGCGAACCTCGGCGAGTCCCGATCGATCAAGCTGTTCAGCCCCGCCAGCGTGGCGGCGGCCCTGCGCCGAATGCAACTCCCGCCCACGTCACGGGTCGACCTCTTGCTGGCCCAGCGGCTCGCGCAGCGCGAAGGCGTGAAGGCCATCGTGACGGGAGACGTGACGGGCATCGGCAACGGCTACATCATCGCGCTCCGGCTGGTGACTGCCGACTCGGGGAACGTCCTCGCCGCGTTTCAGACGACGGTCGACGGACCGAGCCGGCTGGTGACCGGCGTCGACGAAGTGACGCGGAAGCTGCGAGGAAAGATCGGCGAGTCGCTCAAGAGCGTGCAGGCCAGTCCGCCGCTCGAGCAGGTCACGACGGCATCGTACGAAGCGCTCAAAGCCTACACCGAGGGCGCGCACGCGTTCGACTTCGAGCACGACTTCACCAAGGCGATCCCGCTCCTTCGGCGGGCCGTCACGATCGATACCGGCTTCGCGACCGCATGGCGCAAGCTGGGCACGGCGATGAACAACCTGCGCTATCCCCAGTCGGTCTCCGATTCGGCGATCACCAAAGCCTACCAGCTTCGGGATCGGTTGTCGGAGAACGAGCGGTACATGGCGGAGGCGTACTACTTCCACCGCGGTCCTGGGCAGAACCGGGTACGCGCGATCGCGGCGTATCAGACATTGCTCGATCGCGGTGACACCGCGTACGCCGCCAACAACATTGGTGTGATCTACTCGGACATGCGCGAGTACGCCAAGGCGGAGTCGCTCTACCGCATGGCGATGCGGGCGAACCCGGACAACTCGATCCCGCTGCCCAATATGATCAACATGCTGATCAACCAGGGCAAGCGTGCAGCAATCGATTCGGCGCTCGCTCAAGAGGCGAAGCGCCTCCCCAACAACGTGTACTACGCGGCTCACCTGGTCACCATTCCCTACAACGACGGCGATATTGACCGCGCCGAGCGCGTCATCGACAGCGTACGCCTCGCGTCACGCACGCTCGAGACGCGCGAGTTCGCATCTTTCTACGGTTTCGAAATCACCGCCGTCCGTGGAAGGCTCGGTGAAGCGGAGCAGCATTACCGCCAGTTCGAGGTCGAAGCCGCGGAGCTCGGCGCTGCCATGCCGAAGCTCGTCGACTCGGCGAACTTCGCGGCACTCGACGCCTGGCTTCGCGGCCGGCCGCAACGGGCCATCCAGCGTCTCGACGCGGCGCTGACCATCCATCCGCTGTCGAGTATTCCGGAACAGGACCGGCCGTACACGCTCCTCGCTCGGTTGTACGCGGTCGCTGGGCGGCCCGACCGCGCGCGTGCGATGCTGAATCAGTTCGCGCAGCTCAAGGACACTGCATTCGTGCGCAGCCGCGACCCGGGAGTGCACGAAGCGCTCGGCGAAATCGCACTCGCCGAAAAGCGATACGGAGACGCAATCGCCGAATTCAGGCGCGGCGACGTAGCGCCTGATGGAAAGCCGGCAACCGACGATCCGATACGAATCCATTTCAACCTCGGTCGCGCGTTCGATCTTCTGAACCAGCCAGACTCCGCGATCGCCGAGCTCGAGGCGTTCACGAACACCCGGTATGATGGCCGGCCGGACGACGACTGGTTCGCGCTCGCCGGAACGCACAAACGGCTCGGAGAGCTGTACGATGCGAAAGGTGATCGCGAAAAAGCGGTCTCGCACCTTTCGAAGTTCGTGGAATTATGGAAGAACGCTGATCCCGAGCTTCAGCCCGCGGTCGCCGACGTCAAGCGACGTTTGGCCCGGCTCCAGGCGGGTTCGAAGAGTTAAAATTTTTTCCTCCGCTGCCATCGGCGCCGCATATATAGATGCTCGACGCTGTGCGCGGCGACACATGCGAACGACGTGGCGCAGGGCATTCTGAAGCGTCCTTGATTGGGATCCGTCGCACACCAATCTGGAGGAGCTTCCGATGGGTATGTTCGCTCGCCGCCGTCCGGCCCGCCCCGCATCCGACGGCTACTCCGTCATCGACGACCAGCTCGCGATCTCCGGTGACATCTCCACCGAGGGCACGATCCGCGTCGATGGCCGCATCGAAGGGACTCTGCACCGCGCCGACACGCTCATCATCGGCGCCGGCGGCATGGTGGTCGGCAACGTCGAAGCACGAGAGGTCGTGATCGGCGGTGAGCTGACGGGCAGCATGATGGTGAGCGGTCGCGTCGAGGTGCAGAAGACGGCGACCGTACGCGGCGACATCCGCGCCGCGGCCGTGGCCCTCGAGGAGGGCGGCACGGTGCACGGACACGTCATCGTGCACGCGCTCGATTCCGACATGCCAGCCATCGGTGGCAGCGAACGCCGGCTCATGCTCACACCCAGCCGCTCGGTTGCGGCGGTGTCGCAAGGCTAGCCCTTCGCGGCGGTTGATACATGCGTAATACCGCGACGCCGGCGTGGACGCTGATCATCGTTCCGCCGACGCCGACCGCATCGACGCGGCGCGTCGGTGTGAAGATGCGCACGCTGCGCATCTTCGCGATGTTCGTGCTCACCATCGCGGCGGTGTCGTGGACGTGGGTGAACGCCGCATCCGACACGGCCGAGATGATGGCCGACCGGCTCGCCGAGGAGCAGCGGCTCACCGCCGCCCTCGACGACACGCTGCAGTCGCTGCGTACGGCGGCGTTGGCCGCCGAGACGGCCAAGCTCCCGCCCGTTGGAATGATCATGCCGGTGAACGGCGAGATCACGAGCCGCTTCTCTCGCTCGCGCTTCCATCCCATTCTGCAGATCTTCCGCGCGCACCGCGGCGTCGATCTCGCCGCCCCCGCGGGCACGCGGATCGTGGCGCCGGCACCCGGCCGCGTGGCGTCCGTCGGTCGACGGCTCGGCTACGGACTCGTGATCGAGATGGTGCACTCGGGCGGGGTGGTGACTCGCTATGCGCACTGTCGTTCGGCCTTCGTGCAGCGAGGAGACACGGTGACGATAGGCCAGGCGATCGGCACCGTGGGCGCCAGCGGATTGGCGACGGCACCCCACCTGCATTTCGAGGTGTGGGTGCGCGGCACGGCGGTGGACCCGATCAGATTCATCGCCTCGACGCACCTGGCGCCAGCGGCCGCGGTCGCCCACTAGGCGAACGGACGCACGAACCTCAGGCGCGACTGGCGACCGTCGCTCGCTCCGGCGCCGACGCCAACACCGCCTGTGCTGGAAGGCCCGCGCCCGTGCGTCTCTCGTACGCCGCGTCGCGGTGCAGGTCCCATCCGCCCGGATCGTTCAAGTAGAGCGACAGGATCTGGTCAAGCATTCGGCGATGCTGCGGCTCGGCGATCGGCGCGAGCAGCTCGACACGCCGGCGCAGGTTGCGCGGGCGCAGATCCGCCGAGCCGATGTAGTAACGCGGATCGCCGCCATTCTCGAAGCGGTAGATGCGCGAGTGTTCGAGAAATCGTCCGACGATCGACACCACTCGAATCCGTTCGCTCAATCCCGGGACTCCCGGGCGCAGCGTGCAGATCCCCCGGCACACCAGGTCGATCTCCACGCCGTCCGTCGACGCCCGATAGAGCGCGCGCACGATGTCGGGATCGGACAGCCCGTTGAGTTTCGCGCTGATGCGCGCCGGACGCCCCGCGCGTGCATGCGCCGCTTCGCGGTCGATCATCTCGAGCATTCCGGGCAGGAGATGGTGTGGCGCGACGAGCAGCCGGCGCGACGCGTGACGCGGCGCCTGCGACGCCCCGGTGAGCTCGTTGAAGAGCTCCGCGACGTCGCGCGCGATCGCGTCATCGTTCGTGAACAGGCTCAAGTCCGTGTATTGCTCGCCCGAGCGCGTGTTGTAGTTGCCGGTGCCGATGTGCACATAACGCCGGGCCGACCCGCCTTCGCGCCGGACCACGAGCGCCACCTTCGCGTGGTTCTTGAGTCCGACGATCCCTCGCACGACGTGGCCGCCAGCCGCTTCGAGCGCACGCGCCAGCCCCACGTTCACGGCCTCGTCGAAGCGTGCCTTGAGCTCGACGAATGCCGTGACAGCCTTCCCGCGCCGCGCCGCGTCGATCAGTGCGTCGACGATCGGCGACGGCTCGCCGACGCGATACAACGTAATCTTGATCGCCTGCACGTCCGGGTCGGCCGAAGCTTCGCGAATGTAGCGGACCACGGTGTCCGCGAACGAATCGAACGGGTGGTGGACGAGCACGTCGCCACGTGAGATCGTATCGAATACGCTCGGCGAATCGGCGAACGGACGGCGCATGTCGAACGGCGGATAGCTGAGCGCGGGATCCTCGGGCAGCGGAAGCTGCGTGAGCCCGCGCAGGTCGATCGGCCCTTCGATCTCCTCGACGTCGGCGAGAATGGGCGCGCCCGCGGCCGTCTGTTCCCGCCGCACGTTCTCGAGGAGCAGCGCGCGCAGAATCGCCGGCATGCCACGCTCCACCTCGAGCCGTACGGCAGACCCCTGCCCGCGCGTGGCGGTTGCGCGCGCGACTTCATCGAGCAGATCGTCGGCGTGCTCCTCGTCCAGCTCGAGCTCGGCGCTCCGCGTGACTCGGAACAGAAACGCGTGCTCGACGGTCATGTCGGGATACAGCGTGTCGAGATTCCCGCGGATGATCTCCTCGACCGCCACGACGACGCGTTCCGGCCCGCCCCCTTCCGCGGCCACGAAAAAACGTGGAAGACTGGGCGGCAGCTCCAGCTCGGCGAACCGCGGCGGTCCGCCGGACCGCGAGCGGAAGATCATCGCCACCGAGAGCGTGAGATGGCCGAGTCGCGGCAGCGGGTGTCCCGGACTCAGTGTCATCGCCATCGGCGTGAGGAACGGCAGGATGTCGTCGCGGAAATGGTCGCGCAGCGACTCCTGCTGCGCGGCGGACAACCGCGACCATTGTCGCATGTGGATGCCGCGTGCGGCGAGCGCGTTGCGCAGGTCGGTGAAGGTGCTCGCCTGGTGCGCCATGATCGCGCCGACCGCATCGCCGACCGCCGCGACCTCCTCTTCCGGCGCGAGGCCGTCGTTGACCGTCTCCGACGTGGCGTCGCGGGCCGCGCCGAGGAGCGGCGCCATGCGCACCATGAAGAACTCGTCGACGTTCGCGGCGACGATGGCGAGGAAGCGCAATCGCTCGCGCAACGGCGTGCGCGGATCGTCCGACAGCGCGAGCACGCGCTGCTGGAACGCCAGGAGGCTCAACTCGGGATTGATGAACTCCGCCCCGACCGGACCCGAGGCGAGCGGAGCACGGTACAGGCGGTCGGAGTAGCCCGCGGCGCGCGGAAGGTCCTCGAGCCTCGCCCACTTGATCGCCAGCTCGGCGCGCTCGTGCGTCGGGACCGCGGACGGTCGCACGCCGTGCAACTCCTCGAGCCCCTGCTCGAGCAGTCGCAGCTGGTCCGTCTTGCCGCGCGCCGAGTGCGCGCACATCTGAAAGAACCTGGCCGAGGTGCCATTGCGACGGATCGTCACACGGTCGAGATGCACCGTGAGTCGCGGCCGGCGCAGCCAGTCGAGCGACGCGTTGCGCGTGAGCCGGTCGACTTCGAGATCGACGCGCACGCCGAGCAGCGCCGGGTCGACGATGCCGCGAATCCGTCGCGCGACCTCGTTGTCCGACGCGAGCGCCGTCGCCGGGTCGGTCGCGTTGACCGTCGCATCGACGCGCGTTCCACCGCGCGCGCCGGAGTCGGCGATGCGCAGCGTGAGCACCACGCGCCCCGCTGCCTCGATGCGCAGGCGGCACGTGATGCCTCGCCGCCGGAGCGAATCGTCCGGCGTGTCGAGGTACAAATCGCGATGCAGCGAGCGCCGCGGCTCGCCGGCGACGATACCCGGCGGCAGCGGCCCGCTGGCGAGCAGCGCCAGCTGATCGGCCGACAGTAGCTCGCAGCGAAACTCGGTCATCTCATCGTCGAGCATGACGCGAGGGATTCCGCGCTCATTGCCGCCCGTAACACGAATTGATGATCAGGTCCTTGGCGTCGCGGGGGTTGTTGATCGTCTTGTAGAACTCGTCGAAGTACTCGAGCGTCTCCTTGACCACCTTGGGATCCATCACCGCGCCGACCTTGTCGGTGTACAGGCCATAGATGTCGTTCTTCTTCGCGTTGAACAGCTCGAAGACCTTTGGGTAGATGCTGTCCGCAACACAGTAGCCGCGATACAGCCGCTGCCGCACGGTTCGAATGCGAAGTTTGGGATCGGGCGTGGCGTATCGCGCGTTGACGGCGCCGGAGAAATCGAAGTCGTGCATGATCGGGATGACGTCGCCGGTGTTCTCCTTGCCGAGCAGCTCCACGTTGTGGAGGCCCGACACCGAGAAGTCGGTGTTGCCGATCAGGTACGAGAACACGCCAGTCAACGCGACCTCGTACGGTACGAGATCGTCGGGTCCGGCGCCCTTGAGCTTGAGGATCTTGCCGTGATTGCGCGCCGCCACGGCGTCGGGCTCCTCGAGCAGGAACGCGTACCGCGTCGCGAACGGCTTGGCGCTCGCGCTATCGGTGTACGTCACGCGCAAGACACGCGCGCCGTGCCCGTAGGGCGTGAGCAGCTGATAGATGCGATAGAGCTGATACTCCTGCAGCACGTACTGCTCGTACAAATCGTCGTCGCGGCAATAACTCGTGAGCTTGGGCTGGTCGAGCCCCTTGAAGATCGTCTGCTTGGCTTCCTTGCTCGTGAAGTTGAGGAAGATCGGCGGGAAGTCGCAGTTGTGGAGGCGCCAGATGCCGCGCGTCTTGACCTTGATGGGTATCGTCGCCGGAGCCGAAGCGTTGGGAGGCGTGTACGTGAGGGTCGCCGGCCGCCACGGCGCGTTGTCGCCCTTGTCGCCACGCAAACGCTTTGCGTTGAACGTGAGCGTGATCGGCAGCGGCGTCGGATCCTTGAAGAACTCCGCCACGGCGACCGTGTCGAAGACTTTCTTCGGCGTGCTCACCCCGCTCTCCGATTTCTTCTTCTTCGGCGCCTTCTGGTCCTGCGCGCTGATGGACGGCGCCCAGAGACCAATTGCCACAATGACGAGCCACGCCCATGTCCACGACTTGCGTCGACGATTGCTCATGGATTTCTCCTCGCGAGAGCTGGTTAGCGCAATTCGGAGTCGACTAGCGCGGCACCGGCGGCGGCACGCAACAAGGCGTGCAACTCCTCCGGACCGCTCTTCTTCTTGGGACTGATCAGGAACTCCACCGTCGTCGTTCCATCTTCTTCCTTCGACTCGCTCACGATGCTCCACTTTTTCGTCGCGTCGTCGAGCCGCGCCTCGAGCACGGGCAGCGTCAGGATCGCGTCGCGAAGGCGGACGCGAAGGCGAATCTCCTGTCCCTCGGAGCGCTCTTCGCCCTCGGGGTGATGTTCACGGGCCCGCTTCCACGCGCGCTGCGCGATGCCCTCGAGCTGCTCGGCGGTCATGTTCTGCAGCACTTCGTCGTCGATGCGCGCCACGAACGTTCCGGTGCGCGCGAGCTCCTTGGCCCGTTGCAGCCGGCGTTCCGCCATCTTGCCCTCGAGCGCCACCGGGGTGCGTCCGAAATCGGTGAACCAGAGGAATACGATCACGACGTTGAACAGGATCGAGATCACCGCCGCGACCGGCAGGTCCACCGCCGACGCGATGCCGAGTCCGGTCATGAGGAACACGTAAACAGCGTCCTTGCTGTCCTCCAGCGAATACCTGAATCGCACGGCCGCCACGATTCCCGCCAAGCTGAACGCCAGCGCGACGCTGTACTTGACCATCACCACGATGCCCGCGACCACGACCGGCAGCACGATGAGCAGCTGGACGACATTCTGGTTGTAGCCGCGGCGCGAACGGGTGAGCGTGTAGATCCACGCAACCGGGAGCGCGAGCAGCGCCGCCGCGCTCATGGCCAGCGCGACCGTCGCGGCGAGCGTCTGTTGAGGCAGCGCCATGCGAGCCGCCTTCTTGCTCAGCGTACGGGTCGTATCCGCGCCCGTACCGAAGAGCGCATCGAGCGACTCCGTGCTGACGAGGCCCATCCGTGGCAAAAAGCGCCACAGAGCCACGCCGATGACCAGCAGGGCTATGTAGTAAACGATGACTCGAATGAGGACTTGGGTCGCGGAGGCCGGGGAGGAGCCGTTCCTGCGCGTCGCCATGTGGTGCCACTCGGTGGGAGACAGCGCAATAATCGCCGTCGCGGCACGGCTGCGCCAGCCTGTGCCCCTGCAGTCATCGGGAGGGTGGTCTCCCTAAAGTGCCGCCTGTCGGGTTTCCCCTCGCCTTGCCACGCTTGGTCTCCTCCTCGATCGCCTGCTCGGCCTTGGCCTCCAGATCCCGCGCGGTTGCAAGCTGCTGGACAGAAAGCAACGCGTAGGCTTTGTCGCGAGCGGCATTGTTGTTGTCATCGATGGCGCCCGTCATGTCCTGCACGAGCCCCCTCGCCTGTGCCAGTGAATCACGACGATCGGCGTTTGGCTCACTGAACACCGGACCGCCTTTGAATAGCCGCTGCACCGAGTCGAGCTTGCGTGCGAGCGGGGCGTTCGTGGAGTCCAGGACCCGCTTGATCGCAATGACCTGCGCGAACTGCGTATCCGACAGCGCCAGTTGCTGACGGTGCTCGACGAGGAGGTTGACCGGGTTGACGACCTTGGGCACGACGATTCCCGGCTCCCGCTCCAGGTGGCCGGGCAGTCGCCCGCGCCCGAAGCCGCCGATGCGCTGAGCACCGGCGACCATGGGAACGCTCATCAAGCAGAGCGATGTAAGTGCGATCGAGACACGACGCATGAGCACCTCTACCCCAGAAAAGCACAAAACGCCCGTGCGGCGAGCGCACGGGCGTTTGGAACCGCAATATCCGGACGGCTCCCGCTACTGCACCAGCACCGAGCCCGTCATTCCTGCGTGTAACGTACACTGGTACTGGAATGTTCCGGCGGTACCGAAGGTTCGCGTGAACGTTGCGCCCGCTGCTTTGTTGCCCGAGCCCGACCCGTCGGCAAACGTGACGTTGTGGGTGATTGAGGCGGCGTCCCAGGTCCAGGTCACGGTCGTCCCGACGGGTACCTGAATGCTCGCGGGCGAGAACAGGTTGTTCCCGACGGTAACGGAACTGGTCTGCTGCGGACTGGTCGATGGACCGCCAGGATTGCCCGGGTTCCCAGGATTGCCCGGGCCAGTGGTGGAATCTCCACCGCCTCCGCCACACGCTGCGGCGGCGAGGACTGATAGGACGACGACGTACTTCGAGATGGGGCGCATGGAGTAGGCTCCGGATGTGGCAGATATCTGCCGGACTGCCCCTGAATCCGGCGCACTCGGGCCAGGTTCCCGCGCGGGTCGTCACACCGCCACACATCGCCGCGAACTACCCGTAGATGTCCTCCCGGGTCATCGGAAGCATGCTCTTTCCGTCACGCGGCTTGGCCAGCAGCGTCTGGAGTACGTTGAGTCTGCCGGCGTCGAATTCGGTCGCGGCGGCCGTCATGTACAGCCGCCAGACCCGGAAGGTCTGATCACCAACGAGGGCGACCGCCGGCTGCTCGCAGCGCTCCAGTCTTTGGACCCACTCGCGAAGCGTCAGCACGTAGTGCTCGCGCAGGCTTTCCACGTCGCGGGTCTCGAAGCCGGCGGCCTCCGCGGACTGGATGATCGCGTGGAACGGGCCAAGCCTCCCATCGGGAAAGACATACTGTTCGATGAACGCGCCACGTCCCCATAGCCGAGACTCCAGCCGCTCACGAAAGGACTGGTCGTGCGCGGCGTCGACGCTCACGATGCCGTGGTTCAGGAACAGCCCGCCTGGCGCAAGTGCCGCGTGCACCGACCCGAAGTACTCCGACAAGTGCTCGACACCGACGTGCTCGACCATCCCCACGCTCGCGATTTTGTCGAACGGCCCAAAGTCGGGCGCGCCCCTGTAGTCGCGAATCTCGACATGACACTGATCCTCGAGTCCGGCCGCCGCGATCCGCTCGCGCGCCAACTCGAGCTGCTGCGCGCTGAGCGTGATGCCCACCGCCTGGACGCCGAAATGCCGCGCGGCGTGCATGATGAGCGCGCCCCAGCCGCAGCCGACATCCAGAAACCGTTCACCTGGGCGGAGCCGCAGCTTGCGGCATACCAGATCGAGCTTGGCCTCCTGCGCCTCGTCGAGCGTGTACGTCGGCCGCTCGAAGTAGGCGCACGAATACGCCATCCGCTCGTCGAGCCAGAGCTGGTAGAATTCATTGCCGACGTCATAGTGGTATTGGATCGCCGCCCGGTCGCGCTCCGGCTCGTGCGCCTTGCCAGTCGGCGTGACATGTCGCTCGGCGCGCCGTTCCTGCACGGAACGCCGTCCATTGCCGTCCTTCGGAAGGGCGAGCACATCGCGGGTGAGCGCGACGAGCGTGGACGGCGCCTTCAGCCGCGAATTGATCGCGTCGCCGATGGCGATTGCCGCCGAGAGGTCACCCTCGACGTCGATCGCGCCAGTGAGGTACGACTCGACGATCGACAGCTCGGTCGGAGGCAACAGCATGTCCCGAAGCGCGCCCGGCCGTGCGACGACGAGCGTGAAGCGAAACTTGCCGCCTGGCTCGTCGCGCGTGCCGTCCCAGTATCGAACTGCGAAGCGGCGCCCGGCCGGCGGGCCGAAGAGCAATTCGATGACGTGCCGACTGTGGCTGAGCGCCGCGGCTCCGTTCCCGGAGCTCAAAAAGACTTACCGCTTGCGGCGCTTGCCCCGGCCGTTGCCAGCGCGGCCGGTCACGCGCCCAACATCCTGCCGGTTTTGATCGATTAACTCGCCGATCTCACGTGCGTGCATGCCTGCGCTCGGTCCAACGTCGGCGATCGCTCCGCCGAGTCGAACATCGTCGCGCACGACCTCCACGCCGTCTGGATCCTCGAGGACGTCCTCGACGTCAGCTTGACGAACGCGGAAGCGTCCGTCGACATCCCGACCATTGTGGGTTTTGTGCCGTTCAGCCATTTGCCGTCGACTCCTTGCAACTGACCTGGATTTAGGGTGCAGCTGGCCGACCGGTGTCGCAAGGGACAGGCCCCTGACATCGATGCCGGGCAACTCACCAAATGGCCGAGATCGCCGCACACCAGATTGCCCACTGCAGCATCCCCTTCCCCGCCCACGGGGAGCTCGACAGAATAGAGGCTCCGCCGAAACAACTAATAAGGAAGGAGGATCCATGCGCGCGCTTCGTGTTGCTCGCATCACTATTTCGCTCGCTTTCGTCGCGGCCGCGCCGCTGCTCGCGCAGCAGCGGCCGCAAAATCGGATCGCGCTGGAGCAATATCTCGATTGGGAAGAGGTCCAGGCTCCGCAGTTGTCGCCGGACGGCACACAGATCGTGTTCGGCCGTCGCTGGGTCGACAAGATGAACGATCGCTGGGAGTCGTCGATCTGGATAATGAACGCGGACGGCACACACCCGCGGTCGCTCGTCCAGGGTTCCGACGTGCAATGGTCCCCCGACGGCAAGCGCATCGCGTACGTGGCGAAGGGCGAGCCGAGCGGGTCGCAGATCTTCGTGCGGTGGATGGATGCCGAAGGCGCGATGACGCAGATCTCGCATCTCACCGAGTCGCCGTCGAGCCTCGAGTGGTCGCCGGACGGCAAGACGATCGCGTTCACGATGAACGTACCGGCGCGCGACAACGGCCTCCACATCAACATGCCGGCGGCGCCCAAGGGCGCCAAGTGGACCGAGCCGCCCAAGATCGTTACGCGTTTGAATTATCGTCGCGATCGCGTGGGATACACCGACGCATCCTACTCGCACGTGTTCGTGATTCCCGCCGACGGTGGCACCGCCCGGCAAATCACGAATGGCGAATGGAACCACTCCGGGCCGTCGTTCTCGGCAGACGGCAAGTGGATCGCCTTCTCGTCGCTGCGCGAGCCGAACGCCGACGATGCGTTTCGAAAGTCGCAGATTTACGCCGCGAACATCGAGACCGGCGAGATCCGTCAGCTCACGCATCGTGCCGGTACAAACGGCAGCCCGAGCTACTCACCCGACGGCAAGCTGATCGCCTTCATGTCCGCCGACTCGGTCGATCACTCCGCGTGGGCCGAGACCAAGCTGTGGGTCATGAACGCCGACGGCTCGGGCGCGCGTGTGATGTCGGGGAACCTCGACCGCCCGATCTCCGGCGTGACGTGGGCGCAGGACAACAGCGGCGTCTACTTCAACGTCGAGAGTGAAGGTTCAAGGAACTTGTATTTCGCGACGACCAGCGGCCAGTTCCGTCCCCTGACGTCGGGCAAGCAGGTGCTGACCGTGACGAGTGTCGGGAAGAATGGCTTGGCCGTTGGTGTTCGGACGACGCCGACCAAGCCGAACGACGTGGTGACGTTCGCGGTGCCCAAGACGGGCGCGACGAGCACGTTCACGCAGCTCACCGCCGTGAACGACGACGTGCTCACCGGCAAGGAGCTCGCGCAGACCGAGGAGATCTGGTACACGTCCAGGGACGGATTGAAGATCCAGGGCTGGATCGTGAAGCCGCCTGGGTTCACGCCGTCCAAGAAGTATCCGCTGATCCTGGAGATTCACGGCGGCCCGCAGTCGATGTACAACGTCGGCTTCAGCTTTGCGCGGCAGGATCACGCGGCGAACGGCTACGTGATCCTCTACACCAATCCGCGCGGCAGCACGGGCTACGGCGAGAAGTTCACCAACGAGATCAAGAACGCGTATCCGGGCAAGGACTTCGACGACCTGATGGCCGGCGTCGACACCGTGCTCGGTCGTGGTTACGTCGATCCGAAGAATCTGTTCGTGTACGGCTGCTCGGGCGGCGGCGTGCTGACCTCGTGGACCGTGGGCCACACCGATCGCTTCGCGGCCGCCGCGGCGCTCTGCCCGGTGATCGACTGGATCAGCTTCGTGGGCGAGACCGACGGCGCTGGGTGGTATGGAAACTTCGAGAAGCCATTCTGGGAGGATCCGAGCGAGTACCTGCGCCGCTCACCGATCATGTACGTGGGCAACGTGAAGACGCCGACGCTGCTGATGACGGGCGTGCTGGACCTGCGCACGCCGATCCCGCAGATCGAAGAGTTCTATCGCGCGCTCAAGATGCACGGCACGCCGACGATGATGATCCGGATGAACAACGAGTATCACGGCACGTCGAGCACGCCGTCGAATTTCCTGCGGACGCAGTTGTATCTGAGGGGATGGTTCGAGAAGTACGCGACGAAGAATGGGGCGGTGACGACGACGCAGGAGCGGTAGTCGAGACTCCCGGCAACAAGCGGCGGCGCTCGTCGCGCCGCCGCTTGTTGCCGGGAGAGCTGCCAAGGGTGTCCGCCCGGCGGCTCGTCGTCAGCGCAACCCTACTTCAGAATCCACTCTGTCGCGCGCGTCTGGGTGAACGCCGACGTGTAGCTCCGCGCGACGGAAGTCTTGGTGTGTATACCATGCGCACGGACGGCAGCGATGTGGTCGACGTAAGTCGGACGCCTGGCAGCCTTGCGCTTCGGCCGGGATCGTCCGTGCTGGAAGTGACAGAAACGCTGTGGGCGTGGGCGAAGTACTGAAGGCTTGGTCCGGTGTAGCCGACTCGCCCGATCACTCGTTTGCGCCCTCGCCGAGATCGGGGGCCGCGGGTTGACGCAGTTGATGCGGCGCGAAAAGGGCGACCGTCGATTGGTCGCCCTTTTCCAGTGCCACTCTGGCATTTTCAGAGAAATTGCACAGTGCAGTCAACTATTTGCTTGTCCCGACAACCGGGGCCCGATCAGAACCCCACCACTCCCGAGATCATGAACCCCTTGAACTGCCCACCGTTCAGGATGTTCGTCACCGGGAAGTCGTTGTACTTCTGATTCACCCACTCCGCCTTGGCGAGCACGTTCGGCGTGACGAACCAGCCGCCGCCGAGCTGCCACCGGTTCACCGACTCGTTGTTCAGGTTCTTCGAGATCAGCTGGCCGTTGACGTTGATGTACCGGCCGCCGAGATAGAGCTTGTCGTCGGCGAAGCGATACAGTCCCTCGTACACCTGCTGCCGGATGGTGCGAAGCTTCGGCTCGGCGAACGATCCGCCCTTCGCGAGCTCGAACTGACCGAAGAACTCGGCGCCGCCGACCTTGATGAAGGGGTTGACGACCTCGGCGTTCACCTTGTTCGAGAAGCCCGGGCGAATCTGACCCGACCACGCGTTCGACGTCTCGGTCGACGCGCTGTTCTCGAGCACGTCGTAGTACGGCGAACCGGCGCGGTCACCGGTGTAGAGCGTGTTGCTCGCCGACTTGTTCGCGGCGTAGAACGAGCCGGTCAGACGGACGCGGACGTCCTTCGTGAACTGCTTGTCGAAGCCAAGCTTGCCCAGCGTGGCGATCGAACGGCCCTGCGGATTGGTCACCTGGCCGTGTACTTCGCCGCCCGTGGCGCCGAGCATCGCGATGACGCCGTTCGAGCGGATGTATGCTTCGGCACCGATCTCCGTCGTGAAGGCATCGAGGACGTAGTTCCCGATGAACGGATTGTACATGCTGTTGCCGTTGTCGCTGCGGCGGAAGTGCCCATCACCGTAGTTGATCTCGAAGTGACCGACGCGGAGCGTCGTGTACTTCATGATCGTGTTGAGGAGCGGGTTGTCGATCGGCGAAGCGTCGATCAGCAGGTAGCCGTCCTTGACCCACGATTCCTGGTGGTGCCGCGCCGACAGGTACGACGTCATGGCGACGCGGATCCCCGGGGCGAGCTGCGCGTTGACGTTCAGGTTGGCGACCGCGTTGTTGAAGCCGTGTCCGATCGTGATGAGCTGATTCTGGTTCACTGGCGTCGTGCCAGTCGTCATGACCGGGTTCGCGGAGTTCGAGTGATCCAACCCCTGGAACTCCTGCGTGAACGCGCCCCCGAACGAGAGCGCAAATCCGTTGAACGGCACCGAATCGTCCTTTGGTGACTCGAACATGTTCACACCGCGCTGATCCGCCGGGCGCAGGTGCTGGATGTCCATGGGACGGTACAGGCTGACAGTGTTCTTCTTCTGAGGCGCGGCAGAGTCTGCCCGCGTCGCGGTGTCCGACTTGCCACCGCTGTTATTGGTCTGGGCTGCGGCGGTTCCGGCAAACGCTGCCGCCAGTACCGCTGCCAGTCCGAGTCTCGTGATGTTTTGCATATCGGCTTCCTCTTCTGATCGGGGTTCGCGCGTCCGGTCGAACGCGCGGATCATTCGAGTGTGACGTCTCTCGAACTGCGTCGAACCTACCTCTGGCCAGGGTGCCATTCCGTCCGGGAAGCACCCGTTTGCAGCTTCAGAGTTGCTTGTTTTTTTGTAAGAGAATCCCCGACAGCCATAGCGGGCCGTCGGGGATTCGGGGTGGCAAATTAGTTGGCGCTTGGGCGCCCTTGCTTCGCCAAGTTATTTGACGATCAGGTGCCCTTTCATTCCCAGCGCCGCGTGTGGATCGCACTGGAAATAGTACGTGCCGGGGTCCATGTGCACAGCGACGTCGTACGTCTGCCCTGGAAGCTGAAGCAAGTCGCTCGGCGCCGGCGGAAGTCCGGATTTTCCAGAATTCGAATCGGCCAGGAAATGCACGTTGTGGACGCCCACCTTCAACGTGTAGCGGACTACGTCGCCTTTCTTCGCCTGGATCTCGGCCGGCTTGAAGTAGTTGCCATTGGCGTCGCTGTACAACTCGACGACGATGACCTGCCCGCCGGGGTCCGGCGTCAGCGGGCCGCTGGCTACTCCGGCCGGCGCCGTAGAGCCGGTGGTAGCTGTTGCCGCTGCGGCGCTGTCGTTCGCCGCCGGCTTCTTTTCGGCGCACCCAACGAGTAGCGCGGTCGACAGCGCGATTCCGCCGAGGGTCAGGATCGAGGTCACACGGTATCGGGACATTGGTCGGTTCCCTGGTTGTTGTGAGAGATGTGCAGTGGATCAGAAGTCTTTTCGACGGAACTGCCGCGTGCCAAAGCCGTAAGGCACGACCGCCCACATGATCAGCGCCGCCGCGGCGAGCGCGATCCCCAGCGATCCGCCGAAGAACCGCTGGAACACGGCGCCCGTGTAGCCCATGAGCGCCGCCACGTCGAGCTTGAGCAGCAGCACGACGCGGGCGAGGTCCACCGGATTCGCGAACGTCAACCCGAGGAGCGCGCGCTCGATCGGGTAGTCGCCGAACATCGCGACGACCACGAGCACCATGCCGTCGTAGAGGAGCGACACCACGAACCACAATCCGAGGGCGACACCCAGCCCGCGCAAGCGGTCGTCTGTACCGAGCGCGATCACGAACGCGATCGCCGTGAACACGAACGTCAGCAACATCCCCACGGCGAGCAACGCCATGACGGCCCCGCGCTGCGACGCGTCGCCGCCGCCGCGAATCAGCAGCGGCAGGCCAACGCCCGCCACGAATCCCGCCGCCATCGGCACGGCGAGCCCGAGATACAGTCCGCTGAACAGCGTGGACCGGCGAATCGGCTGCGCGAGCAGCAACTCGGTGAACTCACGAGCGTTGTAGACATAGATCGTCGAGAGCACCAGCGTGACGAGCGGCACCACGATCAGCGCGGCGCTCGACAAGCTGAGTACCGCCTTGGCGCCGTCGCCCGAGAATCGCAGCAGTCCCTCGGTCGCGAGCAGGAAGAACACCGTGTATACGGCGATCCACCGGCTCCGCAGTGCGTCGCGCGCCTGCGTGCGAGCGATCTTGTACACGAGAGCGTTCATGCGACCTCCCGGATCATCAGCGCGGCGATCGCGCGCTCGAGATTCGCCTGCCGCGTCATCGCCGTGAGTTGCGATACCGGACCCACATAGCGCACCACGCCGTCGAGGAGAAACGCGACGTCGTCGCACAGCTCCTCGAGCTCGCTCATGATGTGCGACGCCACCACGACCGTCACGCCTTCGCCTCGCAGCGCCGAGATCTTGTCCTTGAGGGTGGCGCTGGAGAGCGGATCGAGCCCGGCCGTCGGTTCATCGAGCATCAGCAGCGTGGGACGAAACAGGAGCGCCAGACACGCGTTCACCTTCTGCCGCGTGCCGCCGGAGAGCACGCGCAACGGCTTCTCGAGGTGCGGAGCGAGCTCGAATCGGTTCAGCATTTCCTCATCGAGATCTCCGGAATCACCGCGCAAATCGCGCAGCATGGCGAAAAGTTCGGACGCCGTGAGGTTCTCTGGAAAGCGCGCGATCTGCGGCATGTAGCCGATTCGCGCACGGTAGCTTTCATCGTCGCCGACGATTTTGCCGTCGATCTTGAGCTCCCCTGACGTGGGATGGCTCAGGCCGAGGAGCAGCTTGAGCAGCGTCGTCTTGCCCGCCCCGTTCGGCCCGATGATCCCGGTGACGCGGCCCCGCTCGATGCGCAAATCGACGCCGCGCAGGACTTCGTGCGCGCCAAAGCGCTTAGTGAGTTTCGTGATCTCGATCATGTCACCGGCCGCATGGCTGGAGTCGGGTCGACGAGCGTTTCCGGCGTCAAGGACGGCAGAATGCGCTCGGCGCCGTCGAGCAGCTCGACGAACGCGCTGTGCATCAGGATCAGTGCCGGCTGAAAGTGCTCCACCAGAATGGAGAACAGGCGCACGGGGCGATGCGGTACGTCGCCGACGCCGTTGCGGTCGAGGTCGTAGCCGTGATAGCTGTCCCAGTAATTGCCATCGAACGTCGTCGACGGCTCGCGGCTGTTGGTCGACACGTCGAAGCTGTTGCCGCGGAAATTGTTCTTCTCGAAACGCCCGTCGATGGTGCTCGCCTCGAGCTTGATCGCCCAGCCGTTGTTCGCGAAGTCGTTGTGCTCGGCGACCAGACGGTTGGCGCCGTCGGCGAGCAGTCCGGTCGTGTTGTGCAAGAATCGGTTCCCCTCGAGGCGGCTGTCCATGATCTCCTTGAGGAGCAGGCCGTAGGAGGCCGGCCCCCAGTTGTCCTCGAATCGATTGCCGATCATTTGCACGCGTTTCGTGAACATCACGGCGACACCGGAGCCGTTCTGGCGAAAGGTGTTCTCCACGTACCGACAATCGTCGGAGTACATGAAGTGCAGCCCGTAGCGCAGGTTCCCCGTGCTGACGTTCTGCTCGATGTCGCTGTCGTGCACGAACTCGAAATAGATCCCGTCGCGCTGGCCGCTGATCTGGTTCCGCGCGATCGTGATCCGTCGCGACGTCCACAGATGGATGCCGTTACCCGACTCCGTCTCGCGCTGGCCGGTGGCGTGGATGACGTTGTCGGTCACTCGGCAGTCGGTCGTATTGGCCAGGTAGATCGCGAAGAAACCGTTCTCGACGCGGTTGTGGTCGATCGTGCAGCCGCGCGCCGACGTCACGCGCACCGCCGCGCGATCTTCGACGAAGCTCGTTCCCACGTTGCGCAGCACGAGCCCGCGCACCGTGACGTCGTCCGCGGTCACGAGGATCAGCCCGTGCCTGGACTCGCCGTCGAGCACGGGCCACGCGTCGCCCTCGAGAACGAGCGGCTTGTCGATCACGATTTGCGGCTCGCGGTAGAGGCCCGCATGGACGACCACACGATCGCCGGTTCTCGCCTCGCGCACGGCGGACGTGATCGTGCGATACGGACCCGCCGGCGAGACGTCGAGCTGTCGCTGCGCTCCGACGCTGGCCGCATTGGCCGCGAGTCCGAACACGAGCATGACGCGCGCGATCACAGGAGATCCGTCCATCGTTTGACCGCCGCTGGATCGGTGATTCCGATCTCTCCGGCGGCGCTCGAGTCCGCGACGGCGGCCCAGCCGCGGCCCATCGGCGCCTTGCCCGGGCCGAGGTCGACGAATCGGGCCTGCGTCGCATCGATCAGCGTGCCCGGATGACGAATGTCCGTCACCCACACCGACGCCACGTCGCGCGCGCCCGACGCCTGCTTGTAGTAGGAGACGAGGCACTCGATGGAGTCGAACTTGACCGTGCGGCCTTTCACCGTCACCAGCTCGGCGCCGAACCGCTGATCGACGATCTGCATGCGGCAGTAGCCGCACGTGTCGACGCCGTAGGCGATCGGCTCCGGCCCGTGCGCTCCGCACGCCGCGGCGAGCGAGAGCGCCGCGGCCGCCGTCCATCTTCGGGCGTTCATGCGACGGCGTGGTGGTGAAGCGGGCCAGCGCTCTGCGCTGCCGGCTGGCTCGTCGTGGAGCGCCGCGGCAGGAAGGCCGACATGGCGCCGATGGCGAACGACAAGCCGATGACGAAGGTGCCGAGGGCGGGCCACGAAGTCGCCGTGAAGTTCAACAGTTGCTTCGCGCCAATGAGGGGCGGTTGGTAGCTCATCCCCGGCACCTTGATGATTGCGTGCGCCACGTCGAGATCGTGGCCGTACGTGTATTCCCAATGCCAGAAGTCCCACAGGCCCACGGCGCCGGCGATGGCGAACACTACCACCCAGGCGATGGCAAGCGGACGCTTACCGACGATCGCCGCCACGACGCCGAACACTGTCAGACCCACGATGGCCCATGGGATCACGCGAAAGTCCTTGATCTTCTCGGGCTCGATCGCCCGCATTCCAATGTAGTGATTCAACTCGTTGATGTTTCCGAGATCGTGCTCCGTCGCGCCGCGCACGGTGCGCGCGTAGATCTCCATGCCCAGTCCTTCCGGGTACTGCGGCGCGATCAGACTGACACGCCAAAGGGGCAATGGCAGCGCGAGGAGGAGGAGGGCCGACGCGAGCGCGAGGAGCACTCTCGGAAGCTTGGACATTCTGCTATTTACCGGTCTGCCCACCGCTGATCTGGGCCTGTGCCTTCGGACTCACGTTGGCGATGAGCTTGACGTTCGACCCCGCCGGCGACACCCGGATGTAGCCCTGCATCTCCTGGTGCAGCGCCGAGCAGAAGTCGGTGCAGTAGAACGGATAGACGCCGGGTGCCTTTGGTAGCCATTCGAGCGTGTGCGTCTCGCCCGGCTGCAGGATGAGCTCCGAGTTGGCGGCGCCGAGCACCGCGAACCCATGGAGGATGTCCCAGTCCTGCTCGATGTTCGTGACGTGGAAGTACACCGAGTCCCCAACCTGCACGCCCTCGAAGTTGTCGGGCGCGAAGTGGCTCCGGATCGCGATCATCTTGATGTCGACGCGCTTCCCGGTTCTGGTGATGCCGCCCTCGGCCTCGGACTTCGTTACCCAGGGGTTGGTGTTCTCCGTGAGCTTCGTGAACTTGACCGACTTGTCCTTGACGAGGCTCGCCGGGATGGCCTGCGCATAGTGCGGCTCGCCGATCGTCGGGAAGTCGAGCAGCATCTTCATCTTGTCGCCGCTGATGTCGATCAGCTGCGCCGACTGCGCCATCTCGGGCCCGGTCGGCAGGTACCGGTCCTTCGTGATCTTGTTCATCGCCAGGAGGTACTTGCCCCACGGCTTCTTGCTGTCGCCGCCCGGAATCATCAGGTGGCCGATCGAGTAGTAGACGGGCATCCGGTCGACGACTTCCCACGTGCCGAGCTTCCACTTCACGACTTCGGACGAGATGAACATCGACGTATACGCGTAGCCCTTGCCGTCGAACTCCGTGTGCAGCGGGCCGAGGCCAGGTTTCTGGACCTCGCCGGCCATCACGGCGTCGTACTTGAGCACCGGAATGCCGTCGATCTCCTTCTCGAATGCCTTGTCGGCGATCGCCTTCTGCATCTTGGTGAACGAGTGGACCGGGATGACCGTGGCGAGCTTGCCGCCGGCCACGATGTACTCACCCGTCGGATCCACGTCGACGCCGTGCGGCGACTTGGGCGTTGGCAGGTAGTAGATGACCCCCGGGCAATCGGCCGGGCTGATCATCTTCACCGACGTTTTCTTCTCCGACTTGGCGGTTCGCGTCCCCTCGTCGATCCAGTTGTGCACGTACTCGGACGGCTGCTGCTTCGCCTTGCCCTGCGCGACGCACTCTTCGGCGCGCTTGTAGTTCACGGCGGCGACGAAGTCCTTGTCGTTCTGCGAGGCGTTCTCCTCGAGCTTCGTGTTGGCCTGTTCCGTGTTGTACGACGTGAAGAAGAACCAGCCGTCGGACGGACCTTTGCCGGCGTGGCCCAGATCGTAGTCGTAACCCGGGACGAGAATCTGAAACGCAACGTCCATCTTGCCGGGTTGATTGGCCGCGATGAACGACAGCGTGCCTCGGAAGTTCTGCTTGTAGCTGTCGATTGCGACGTCGGTATTCGGAATCGGCACGCTGAATCGCGTGGCCGACACGACGTATTTCGTATCCGGCGTGGTGAACGGCGATGCGTGACCGCCGGCGGCGTTCGGGATCTGAATGATCTCGCTCGTCTCGAACCGCGCCAGATCGATGCGCGCGATGCGTGGCGTGTTATTGCCGTTGATGAACAACCAGCGGCCGTCCGGGACGCCATCGGTCTGGGACAGCTCCGGGTGGTGCGAGTCGTCCCACGGTATGAAGCCATAACTGGTTTGAAGCATCGGCTTCGTGTCTTCGTTGTAGCCGTAGCCGTCTTCTGCGAATTGTGAGAAAACTGGAATGAGCTTGAGCAGGCGGCCCGAGGGCAGCCCATACACGCTCACCTGTCCGCTGTACCCGCCTGACAGGAACGCGTAATACTCGTCGTACGCGCCGGGCGCGACGTACACTCGCGACGCCGCGTCGCCCGTGACGAAAGATGTCTTCGCGCGCGGTGCGCACGCGTAGATGATGCCGATCGCTCCAAGGCTCGCGGCTGCAAGCTGCGCGAATCGCTTATTCGAAATCTTCATACGCCGGCCCGTCGTGAATGGAGTGGATTTGGTCGGTGTCACACGACTCGACCAAGATCGCCTCGGAGTCGGGGAGTCCTGTATCGGGCAAGTCGCGCGTCCCGTGTCAGCGGCGCCCGCGCGTCGCGTCAGGGTTTAGCCTACACGCCCCGACCCAACGACATCGCGAGAGAGTCGCGCCTGCTCGGCGGACTTGCGCAGCGCCTCGAACTGCCGCTGCAGCCGGCGAAGCTCGTCGTCCGACAAGTCCTCCAGGTCGACGAGCTCGTTGCGCGCCTGTTCGACCGCCCGGATAAGTTCGTCGAGCTTGAGCTGGATCACCTGCGACTCGCGGTTCTGGGTGTTTTGAATCACGAACACCATCAGGAACGTGATCACCGTGGTGCCGGTGTTGATCACGAGCTGCCAGGTATCGGAAAACCGGAAGACAGGCCCCGTGAGCGCCCAGACGGCCACGATGGCGAGCGCGAGCGCGAAGGCCCACGGGGCGCCAACCGAGATCGAGACCCTATGCGCGAATCGCCGAAACGCGTCGTACGTGCGAGACTGTCTCGTCATGTCCGTCTCCGCTCGCGCGTCGTCGCGGCGTCTCACCCCGCGAGTTGCGGGGCCGAATGAGGGGCTCCGCCGAGCTGCGGAGCGCGTTGAGGATGACCGCGACGTCGATGGCTTCCTGCAGCCCGGCGCCGATCACCGGCGGGAGGCCGCCGAACGCGGCGACCAGCATCGCGACGCCACTCAGCCCCAGCCCCACGCGGATGCTCTGCCGCGCGATGCGCATCGTCCGCGAGCCGATCGAGAGCGCGTCCGTCACGCGATCGAGCGCATCGACCAGGATGATGACGTCGGCAGCCTCCGTGGTCACGCCACCGCCGTGTCCGGCGAGCGCGACTCCCACGTCGGCGCTCGACAGGGCGGGCGCGTCGTTCACGCCGTCGCCGACCATCAGCACGCCGCGACCCTCGGAACGCAGCCGCTCCACGAACGTCGCCTTTTCCGGCGGCAGCAGATCGCCGTAGGTCTCGGTGATTCCCACCCGCTCCGCCACGGCGCGCGCGATCGGCGCATGGTCCCCCGACAGCAACACCACGCGGTGGATCCCGGCACGTTTGAGCCGCGACAGCACGCCCGGCAGGTCCGGACGCGTTTCGTCGGCGTACTCGATCACCGCCGCCAATCTCGAGTCGATCGCTACGTAGGCACGGAGCGTCGCGCCGGGGTGCTCGAGCGCGGCGGCGGCCAACACGCCCGCCTCGCAGTGCGGCAGCACGAACGCCCGTGCGCCCACGCGGACTTCGTGGCCGTCCACGATGCCGAGCACGCCCTGGCCGGCGGACTCGACGTGCTGCTCGGCGCGCGGCCAAACGAGCCCGCGCTCCTCGGCTGTCTCCACGAGAACGCGCGCGAGGAGGTGACTCGACCCCTGCTCCACCGATGCCGCGTATCGCATCACCTGTTCGGCGTCGAAGCCCGGGCTCGCGTGCACGTGTTGAAGGCGCGGTTTGCCGACCGTGATCGTGCCCGTCTTGTCGAACACCGCAATGTCGACCCGGCTCAGCTGCTCGAGCGCTCCGCCATTGCGAATGATGATCTGCCGGCGCGCGGCGCGATTGATACCGCCGATGAACGCGACCGGCGTCGCCAGAATCAGCGGACAAGGCGTGGCGACGACGACGATGGCCAAGGCGCGCATCCAGTCATGGCTGAGGACGACTGCCACAGCGCAGATGACCAGCGTGAGGGGCGTGAACCACACGGCGTACCGGTCCGCCAGACGCTGCAGCGGCGCTTTGCTCGCCTGAGCAGTTCGCACCATTTCGACGATTCGCTCATACTGGCTCTGCTTGGCGCCGGCGGTGGCCCGCATGTGAAGCGCGCCGTAGCCGTTGATCGTTCCGCTCATCACCGGCGAGTCCACGGTCGCGCGGACTGGCATCGCCTCGCCGGTGAGCGACGAGGTGTCGAGCTCGGAATCGCCGTACGTGACGATGCCATCGCAGGGAACGAGCTCGCCCGGCCGCACGAGCAGTTCGTCGCCCACGGCGATCTCGCCGACGGCGATGTCCTCGATTCGCTCCGGCAACACTCGGTGGGCGATGCGCGGCGCGGCTTCCTCGAGAGCCCGCACGGCCGCCGACGCCCGCCCCTCCGCGAACCGCTCGAGCGCTTCGCCGCCGGATTGCATGAGCACGATCACCAGACCGGCAAGCGGCTGGTCGAGCGCGATCGCGCCGACGATCGAGAGCGTGGCGACGACGTCGGTCGCGAAGCGGCCACGAAGCGCCTTGCGCAGCGTCTGAAATACGATCGGCGCGCCCAGCAGCACGACGCCGCTCATCCAGACGGCATGCGCCCACGCGCCGCGGCCGGCCAGCAACGACGCCACGCCCGCCGCGAGCCAGACGAGCGAGAGAATCGGGATGATGAATCGGATTTTCATGGGTGCGTCTCAAGGACCGAGGACATGCGAACGGACGCGCCGACCGTCACGAACCGCCCGCATGCCTCGGCCTTGGATCACGTCATGGCAGGAAGGTCAGCAGCGTCTGACCCGCCCCGTGGGCGATCCGCAATGCGATGTCGCGTCCACGCTCGTTCGTCAACACGTCGATCCCGCTGACCGAACCGATGCTCCGCGTGAGGTGGCGTTGCACGTCCCCGAGCTCGCCGAACATGAGCTCGACGCGACCGTCATGGTGATCGTACGATGCTCCGAGGAGTGGATAGTCGTGCTCCTGCGCTTGCGCGCCGAGCTCGGGGTCGTCCACCTCGAGCACGCCGCGGCGGCCAACGTTGCGCCGCGTGAACTCGTTGAGCTGTGCCGTCCACTCGGGACGCTGCAGACTCACGACCACGGGCGGCTCGACGGCCGTTCGCACGCGCGTCATTGCCGCCGCGTGGGGTACCGTCAGTACGCTGCACGTCGAGCACCGCAGGATGCGCGTGGTAACGCTGCCGATCAGCATCCGTGCGACGAACCCGTGGCCGTGACTTCCCGTGGCGATCAGGTCGGCATTGACGCTCGCCGCGAACGCGAGCAGCTCGGTCGCCGGGTCGCCCTGCAGCAACACCCGCTGCACGATCATGCCCGCCGGCACACGGAGCTGCTCGCGCATGCGCTGCAGCGCCTCGCCGGCGTCCTGCTTGTACGAGGAGCCCGCGCCACTCCAGTCGTAGAGAGTAGCGTCGCGCGGCGCGACATGCGCCAGATAAATCGTCGCGCTGGAGGTCGCAACGTCCAGCGCAAGCCGCGCCGCGCGAAGGCTCGTCTCACTGAAATCGATGGCCACGACGATGCGCCGCGGCGCCTGGGTAAATTTGCTCGTGACTGCGAGCACGGGGACGGCCGACACCCGAATGAGGCGCAACGCCGTCTCGTCGCCGAACAGCCGGTCCATCACGCTGTGCCGGCCGAGGCCGGAGACGATGATCGCCGCGTTGGTATCGTGCGCCACCCGGGCAATCGTCGTCGCGGGATCGCCGTCGTGCAGCTCGAGTCCGATCCCCTCGCCATCCTGCCACACCCGCGTCATCTGATCGAGGACCGCGCGCTTGGCTTGCGCCCGGCGCGACGCCTCGAAATCCGGCGAAATCGGAAGCTGTGCCTCCGGGCTCACGATGGGCATCGGCTTGATCACCGACACGACACGCAGCGCGTCACTCTCGCCGGCGAGAATCCCGCCCGCGATGAGCGCGGCGTCGGATTGCTCGCGGCCGTCGGTCGCCACGATCACGGGCGAGGATGCCGCTGCTCGCACTCCGAGCTCGGGTCCAACTGCTTCCAGGGTTTGCGTTGCCATCGCTCCTCCCACTCGTTCACGGCCCGCTCGATCCTCTACTGCATGATGCCCCATCCCTCGCCCGTCGTCCGTCAGCGAACCGCTGAACACCTGTCCGAGGTCTCCCGAAAATCGATTACGGGATCTCCGTCACGTCCTCCGTTGCACGCTCGGCAAATGCCCGCGTGATGTCCATTGTCGTCACGATCCCGCACAGCCGCCCGTCTTCGATCACGAGCACGCCATGTGAATGCGTCGCCCGCATGCGCTCCGCGCAGTCCTCGGCCGACACCGTCGGCGCGAGCTGTGGCGGATCGAAGATCATTGCTTCCTCGACCGAGTGCTCCGACAGCATGTCCCACTCCGGCGTCTCCGACGCACGGAACCGCTCCGTGACGTCCCCGCCCGCGTCGTCCCACAGCTCGGTGAAGTACGCCGCGGGAGGCAGGTCCGCATCGTCGGCGCCGTCGTCGTCCCACACATCGACGACGTCGCGCTCGGTCGGAACTCCGGGTGTCGCGCATTCGAACGCGATGATGCTTTGCGCCGTCACGATCCCGAGTACGCGATCGCCGTCGGTGACCGGGAGTGCATTCACGCCCACCGTGGTGAGCATCTCGACCGCGTCGCGGAGCGTCGCAGTCGGACCGATGGTCAACGGCGCCGGCGTCATGAGGTCCCGAAGCATCAGCATGAGCATCTCCTTCGCGCGACGCTCACGGCCCACTGTGTGCCGGAGCGCCACACCGTGGGCAAAGCTGGGCGGCCCGCAAAGTCTCCACAGTCGGCGATTCGCCGCGCGGATGTCAGGCTTTTGCCGGGACCGAGGCCGCCGGGTCAGAAGACCCGGATGCTCACGTATTTCTTGGGGTTGGCCTTGATGTCGGTCACCAGCGCGCGCAGATCGACGAGCAGCGAGTCGGTTCGACGATACATGCTCGGATCGTTCACCATGAGGCCCAGCGAGCCGGTACCCGAGTTGATCTTGCTCAGCACGGAATCGCCGCTCGAGATCGCGGCGTCGAGCCTGGACTGGGTCGCGGCGAATCGAGCGGACAGGTCCCGCACGCGATTCGACGTTTCCTTCAAGTCGGCCGAGGCAGCCGCCAGATTGCTCATGATCGCGCGCGCCTCCGGGGAAGTGGCCGCGGAATCGATCCGCGTCGCGGTCCCCTGGACGGTGCTCGCGGTCTGATTGAGCGTCACGACCGCCTGCTTCAGCTGGCTGGAGAGTACGTCGAGATCCGACGCGTGCGTTCGAACGGTGCGCGACAGCACGGTCGAGAGATCCGCCACGTTCTTGATCGAGCCTCGCAGCTCGCGCGCGGCCTGCTCGTCGAATGCCACTTCCACACGCTCCGCCACGCTGGCCACGTCCCCGGCGATCTGCCCCGCCACGGCAGTGAGCTTGCCGATGCCCGGGAGCGTCGCCCCGGGCAGCGTCCCCCGATCGCGTCCGGCGTCGGCGATCTCGCGTCGTACCGCGTCGTCATGCGGCAGCGCACCGCGCTCGATCACGGTTGCCTGCCACTCGCCGAACAGGCTCGACTCGTTCAGCAGCACGACCGGGTCGGGCGGGAATGTCACTGCTGGACTGACGCGGAGGTGAACGAGCACCCATCCGTCGGGCGCGAGCTCGATCGCCTGCACACGGCCGGCGACCACCCCGCGGACGATCACCGAGTTGCCCACCCGCGCGTTGCCCACGTCGCGGAACCGCGCGACGACCTCGCGCTGTCGCTTGCCAATGTCGACCTGTTTCACCCACGCAATGGCGACGACCGTCGTGACGGCGACGAGCAGCACGACCAGTCCAACGAGGATGTCAGTTTTGCGTTTCATACCGCCTCTCCATGCCCCAGGAGCCAGGTCACGGCCCAGAAGGCGTCGAGCACGAGAATGAGCATCGCCGAATAGACGACGGCCCGCGTCGCGGCTCGTCCCACTCCGACCGCGCCGCCATCCGTGCCCAAGCCCCGCCGACACCCGATCAGCGTGACCGCGACGCCAAAGCTCGCCGACTTCACCAGCCCGTACTCCACGTCGAATGTGCTGAAGAACAGTCGAAAGCCCTTCATGAACTCCGGTGTGGACATGTGCAGCAGCATCACCGAGGCAACCCAACCCGACGCCACCGCGACGACCATCGAGGCCGCCACGACCACCGGGAACATCAGCGCTCCAGCGAGCACGCGAGGCACGACCAGATACGGAATCGGGTCATAGCACAGCGTCTCGAGCGCATCGATCTGCTCCGTCACACGCATCGTGCCCAACTCGGCCGCGATGTTTGCCCCGACCCGGCCGGCCAGCGCCAGCCCCGTCAACACGGGCGTGAGCTCGAGCGTGACCGTTTTCTCCACCAGCGTGCCGACGAAGTACAGCGGCACCGCGCCAGTGAACGAGTAGCTGGCGAGCAGCGCCAGCACGATGCCCGTGAACAACGCGATGAACAACGCGATCGGGAGCGACGCGACACCGAGCCTCCACATCTGCTCGAGCGTCTCCGGTACCCATGTCCGGGCGTCCCGCGCGATCGCGACGACTGTGTCAGCGACGAAGCGCACTGCGGCGCCGAGCGCGCCGAGCAGCCGAAGCGTCGTTGCGCCGAGGCCCGCCACACCCGCCGCGAGTGCATCGAGCGGAGAGCGAATCCCGCGCGTGGTGGCGGGTCGGTCGATCGAGGACGCGGTTGCCATCGGGTGCTCTGGTCGTCGCTCCAAAGGCTTCTCGATTTGGAACCTAGGCAACACTCCCCGGGATACCGTCGGGCGATGGGCGGATGAAAGTCCTCTAATCCCCGACGCCCGCGCGCATTGCCACGTCACATCTTCGAGCCAGACGCGGAAAGGAACACGCATGCCATCTCGACATCGCGCGCACGTCTGGACGGCCCGCAGCATTGGGCTCGCCATTGCGCTCGTGCTCTGGACCGTGTCGACGACGCAATCCGGCTACAGCATCGTCGAGCTGCTCGTCTTCGCCGGTCCCGCCATCGTCCTCGCCATCGCCGCGAGCTGGTCGGCATCCGGCTTTTCGCGGGATACGTGGTCGTGGACCAGCGCGTTGCGAGCGTCCGGCCTCGGCGCGGTGTTTCTTCCGCCGATCATCGCCGCCAGCATCGCGTTCTTTGCGGCATGGAACACCAACGCCGTCCTGCTGACCTTCATTCTCGGCGCTTGGCTCGCGCTCGCCGTCGGTCTGCTCGTCGCGGCGACGCGCGCGCTGTGGAACAGTTTCAGGAACATGCCACTCGGAGCGCGCGCGCGCCTCGTACTGCTTCGCCCGAGCCGAACCGCGCGAGCGCACCGTTCGCCCGCTCGAGTGGGACCTCGTCCACGGTGGGCCGAATACGAGTCGTCGCGGCAATCGACACCATCTCGCGAACGTCCGTCCGCCTGACGCCGGCGAGTACCTTCCCGCGGTTAGACGTCGGAGCGGGCACATCGGTGAGGCGCAGCGCCGGCGATTCCGACGCGCGCCGAACCGGACGGTCGAGAACCATCGCGCGCATTCGGCAGGTGCACAGCGATCAGCTTTTTCATCGGACGTAGGTGGAATACGGACGACGACGCGCAGCTTGCCCGACGGCCCCTGGCCTCGCCCTCTGCAATGATTCATTCGTTCACACACGCTGACGAGAGGAGGGCCGCTCCGTGATCGACGCTCACAACCACGTTCGTGACGGCTCCGACGTCGATGAAGTGCAAATCGGATCGCCCACGCGCCGGCGTTCCAATGAACTGGCGGCCGACATCCTCGATGGGCTCGCCGATCGGCTCGTCCACGGTCGCGGCAGCGCCAAGCGCATCGCGGCCTATCGTCACGCGGCGAGCGCGATTCGTCTCTCGTCCTTGTCGCTCGACCAGCTATGGAACCGTGGCGATGGCCACGCGTTGACCCAGATCGAAGGCGTGACGCCGGCGGTTGCGCAGATACTCTCGGAGCTGATCACGTCCAAGCGGATTCCGATCGCTCCCGGTTGACGTCATGTCACGCGCCGCTCACCAATCGGCGGACGTCGTCCGCCTGCGGCGGCTCGGCATCGACACGTATCAGGAGCCGGTGATTTTCCTGTCGCAGAAATCGCCGGTGTGTCGCGCCGAGGGCTGGTCGGCGCAGTCACGGATCGCGGTGGAGCGCGGTGGAACATCGATCGTCGCGACCCTCAACGTCGTGACCGACGCATTGCTCGCACCCGATGAGTGCGCGCTGTCCGACGTAGCCTGGACCCGACTCGGGGCGAACGAGGGCGATCTGGTTCGGTTGTCCCCTGCGCCGCAAGTCGAATCGTTCAGCGCGGTTCGCGCCAAAGCGTACGGCCGGCATCTCGATGCAGCGGACATTGACCGAATCGTTCGCGACATCGTGGCGGGACTGTACTCCGACATCGAGCTCGCGGCATTTCTGACCGCGTTCACCGGAGCGCACGCGTCGCTCGACGAAGCGGTCGCATTGTCGCGCTCCATGGTGGATACCGGCGAGCGGTTGTACTGGGGGCATGCGCCCATCGTCGACAAACACTGCGTTGGAGGATTGCCGGGCAATCGCACGAGCATCGTCGTGGTCCCGATCGTTGCGGCGTGCGGACTGACGATTCCAAAGACGTCTTCCCGAGCGATCACGTCGCCCGCGGGTACGGCCGACGCCATGGAGACGCTTGCGCCAGTCGACCTCGATCTCACAGCGATGCGGCGCGTGGTCGAACGGGAGGGCGCCTGCATCGCGTGGGGCGGAAGAGTGCGACTCGCCCCGGCCGATGACATCATCATCAGCGTCGAGCGTCCACTCGACTTCTACAGCCACACACAGGTCGTCGCATCGGTCCTCTCGAAGAAGCTGGCCGCGGGTTCGACGCACGTCGTCATCGACGTTCCCATTGGGCCCACGGCCAAGGTCCGCTCCGACGATGAAGCCGCGGCGATGGAAGAGCTGATCCGCGGCGTCAGTGACGCACTCGGGCTGGCGACGCGGGTCGTTCGCACGGATGGAACGCAGCCGATCGGGCGCGGGATCGGCCCGGCGTTGGAGGCGCGCGACGCATTGGCCGTCCTGCAGCGCGCGCCGGACGCGCCCGCCGACCTTCGTCAGCGCGCGCTGCTGCTTGCCGGTCACGTCCTCGAGCTCGGCGGCGGGGCCCCTTCGGGCGGCGGCTGCGAACGCGCGCGCCAATCACTCGATAGCGGCGCCGCGCTCGCGAAGTTCGAGGCCATATGCATAGCGCAGGGTGGTCTGCGAACACCGCCGCAAGCGCCGTTCGTGAACACGATCCGGGCCACTCGGCCGGGCCGAATCGGAGCGATCGACAACCGTCGGCTGGCCCGAGTTGCCAAACTCGCCGGCGCGCCACACGCCGCAGCCGCCGGCCTCGAGATTCACGTAAAGGTCGGCGATCCCGTGATCCCGGAGCAGCCGCTCGTGAGTTTGCATGCCGAGAGCCCCGGAGAGCTCGAGTACGCGAGCCGATACTTGCAGGCGAATCCGGATGTGATTGCCCTCGCCGAGGGCTGACGGTGCGCGAGCCTCTCATGTTCGCTCTGCCCGCGGACGCCGCGTTCGCCAAGCGTCTGGCCGCGGCCGCGGAGGCCGAATTCAGCGAAGTCTCAACCCACGAATTCCCCGACGGCGAAACGTCCGTTCGGCTGACGACCGATTGCTTGTCGCGCGACGTCGTGATCGTATGCGCGCTGCACTGTCCGAACGGCCTGGCGTTGCCGCTTCTGTTTCTGGCCGATACCGCGCGACGCGCCGGCGCGTCGCGCGTGGGGCTGGTCGCGCCATATCTCGCATACATGCGCCAGGATGCGGAGTTTCACCCAGGCGAAGCGGTGACCTCGCGATCGTTCGCGGCGTTTCTGTCCCACGGCTTCGATTGGCTCGTGACGGTCGATCCGCACCTGCATCGCATCCATCGATTGTCCGACGTCTACACCATTCCCGCCATCGCGCTGCACGCGTCGTCGGAGATTGGCGAGTGGATCGCCGCGCACGTGCCGTCGCCGGTCGTCATTGGCCCGGACAGAGAAAGCGCACAATGGGCGCGCGGCATCGCCGAGACCGCGGGCGCGCCGTGGCTCGTGGCGGACAAGGTCCGGCGTGGTGATGCCGGCGTAGAGGTAACGGTTCCGCGGCTGGCACAGTTCCGTGACTCCACGCCGGTTCTCGTCGACGACATCATCTCCACGGGACGGACGATGATGGCCGCCGCGAACCATCTCAGCCGGCGCCTGTCACGTCAGCCGGTGTGCGTGGGCGTGCATGGTATATTCGCCCAGGGCGCGTACGATGGGCTTCTCGCCGCCGGCGCAGCGCGTGTCGTGACGACCAACACGATCTCCCATCCATCGAACGCGATCGACGTCGTGCCGCTGATCGCCAGCGCACTGCGCGACGAACCGATGGTCGCGCGGCCTGCCGCGCACACGGCTTAGCACTGCGCATACAGTAACGCCGGCGCGCGAGGATCGAGGCGCCGGCGTTGTGCGGTTGCCCGACGAACGTGCTACTTGGCCGCGATCTCGATCTTGCGCGTTTTTGCCTGAGCCTCGGCAGTCTTGGGCATGTGCACTTTCAGCACGCCCTTCTCGAACTCCGCCGTGATCTTGTTCGCGTCCACGGTGCGCGGCAGCGTGAACGCACGCTGGAATGCGCCGTAGTTCCGTTCGAACAGATGATACCGCTTCTCGTCGCCTTCTTTGCGCTCCTCGGTCTTTTCACCGCGGAGGAGCAGCATGCCGTCCTGAATCGAGATTTCGACGTCTTTCTGCTCGAGGCCGGGTAGCTCGGCAGTGAGCGTCAGCTCGAAATCGTTCTCGGTGATGTCCGTCGGCGGCAGCAAGCCCATCTGCTGCGGGAAGAGCTCCGGCTCGAACGTGCCGAACGGGGACTCGAACATGCTCCGCATTCGATTCTCGAGCTCCTCGAACGATGGCACGGCCGGCAGGCCGGTCAGCGAGAATGGGGATTTAAACGGACGGCGCGATTTGACGATCGCCATAAACACCTCCATGGAGTGCGGTCTGGGTCGGATTGGCAATACAAGGTAGGGTTGCGCGATTGGCCGAATGTCGGTAAGTCCCAGTGGATCCATGCGGCGCTGCCCGCACGCAGTGAAGCTTCTTTTCCCCTTGCGTTGGCAACCGGGTTGAATAGATGCGTCTCATTGGCAGTGTCTCCGGAGAATCCCCGACATGAGCGTCAGTGAAATTACGGACGACGGGCCGGACCCAAGTCGCTACTCTTTCGCGCATGGACGCTCGAACGGCAGGCTGATGCCAACGCGCGCAGACCTCGCCGAAGCTGTCGAGGACCTTCGCAACACGGCGACGCTGAGCTGTTACGTGGACACCAGTGCGCTGCCGCGCGGAAGTCGCGGGCAGCGATTCTGGCGCGCACAGGTGACCTCCCTGGTCGAGCGGATCCGCGAACGGCACGCCGACCTCCCGCGCGCCGAACGCGAGCTCCTCGAGCGAAACCTCAGACGGCTCGAGCTGCGGCTCCGTGGACTCGTGCACGCCGCCAAAGCGCCGTCATGGATCGTCTGTGTCGCACGCGGCGACGTGCATTGGTCGGCGCCCTTGCCTGTTCGGGTCGACACCGATTTTGCCTGGCGGCAGGGAGTATGGCTCACGCCGTACCTGCCCATTCTCCAGGCGAGCGCGCCGGGGCCGGTGCGCGATCGCGTGCTCAACGCGGTCGAAATCGAAGCCGCGCTGTCCTGACGACGGGGAATTCACCGCTGCGGCGCGCCACAAACCCCCACCGCGCCGCTCCGGCCTCCTGATTGTTCGATCTCTAGCGAGCCGTACCTTGGAATTGCCGCGTGATCACGCGGCGAATCAAGTCGCTACAAGGAGGTCGTATGTCAGGCCTGAGCAGCACGCGTCGGCGCGCGGCGCTCGCGATCGGCGCCATTGCGCTGTTCGGCGTCGCGACGCTGGCACAGAGCCAAGTGCCGACGTCGTCACAGCGTATCAGGATTTCCAAAGACACCGGAAAGGTCGCCACGGCCGGCGGAGAAGTGGACTTGAACGCCATGGCGCGCCATGACGATTCGATTCGCGCCGAGCAGCGGATGCTCGACTCGACGCTCGCCGCACTATCGCGAGCGCGTCTCATGAAGCAGACGGAGCTTCGCATTGCGAACATGAGGGCGAAGGCCCGAGAGGACTCCATCGTCCGGGCGCGGAGTGAAGCGCTCGCCCTGAAACTCGGACTCACCCGGGGCTACTATCTCGGAATCGCCGGTGGGATGAGCGCTCCGCAGCGCGCGCTGAGAGACGGCTATACAGGCGGCTGGAACGTAACCGTACCGGTAGGATACGATCCCACGAACTCGCCGCTCGGCGTGCGGGCAGACCTGAGCGTGGATCACCTCAATGGCACGCGCGTGCACAGCGTGTACGAGCAGACGATGGCGGCCAGCGGCGACATCACGGTATGGTCGCTGAACACTGATCTGAAGCTTCGCATCCATGCGCCGGGGGCCGGCAACAGGACGCACTTCTACCTCCTGGGCGGCGTGGGAGCGCATCGTGTGACTGGCGGCATCTATGGCTCGACCGATGCACGCGCAGGGCAGAACGTCACGTTCGGCGACGCGAAGACGAAGTTCGGCTGGAACGCCGGCGGGGGTATCGCGACGAAGTGGGGCCCGGCCGAGCTGTTCGCGGAGTCGCGCTTCTTCCAGGTCAAGACCGACCTCGCCTTCCACCAGGCGGGCGGCGTCGGCACGTATACCAGCTTTACGCCGGTGATGATCGGGCTGCAGTGGTTCTAGCCACAGATGGCAGCAACTAGCAGCAAATAGGGTCAGACCCCATTTCGAGAACTCGAAATGGGGTCTGACCCTATTTCCACTATTTCCATCGCCGGCTCAGTAGCGCATCTCGGCGCCGGTTACGACACGCCAGGTGTCGCGCGCGATGAGAAGCTCCTCATCGGTCGGGATGACCCACAGTTCCACGCGCGACCCGTCGCGATCGATCCGGCCTTCCTTGCCCGCCATCGCGGCATTCTTCGCCGGATCGAGCGAAAACCCCAGCCAATCGAGTCCCCGGCAGATTCGCTCACGAACGTCGGGCGAATTCTCGCCGATGCCCCCGCTGAAGACGATGGCATCCGCGCCGTTCATCGCCGCCAGGTACGCGCCGAGATACTTCTTGACGCGATAGCAGAAGAGATCGATCGCGAGCCGCGCCCGCCGGTCGGCATGCTCCGACTCCTCTGCCAGGAGCTCGCGCATGTCGGCGGTCAGTCCCGATACGCCGAGCAGGCCCGACTGCTTGTTGAGCATCGTATCGATTTCACGAATGCTCATGCCTTCTTTTCCCGATACGAAATCGAGAATGGCCGGATCGAGATCTCCGGACCGCGTACCCATGACCAGCCCTTCCAGCGGCGTGAAGCCCATCGATGTGTCCACTGAATCGCCGCCGACGATCGCGCAGGCCGAGGCGCCGTTCCCCAGGTGAAGGGTGATGATTCGCGTGGCCTCGCGCGTGCGGCCGGTGAGCTGGCGGTATCGGTACGCGATCGACCGGTGCGACGTCCCGTGGAACCCGTAGCGGCGCACGCGATAGCGACGATAGAGCTGGTACGGGATTGCGTACAGGTAGGCCGTCTCCGGAAGGCTGTGATGAAACGCCGTATCGAACACGGCGACCTGCGGCACGCCGGCGCCAAGCACCGCCCGTGCGGCAGCGATGCCACGCAGATTGTGCGGATTGTGCAGCGGCGCGAGATCGATGAGGTCCTCGAGCGCGCTCCACACTTCGTCGTCGACGCGCGTCGAGTGCGTGAATCGCTCGCCGCCGTGCACTACCCGATGACCCACCGCCTCGATGTCGGCCACGCGGGTGATTGGCGTGCCGGATTCCTCGCTGGCGAGCCAGCCGATCACATGCTCGACGGCCGCGGCGTGGTTGCGCAGTTGCGCCGTGCTCTTCCGGTTCGGCCGACCGTTCGCACTGAGCGTGAGGATCGCCTCGCCGCCGATCCGCTCCACCTGCCCTCGCGCGAGCCGGCGATCGGTCGACGACTCGATCGCCGCCGCATCGGTGTCGATGAGCTGAAACTTGAGCGTCGAGGAACCGACGTTCAGAACGAGGATGTGCACGATCGATCAGTCGGCGCTGCGCGCCGCGCGACCCGTGATCGCATCGGCGTGGATCCGGAAAAGCGTCGACCGCTGCGGCGTCGCATCCGCGGGCGTGAGCACGGCGGCGTCGATCGAGCGAAGCAACTCCACGGCGTCGGCATACGCTTCGCGCTCACGGTCGCCCCCGTCCGGATCGAGGAAGTACAGCGTGCCGTGCACGACGACGCTTCGCCAATCGAAGCGGCTCTCCACTTCGTCGACTTGAAACGCGACCCACGGCGAGTGCTGCACGGTATGTAGCTTGGTGCCCGGCGATGTGCGCCCGTACACCCAGCCCTCGTGGAAGATGTACGAGATCGGCTCGATGTCCACGCGGTCGCGGAAGCTGTACGCCAGCCGGCCGACGTGATGCCGCTCGAGGAGCGCAATAGTGTCGGCCTGCGCCATCTCATGGAATTCCGGCTTGTGCGTTCGAGCCATCGTGCCTTCCTCCGGTTCTACAACGGATGTTGCGCGACGGCGACCGGGAGCGAGAATGAGAATGTGCTCCCCTGTCCCGGCGCGCTGGCCAGCCAGATCTCGCCGCCGTGCGCTTCGACGATTCCCTTCGCGATCGAGAGGCCCAGACCACTACCGCCCGTTCGCGCACCGGTCGCTGACTGCCAGTACCGGTCGAACACTCGCGACTGACTCGCCAACGGGATCCCGCGCCCCGTGTCGACCACCGAGAATACGACCGCCCGATCGCGGCGGTCCGCCCGAAGCACGACCCGACCGCCGTTCGGCGTGAACTTGATCGCATTGCGCAACAGGTTGCCGAGCACTTGCACGACCCGCGCCCCGTCGGCAGTGACGGGAGGCAGGTTCGTGGACACGTCGGCCTCGAGCGTAATGCCATGGCTGGTCGCCTCGACCTCGAACATGTGCCGCGCCTGCAGAACGATCTGAGCCGGATCCTGTTCGCGAAGCTCCAATGACAACTTCCCGCGCTCGATGTTTGCCACATCCAGCAAGTCCTGGATCAGCCGGTTCATCCAGTCGGTCGACTCGCGAATCGTCACGAGCAGTCCGGTTCGCTCGGCGCCGTCGTCCGCCGGCGTCTGCTCGAGCGCGCGGGCGCACATGGAGATCGCGCTGATCGGATTGCGGAGGTCGTGCGAGACGATCCCAAGCACCTCGTCGCGCGCATGCGTGGCACGCTGCGCCACTTGATACAGCCGCGCGTTCTCGATGGCCGCGGCTGCGGCCGATGCGTATTTCTCAGCGAGCGCTTTGCGATCGAGCGGAAATACACGGCCCGGTGTCGCCGCGATGAACGTGATCGCGCCGAAGGTGTTTTCGCCGACCGTCAATGGCACGAAGAGCAGCGACCGCGCGCCGAGCGCGCGCCAGTGTGGAATGGCCTTCGGATCCTCGTTCGCGTCGAGCCAATCGTCGTCGACCCGCTCGATGACCTCCGTCCGCTTGCGACGCATGACGTCGACGACCGGAGACGGCGAGTCGTGGGTGAGCCGCTGTGCCTCCAGATGGACCAGCGCTGCCGTGAGATCCTCGCGCTGGCGCGTGCTCGCGACGCGCTGGAAGTCGTCGCCGGGGACGACCACGTCGACCAAACACGCATCAGCCACGCGGGGCACCGGGAGATCGGCCACGGTTCGCAGCGCTTCGTTGAAGTCGAGCGACCGGCCGAGCTCCGCCGAGGCCGCCGACAGGAACCGTTCGTCGTCATCGGCGCGTTTTCGCTCGGTGACGTCTCGGAGCACGACCGTGAACAGTGGGCCGTCGGGCGTGTCGAGCTTGGAGATCGAGGCTTCGGCGGGAAATTCGGCGCCGCCTTTGCGCAGGCCAAAGATCTGGCGACGCTCGCCCATGCGCCGGGCGGCCTCCGGTCCCGCCCCGAACCGCGCCATGTGCTCTTCGTGCACCGATCGAACGCGAGGCGGCAGGAGCGTGTTCAGATGCTGGCCTATCGCTTCAGCCGCCGTATAACCGAAAATCTCTTCTGCGCCGCGGTTGAAGTGCACGATCCGATGGTCTCGATCTACCGAGATGATCGCGTCGGCGGCGATCGCCAGGATGCCGGAGAATTTGGCTTCGGAGGCCCGAAGCGCATCGGCGACCCGCTCCTGGTCACGGACGCGCGCCTCGAAGGCGCTTTGTCGCTGCAGCAGGACGCCGAGCGTCGCGCCGACGATCAGGAGCGAGATCAGCCGAAGCCACGGGCGCGACCCACCGACGCCGAGCTCCGTGAGCGTGATGCTCACCGGAACCAGAAGCGCGATGACAGAAACCCACAGCGCGGTGCGAATACGGCGGGAATAGGCGACGGGCATGCTCGATCGGTGCGCCGCGCCGAACCCCGCCGGGTCAAGCTTCAGCGAGCAACCCCAGCTTCAGCGCGAATTGAACGTAGTCGGAACGATGTGCCAGGCCAAGCTTCTCCTGGATCCGCTGCTTATACGTGTCGACGGTCTTTGGACTTATGAAAAGTCGCTCGCCGATCTCGGGGGCGGAATAGCCTTGCGCCACCAATCGAAGCACGTCGCGCTCGCGCTGCGTGAGCTTCTCGAACCGCTCTCGCTCGCTCTGCGCCGGATCCTTCTTCGTGAGGTTCTTGGCGAGCACGCGCGCCGCCGCGGGACGTACGTACACGTCTCCGTGCGCCACGGCCCGTACCGCGTCCACCAGTTCACGGTCGGCGGCACTCTTCACGAGATAACCCGCCGCGCCGGCTTCCATGAGCGGAACGAGGTAGTCCTCCTCGGCGTGCATCGTGAGTACGAGCACGCGGGCCGCCAGACCTTTCTGCACGATCTCTTTGGTCGCGGCCGTTCCGTCGAGCTCCGGCATCGAAAGGTCCATGACGACCACGTCCGGTTTGAACCGCTCGGCCAGGGCGACAGCCTCGCGTCCGGTCTTCGCCTCGCCGATGACTTCAATGTCGCGAGCGGCGCTGAGCACGGCCTTGAGCCCCGCCCGGACGACCGCGTGATCGTCCGCGAGCACCACTCGAATCAGATCTCCAGTCATGGCTATCTCCTAGCGCATTGCATCGTGTGGCGACGGCTTCTGCCGAAGCGGGATCGATGCGGTCACCGTCGTTCCGTTATCCGGCGCGGTTCGAATATCGAGCGAGCCGTCGACCAGCGACACGCGTTCGCGCATCGAGAGCAGGCCCATCCCGGGCCGGCGCCGCTGGGCTTCCTGCAGATCAAAACCGCAGCCGTCGTCCAGCACCTCCAACCTTGCCGCCTCGTGATCCTGGTGCAAGACGAGCCGGACCGTCCGCGGCGAAGCATGCTTGATCGCATTGCGCACCGACTCCTGAGCAACGCGATACAGTACGGCCGCCACGGGCTGCGGCAGCCTCGGCGCGCTCGTCGGCGCCTCGACGTCGATATCGACTCCGGTACCGTGCGATGAATCGCGCGCAAGCTTCTGCAGCGCCGCCACGAGTCCGAGATCGTCCAGCACCCGCGGGTGCACCGTGTGCGACAGGAGGCGCACCTCTTCCGTGATTTCCTGCGCCGAGTCGCGCGCGGCAAGCAGCCGATCCCTCAGGCCGGGATCATCGCAATCACGGGCCGCGGCGGAGATCTGGAGCAGAAGCGCGGCGAGATGCTGCGCCGTGCTGTCGTGCAGTTCCCGAGCGAGCACCGCACGTTCGCGGTCGCCGACTTCGATGACCTCCGCGGCGAGTGCCCGCATCCGCTCTCGATCCGACGCAAGCCCGTCGAGCAGCAAGTTGAACATCGCGCCAACCCGAAGGACCTGATTGTCCGCCATCGCGGAGTGGTCCACCCGTGCGCCGAAGTCGCCCTCCCAAACGCGAGAGACGACGTCCTCGAGATCTCGAATGGGCCGGAGGGCGATGATCACCGCAACCACGTGCAGCACCACGACGGCGCCGATGGCGACCAGGACGTCGCCAGTCATCGTGTCGCCCGACGCGATCCAGGCGATCGTCAGCACGGCGACCACGATGAGATTCGCGCCAATCAGCTTGGCAACCAGCGGCACGCGAAGCGCCGCGAGGCGGATGCTCCGCCTCGTGCCGTTCGGTCGCCCCTTGCCGCGGACGAGCTGAATCGGATTGAGAATGCGCTCGGGTTTCACTGGTAACGAGATCGACACGGCACCGCTCGGTTCGACTACTACGCTCCCTCCGACCCTGCGTCGTTGGAGCGCGAATTCTGTTGTGGATTCTACAGTTGCACCGTCAACCACTGTGTCGGGGCATCGTGGAAAAACTGACGGGGAATCCCCTAAATCCTGTCAGGGATTCCCCGTTGGAACATTGGTGCCACTCGGTCGATTAGCGCTCGCCTGCCAGGGCCGCGGCAATCGCCTTGGCGCCGACGCTCAGTTCGAAATTGACCTTCACCTCGTCACCCGTCTTGAGCCGGCCGAAGATCGCCGTCGGAGGCTTGATGCCGTAGTCGGTCATCTTGATCGGAACGGCGCCGGTCGCTTTGACTGTCCCGTCCGGCAGCCGGGTTGCCTTGACGTCCATCGCCAGCTGGTTCTCCTTGCCGGCGATCGTCAGTGTCCCGGTCGCGTGTAGAACGAAGTCGTCCGTTCCGCTATTCGGCGAGGCCTCAAAGCTGGCCATGATGTAGCTGATCTCGGGGCTCTGATCGGCCTTGAGCGCCTTGTAGACGTTCCCGTCCATGCCGCCGTGGTTGCACTTGAGCGACTTCACCGGGACTTTGACTTCGACCCGCTTCAGCGCCTTGGGCGGTGCGATCGATACCCGGGCCGCCGCACTGGCGTCCAGCTCGACCGTGGCCTCCAGCGACGTAGCCTTGCAGCTCCACTCGTGAAGGTTGGACGTTCCGTCGATCCAAAGCTTGCTCTCGGGGGAAACGGGAACTCGCGCCGTCTCCTGCGCTCCCGCCAACGATGCAACGAGTGCGATGAGCGCGGCACCCGTAATATGAATTCTGGCCATCTGTGCTCCCTCGTTATGTCGATGTGCCGCTCACGCCGGTCGGTCGAGAAGGGCTCATCGAACTGCGAGGAATCTTGCCCCGGGCCACCCCCGTTACTGTCGGGCAGAGGGACGAACTTTGGTCGGGGGAGATCGGCTGTTTACGCGTGCCTTAGCCGACCTGCTGGGTAAGGGAAACACCTACGCCTGGCGATTGGCAAGCCGCAATATGTGTGGTTTATGGCCAGTCTTGGCCAAAAAACGCTCCAGATCGACCCGGGAAACCACAAGAGTGCCCGTGTTTGTCAGCGGATGGCAGCGCCACTCAGGGGTATTCCAGACGTCCTCGTCGACGTAGAGCTCCACGGCGGCATCCTGATCGTTGACCAGGCCGAACACGGTGACCGATCCAGGCTCGACCCCTAGATGCTTGGACAAGCGCTCCGCCGAGGCGAAGCTGAGATGGTCCGCCCCAGCCT
>DATISA010000051.1:0-16921 GCA_035469245.1 Gemmatimonadaceae bacterium
GCCAGCACTTTCGCGCCGACTACCGCGTGATCAAGGTCGGCTCCGGCCGCCACGCACTCGATACGACCCAGCAGCTCAAGAAGCGCGGCAGCATGATTGCGCTCTTTCTGGTCGACGAGCGGATGCCCGAGATGACCGGGACCGAGTTCCTCAAGGAGGCGATCAAGCTCTATCCCGACGCGCGCAAGGTCCTGCTCACCGCGTACGCCGACACCGAGACGGCGATTCTGGCGATCAATCAGATCGGGCTCGATCACTATTTGTTGAAGCCGTGGGAGCCGCCGTCGGAGCGGCTGTATCCCGTGCTCGACGATCTGCTGATGGACTGGCGGGCCAAAATGCGGCCGCCGTTCGAGGGGCTGCGCGTCGCCGGGACCGCGCTGTCGGCGCCGAGCTACGCGCTCAAGGATTTCCTGTCCGGCAATCAGGTGCCGTATCAGTGGATCGATCTCGACGCCGATACGCCCACGCGCGCGCTCGTCGAGTCGCTGCCCGACGGCATGCAGCGGCTGCCAGTCGTGTTCTTGACCGACGGCACAACGTTGGTGCAGCCCAGTCCGCGCGAGCTCGCCGAGCGGTTGGGGATGCAGACGCACGCCAATCGGCCGTTCTACGATCTGGTCGTCGTGGGCGGCGGGCCGGCGGGGCTCGCCGCGGCGGTGTATGGTGCATCGGAAGGGCTGCGCACCATTCTCGTCGAGCGCTACGCGACGGGCGGGCAGGCGGGGACCAGCTCGAACATCGAGAACTATCTCGGATTCCCGAGCGGCGTAACGGGCGCCGATCTCGCCCGGCGCGCCACGACGCAGGCCAAGCGGTTCGGCACCGAGATCCTCACCGCGCAGGACGTCGTCGAGATCAAGCGCAACGATCCGTATCGTACGATCGTGCTGTCCGACGGATCGGAGCTGAGCTGTTACACGGTGCTCATCGCGTCGGGCATGGAAGTGCGGCGGCTCGAGGTGCCGGGGATCGAGCCACTCGTTGGCGCGGGAGTGTTCTATGGCGCGGCGCTCACCGAGGCGGCGACGTACCGCGATCGCGACGTGTTCGTGGTGGGCGGCGCGAATTCGGCGGGGCAGGGCGCGATGTTCTTCTCGCGCTATGCGCGCAAGGTCACGATGATCATTCGCGGGCCCAAGTTGAGCGCGGGAATGTCGCAGTATCTCGTCGACCGCATCGCCGACACGAAGAACGTGGAAGTGATCACGAACACGGTCGTGAAGAGCGTACGCGGCGAGGGGAAGCTCGAGGGAATCACGCTCACCAATCTGGTTACGAACGAGAGCTGCGAGTTCGCCGCGGCGGCGATGTTCATCTTCATCGGCACCGCGCCGCGCACGGCGATGGTGGCCGACGTCGTCGAGCGGGACAACCAGGGGTTCATCCTCACCGGCCGCGATCTCATGATCGACGGCCACCCGCCGCGCGGCTGGCCGCTGGTTCGAGACCCGTTCCTGTTCGAAACGAGCGTACCCGGCGTCTTCGCGGCAGGCGATGCGCGACGCGGCTCCGGCAAGCGCGTGGCTGCCGCCGTCGGCGAAGGCTCGGCGACGGTGAGCATGATCCACGAGTATCTGGAAACCGTGTGAAGATCCTCGAGAAGACGCCTGAGCTCATCGATCGGCTCGCGGCTCACCGCACGATCGGAAATGCGCCGCGCGCCGAGCTGGAATGGCTCGCCGCGCACGGAGAGCTGCGGCGCTACGAGGTGGGCGAGGTCCCGCAGCCAAAGGGCACGCCGGCCGAGCACATGGTCGTGCAGCTCAGTGGCATCGTCTCGACCTACGTCGACCGTCCGACCGGCCGGCGTTTCCTGCTCCAGACGAGGGGCGGCGATCTCACAGCCGAGCTGCCGTTCTCGCGCGGCGGAACGCAGATCGGCGACGTCACCATCCTGGAACCGACTGAGGCGCTCTTCGTGCATCGCGATCAGTTCCCGGAGTTGATTCGCGAGTGTCCGACGATTCTCGGCTCGATCGTCCACACGATGATCGATCGCGTGCGCGGGATGACGTCGTCGAGCGCTCAGGACGAGAAGGTGATGTCGCTGGGCCGATTGGCCGCCGGGCTCGCGCACGAGTTGAACAACCCGGCCTCGGCGGCGTCGCGCAGCGCCAAACAGCTCGTCGACGCGCTGGCCGAGTCGCACCGCGCGGCGGAGGGACTCGGCGCGCTGGGCCTCAACGAAAGGCAACGCACGCTGATCGACGCGGTGGCGAGCGGTGCGCTCATTCCAGCGACGACGGGCGTGTACTCGGCACTCCAGCGGGCCGACCTCGAGGAGGACGTCATCGAGTGGCTCGACGAGCACGATGCCGACCACCGGCCCGCCGAAGCGCTCGCCGACAGCGGCGTGACGCGTGAGTCGCTCGATTCGCTCGCCGACGAGTTCGAGGGCGATGATCTGAACGTGGTGCTGCGGTGGATCGCCGCCGAGTACGTGGCGCGAACGCTCGCCGCCGAAGTGCAGCGCGCAACGAACCGGATTCATGACCTGGTGTCGGCCGTAAAGCGATTCACGTACGTCGACCGCGCGGCCGCGCCGGAGCTCACCGATGTCGCGCAAGGACTGATGGATACCGTCGCCGTTCTACGATCCAAGGCGAAAGGGAAATCGGTTGCGATCGATCTCGACGTTGCCGGCGATTTGCCGCGCGTGCTGGCCAACACCGGAGAGCTCAATCAGGTCTGGGCGAACCTGATCGAGAATGCGATCGACGCCGTGGACGCCGGAGGCAACGTGAGCGTGATCGCGCGCCATGAGGCTGGCGAGTTGATCGTACGCGTGGTCGACGACGGAGCCGGCGTGCCGCCGGAGATTCAGGGTCGAATCTTCGATCCCTTCTTCACGACCAAGCCCATTGGGCAGGGCACGGGACTGGGCCTGGACATCGCGCGCCGCGTCGTCCAACGATTCGATGGCCACATCGCCCTCGATACGCGGCCCGGTCGCACGGAATTTCGCGTTACGTTCCCGGTGACGAACGCCACGCGTCAGGCGGCGACATGACGAACGTCTCGGCAACTGCGGGTACCCCGTTGAGCGGGAGCGCACCGTCCGTCGACAGTGTGGTCGAGCGACTGTTGGCGCATCGCATGCTCGGCGGCGCACCGCGGCCGGAGCTGGAGTGGCTGGCGAGACACGGAGAGTTTCGCCACTTCGAGCCCGGCGAGATGCTGGCCGAGAAGGGGAGTAAGCCGGTGTACATGGCGGTGATGCTCACCGGATTGGGCGGCATGTACATCGATCGCGGCGCGGTGCGACGCAAGGTGACCGAATGGGGTGCGGGCGACGTGACGGGGGTTTTCCCGTACTCACGCCTGCAGACGACGATCGGCGATCCGGTGGTCGAGGAGCCGTCGGATGTGCTGTTCGTGGACCGCGCGCACTTTCCGGAAATGATTCGCGAGTGCCCGAACGTGACGGCCGCGTGCGTGCACGCGATGGTGGACCGGGCGCGGCACTTCACGTCCACCGATTGGCAGGACGAAAAGACGATGGCGCTCGGCCGCCTCGCCGCCGGCCTGGCGCACGAGTTGAACAATCCCGCGTCGGCGGCGTCGCGGAGCGCGGCGCTGCTCGACGAAGCGCTGACCCAGCTCGCCGAGTCGTCCAAGGTGCTCGAGGCGGCCGCGCTCAATGATGAGCAGCGGTATCGCATCGAATCCCTGCGCGGCCAGCGGGGAACGCCGGTCGAGGCGCTGTCGCCGCTGGCACGGGCGGACCGCGAGGAAGACGTGGCGCAGTGGCTCGCCGCGCACCACGCGGACCCCGCGATCGCGCAGAACCTCGTCGACGCCGGAGTGACGGTGTCGGCGATCATCTCGCTGGCGGCGGTGCTGCCGCACGGTCTGCTCGACGCGGCGCTGCGTTCGATCGCCGCGTGGCACACGTCGCGGGCGCTGGCGTCGGACGTGCGGCGCGCGACGGCGCGCATCGACGAGCTGATCTCGGCGATCAAGCGCTTTACGTGGATGGATCGTCCGTCCGTCGCCGAGCCGACGCAGATCGGCGTGGCGCTCGGCGACACGGTCACCGTGCTCGGCGCCAAGGCGCGCGAGAAATCAGTGAGCGTCACGCTCGACGTTGCGCCGGATCTTCCGCTCGTGGCCGCGTTCGGCGGAGAGCTGAGTCAGGTATGGGCGAACCTGATCGAGAACGCGCTCGATGCCGTGCACGAGGCCGGGCACGTCGTCGTGGCCGTGCACTCCGGGCAGCTGAACACCGTCGTCGTCTCAGTCACGGATGACGGCCCCGGAATTCCGGAAGACATCAAGCCGCGCATCTTCGACCCGTTCTTCACGACCAAGCCGATGGGCGACAACACGGGGCTGGGTCTCGACATCGCGCGCCGAATCGTGCGGCGGCACAACGGAACGATCGAGCTGCAATCGCGTCCCGGGCACACGGAATTCCGGGTTACGCTGCCGACGATCGATCAAACGCGGAGACCGAGTGGAAGAGTTGGCTGAGATCGAGGCGAGCGTCGACCAGGTCGTAGGGCGGCTCGCGGCGCACAAGACGCTCGGGTCCGCGCCGCGCGAAGAGCTCGAGTGGCTCGCCGCGCACGGGCGACTCCAGCGTTGGCCGCAGGGCGGCTTGATGGTGCCGCAGTCCGACGTCGTGCACGAGATGGTCATCATGTTCACCGGACACGCGGCGATCTACGTGGAGCGCGCGGGCACGGGCCGCCGCAAGTTCATGGAGTGGTTCGGCGGCGACGTGACGGGAATTCTCCCATACTCCCGCATGAAGAACCCGCCGGGGACGTCGGTGATCGAGGAGCCGACGGAGGGACTGGCGATTCACGCGGATCAGTTCCGGGAGATGATCCGTGCCTGTCCCAGAGCCACGGAAATTCTCGTGCACGTGATGCTCGACCGCGCCCGGCACTTCACGTCCACGGACTGGCAGGACGACAAGCTTCTCTCGCTCGGCCGGCTCGCCGCGGGTCTCGCGCACGAGTTGAACAACCCGGCGTCGGCGGTGGCGCGGTCCTCGAAGCTCTTGTCAGGGTCGCTCGCGCAATGCGAGGAGGCGGCACACGCGCTGGGTGCGGCGCATCTCAGCGAGAACGAACAGCGGCAGGTGCAGGGGCTGCGCTCGGGGTCGCTCATCCCGATGACCACGGGCGTGTTCTCGGCGATCGAACGCGCGGACCGCGAAGACGAAATCATGACGTGGCTCGAAGACCACGACGCCGACGCGACGACAGCGCACGCGCTGTCGGAGAGCGGCGTGACGATCGAGGCGCTCGACTCGATCGCGGCGACTCTGCCGGCCGATACACGCGACGTGGTGCTGCGGTGGGTCGCCTCGTCCTACACGACGCGATCGATCGCCTCGGACATCGAGCGCGCGTCGTCGCGCATCTACGAGCTGGTCTCGGCGGTCAAGCGCTTCACGTACATGGACCGCGCGACGGTCGGCGAGCCGGGGAACATCGCCCAGGGAATCAGAGACACGGTCGCGGTGCTCGCGTCCAAGGCGAAGGCGAAATCGGTGATGGTTCGCCTCGAGATCCCCGAGCATCTGCCACCAGTCCGGATCTTTGGGGGCGAGCTCAATCAGGTGTGGTCGAACCTGATCGAGAACTCGCTAGACGCGGTCGAGCCATCGGGCGAAGTCTGCATACGCGTTTCGGCGGACGACAATTGGGTGACGGTGTACGTCGTCGACAACGGATCCGGGATTCCGCCGGAGATCATTACGCGGATCTACGATCCGTTCTTCACGACGAAACCGGTGGGGCACGGGACGGGGCTGGGGCTGGATATTTCGCGGCGGATCGTGAGACGGCATGATGGGACGATCGATGTGACGTCGGGGGCGGGGAGGACGGAGTTTCGGGTGGCGCTGCCCGTTGTGAAGTGAGGCGGCTGGGACTGTGGCTAACGGCTTGGCTTGCGGCTAACGGCGCTCGGCTGGGCTCACGGCTGGTGGCTGACGGCTCGAGCTGGCGGCTGATAGCTGACGGCTGGGCTGACGACTAACAGCTGAAGCTGACGGCTAACAGCTGAAGCTGACGGCTAACGGTTTGGTCCTGGGTCACTCCAAACGCTTGAGGAGAGCGCCGAGCCGCTTTCGCAGGATTTCCGAGTCGGGGATGAGATCCTGGTGCTTGGGCGGGAGCAGCTTTCGGCGCTGAAGTTTCGCCAAAGCATCCTCGACTTCGCTTGCGGAGCCGAGCGCCTGGCGTACGTACTTTGCGAGTTGCGCATCGGTGTTCAATCCGCAGCCCTCGGCGATGTTGAGGTGAATCCCGGTGGCGGCGCGCGAGACTTGATCGCCGAGTACTCCTTTCACGCGCCGGGGCAGCGTTTCGACGAGATCATCGATTCGATCGGAGACGTCGCAGGCCATCTTCCAAACTTCGAGTTTGCGGTAGTCGCCCATGGGAGTAGTGTGAAGTGGCGGCTACTCTACTCCCGCGTGGTTCGACTCGCGGCATCGCTATCGTTCGGGCGGCACCAGTCTGTTGCACGCGCCGCGATGTTTCGACGTCATGTGAGCCCACGGCGAGATGGTCAGCCGTGAGCTGCGGCGGTTAGCTGTCAGCTCAGCCGTTAGCGGTCAGCTTCAGCCGTTGGCTGTCAGCCCCAGCCGTCCGCTGCCAGCCGCCAGCCCGAGCCGTCAGCCATCAGCCGTGAGCCCAGCCGAGCGCCGTCAGCCGCAAGCCAAGCCATCCGCCGCAAGCCAAGCCGCCTTCTCCCCAAAATGTCCTCCACCCGCCACTCCCCCGCCGAGCTTTCCCCCGCCGACTTCCGCACCATCGGCCACGACCTCGTCGACCGCATCGCTGACTTTCTCGGTTCGATCGCCGAGCGCCCCGTCGCCCCCAACACGACTCCAAGCGCGATACGCGATCGGCTCCGCGTCTCGACCGTTCCGCTCTCGGGCGCCGACCCGAGTGTGGTCCTCAGCGAGGCCGCCGACCTCCTGTTCGACGCCTCGACACTCAATGGCCATCCGCGGTTCTTCGGCTACATCACGTCGTCCGCGGCGCCGATCGGTGCGCTGGCGGACATGCTCGCGGCAACGATCAACGCGAACTGTGGCGCGTGGGCGCTTTCACCGGTGGCGACCGAGATCGAGCGCGAGGCCGTCCGGTGGGTCGCGGAGCTCATCGGCTATCCGTCGAACGCGGGCGGGATTCTGGTGAGCGGCGGCAATATGGCGAACGTGGTCTGCCTCATCGCCGCGTTGCGCGCGCAGGCCGGCTGGGATGTTCGGGCGCACGGCGTCGGCGGTGGGGCGGGGCAGCGCCTCGTGGTATACGCCTCGTCGGAGGTGCACACCTGGCTCCAGAAGGGCGCGGACATCTGCGGGCTCGGTGTCGATTCGGTTCGCGCCGTGCCGGTCGACTCGTCGCGCGCGATGAATGTGAGCGCGCTGCTGAACCAGATCTCGGAGGATCGAGAGCGCGGATTGCAGCCCGCGGTCGTCGTGGGGACGGCAGGCACCGTGAGCACCGGCGCAATTGATCCCTTGCCCGAGCTGGCGTCGATCTGTGCGAAGAACGGGCTATGGTTTCACATCGACGGCGCGTACGGCGCACCGGCGGCGATGATCGAGAACGCGCCGCACGCACTCGGCGCGATCGCGCTTGCCGATTCGGTTGCCGTGGATCCGCACAAATGGCTCTACGCGCCGCTCGAGGCGGGATGCGCGCTCGTGCGTGACCGGGAGAAGCTCCACGACGCGTACGCCTTTCATCCGCCCTACTACAAGTTCGAGGGCGACGCCGCGGATCCGCCGACCAACTTTCACGAGTGGGGTCCGCAGAATTCGCGGGGATTTCGTGCACTCAAGGTGTGGGCGACGATCCGGCAGGTCGGCCGTGACGGCTACCGCCAGATGATTGGCGACGACATCGCGCTCGCCCGCGAGATGTACGAGCTCGCCGAGCGGGAACCGGAGCTCGAGCCGCTGACCCAGTCACTGAGCATCACGACGTTCCGGTATGTCCCAGCCGACCTGTGGGAGACGCGCCACGAACCGGTGGTCGCCGAGTACCTCAACGCGCTCAACACGGACCTGTTGGCCAAGCTGCAGGCAGACGGCACGGTCTACGTATCGAACGCGGTGATCGACGGCGTGTTCGCCCTCCGGGCGTGCATCGTGAACTTCCGGACACAGTCGTCGGACGTTCGGGCGGTGGTCGAGGCAGCGGTGGCGGGGGGGCTGGAGGCCTGGAAGGCTGGAGGAGTTTGAGGGTTCGAGGGCTCGAGGGATTTGAGGGCTCGACTCGAGGGCTCGAAGGCTCGTTGATCGAGGGCTCGTTAGTCGGCCTTGACGAACCTTCCGGCGGCCGAGCGGCCGAGAAGCCGAGCGGCCGAGAAGCCGAGCGGCCGAGCGGCCGAGCGGCCGAGCGGCCGAGAAGCCGAGAAGCCATTTCCGAACGTCGGGCTCCTCTCGCGCGTAGTAGATTCGGATCATTGAACTTCGCCCGTTCGCGGCATAGCCGAGCCCATCGGCGTCCGCCGCGTGCTCCGCTCCCCGAACGATTCTGAAATGCGCTTCTCCGATCGCGCATCGCTGCCTTGTTTCGTCGTTGCGCTGTGCCTTCCCCTGGCGCTGGCTGCCTGCAGCAAGAAGCAGGAACGGCCGCCGCGCCCGGTCGCCATGGTCAGCGTTGCGTCCGCCCGGCGCGCCACGGTGCCGTACGTCATCGAGGCGAATGGCGTCGTGACGCCAATGCAGAGCGTCGCGGTCACCGCCCAGGTCGATGGCATCGTCCAGTCCGTCGACTTCCAGGAAGGGCAGGACGTTCAGCAGGGCCAGGCGCTTTTTCACATCGACCCTCGGCCGTACCGAAACACGTACGAGCAGACGCTGGCCGTGCTCGCCCGTGACAGCGCGAACTGGGTGAACGCGCAGGCCAATGCCGAGCGGTACAAGAAGCTGCTCGAGGCCAAGGTCATCACGCCGCAGGAAGGCGATCAGCAGCTCACGGTCGCCGCGACTACCGAGGCCACGCTCCGCGCCGATCGGGCCGCCGTGGCGCAGGCAAAGTTCAACCTCGACAACACCGTCATCCGAGCGCCGATCTCCGGAAAGACGGGCAGCCTGTTGGTGAAACGCGGGAACCTGGTGCGAGCGGGCGGCACGGCGCCGCTGGTCGTGATCAACCAGGTTCGGCCGATCCTCGTGCGGTTCGCCATTCCGTCGTCGCAGCTCGGGCTGGTGCTGCAATACGGTGCGAGCGGTGGGCTTCCCGTCTCGGCGGTGCCGGGCGGAATTGCTGCCGCGTCGCCCTCGATCGACTCGCTCGCGGCGGCGGCCATGAACCCGGTGCAGGATCCGGCCGGCCAGGATGCGAGCGCGACGACGGGCGACGGGCGGCGGGCGACGGGCGGGAGCCAGAGCCCGCAGGCGGTACCGGATCCGGCGAGGCCAGGAGCGGGTGGCGGCAGCGCAAACGGCGCGCTACAGCAGGGCGGCATCACGGGCGAGCGCCTCACCGGCAAGCTGTCGTTCATCGACAACGCCGTCGACACCGCGACGGGCACGGTGCAGCTCAAGGCGGTGTTCGACAACTCGAACGGGCGACTGTGGGCCGGGCAGTTCGCGACGACGTCGCTCCGCCTCTACGATCAGGACAGCGCGCTCGTGGTGCCGGCACAAGCGATCGTCACCGGCCAGCGCGGCACGTACGTGTACGTGGTCGATCAGGCCGACACGGCCCGGCAGCGGGCCGTCGTCGTGGAGCGCACGGCTGGCGGGCTCGCCATCATCGCGAGCGGAATTCGCGACGGCGAGCGCGTGGTGACCGACGGACAGTCGCGCCTCACGCCGGATGCGCCGGTGCGCTTGCGCGGCGCGAGCGACAACGCGGGCACGAACGGGATGGTCGGACGGCGCGGCGGCGGTCGCGGCGGTCGCGGCGGTCGAAATGGACGGAACGGCGGCGGCGCGCGCGGCGGCGGATCTCCAACCAGCTGAGCAAGAGGGGGACGAGGCATGAACTTCACGGCGCTCTTCGTCCGGCGGCCGGTCATGACGACGTTGCTCATGATCGGCATCCTCGTATTCGGCATCGTCTCCTACCAGAAGCTGCCGGTGAGCGATCTGCCGGTGGTCGATTCGCCGACGATCAACGTCGGCGCCAATCTGCCGGGTGCCAGCCCCGAGACGATGGCGGCGACGGTGGCCACGCCGCTCGAAAAGGCCTTCTCGGCGATCGGTGGCGTCGACGAGATCACCTCGACGAGCCGCCTCGGTAGCACGAACGTCACGATGCAGTTCTCGCCAGAACGCGACATCGAGGCCGCGGCGCAGGACGTGAACGCGGCGATCGGCAAAACGTTGCCGTACCTGCCGTCGACGATTCTTCCTCCCAACTACCACAAGGAGAATCCCGCGGCATCGCCGATTCTGGGCATCGCGCTCACCTCCAACGTGCTGCCGATGCAGCAGGTGGACGAGTACGCGCAGACGGCGATCGCACAGCGCCTGTCGCAGATCGAGGGCGTGGCGCAGGTCAACGTGTGGGGTTCGGCGAAGTACGCCGTTCGCGTGCAGCTCGACCCCGGCGCGCTCGCCTCGCGCAACATCGGCGTGTCGCAGGTGGCCAACGCGATCCGCAGCAACAATGTCACGCTGCCCACCGGCGTGCTGTACGGCAAGGACAAGACGCTCACCGTTCAGGCCACCGGTCAGCTCAACAACGCGACCGAGTTCCGCCGGCTGATCATCGCCTATCGCAACGGCGCGGCGGTGCGGCTGGGTGACGTGGCGAACGTGCTCGACGACATCCAGAACAACAAATCGGCGAGCTGGTACAACAACGAGCGGTCGATCAACCTGTTCATCACCCGCCAACCGGGCACGAACACCGTCGAAGTCTGCCGCCGGGTCAAGGCGGCGCTCGCCGAGATCGAGAAAGGGTTGCCGCCGACACTTGGCGTGTACGTGCAGTGGGACCGCTCGATCTCGATTCAGAGCGCGGTGCGCGACGTGAAGGTCTCGCTGCTCGTGGCGCTGGCGCTCGTGGTGGCGGTGATCTTCGTCTTTTTGCGCAGCGCCGTGGCGACGCTGATTCCGAGCGTGACGCTGCCGCTCGCGATCGTCGGCACGTTCTCGGTGATGTACACGCTCAATTTCAGCATCGACAACCTGTCGCTGATGGCGCTGACGCTCGCCGTGGGGTTCATCGTCGACGACGCGATCGTGATGCTGGAGAACATCATCCGGCACATCGAGATGGGAAAGAAGCCCATGCAGGCGGCGCTCGACGGCGCGTCGGAGGTCGGCTTCACCGTGCTCTCGATGTGCATCTCGCTGTCGGCGGTGTTCATCCCGCTGATGTTCATGGGCGGCACGATCGGCCGGCTCTTCCGCGAGTTCGCGGTGACGATCAGCGTCGCCATCCTCGTGTCGGGCATGGTCGCGCTGACTCTCACGCCGATGCTCTGCAGCCGGCTGCTCAAGTCCGATGAGGAAACTCGCAAAGGCCATGGCCGGCTGTTCACGGCGAGCGAGAACGCGTTCAACGCCACACGACACGCGTACGAGCGGAGCCTCGACTGGCTGATGCGGCGCCGGCCGATCGCTGTGGCGTTTTCGCTGGCGATCCTGGCGGGAACGGCGGTGCTGTGGAAGGTGATTCCCAAGGGCTTGTTCCCACCCGACGATACCGGGTCGCTCAACGTGAACGTGGTAGCGGCGCAGGGCACCACGTTCACCGAGATGCTGCGCTTCGCGCAACTGGCGAGCAGGCGACTGGCGACTGATACGAACGTCGCGTCGTTCACCTCGAATGTCGGCGGTGGGCCGGGCGGCGGCCCGAATTCCGTGGGCTTCAACGTCACCTTGAAGCCGGCGGGCGAACGTCCGCCGGCCGAACAGATGGTGCACGAGCTCACGCGCGTGATGTCGGGGATCCCGGGCCTCGAGGTGTTCGTCAGCAATCCACCGGCGATTCGCATCGGCGGCCGTGGAAGCAGGACGAACTATCAATACACGCTCCGCGGTCCGGACATCACGCAGCTGTACGACCAGGGCAACAAGCTGATGGCGCGACTGCAGCAGAGCCAGATGCTGAGCGGTGTGACCTCGGACCTCGAGAATCGCGCGCCGATTCTCAGGGTCCACATCGACCGCCAGCGCGCGGCTTCTCTGGGGGTGACGCCGCAAGGGATCGAGCAGGCGCTCGCCAACGCGTTCAACCAGCAGCAGGTCTCGACGATCTTCATGCCGACCAACCAGTACCAGGTCGTGATGGAGACCGTGCCGAGCGCGCAGCTCGACGCGAATTCGCTGGACCACTTCTACGTGCCGGCGCCCGGCGGGCGTCAGATCCCGTTGAACGACGTGGCGTGGTTCGAGCAGACGACCGGTCCGCTCAGTGTCGCGCACTCGGGCCAGATGGCATCGATGACGATCTCTTTCAACCTGTCACCGGGCGTGTCGCTCGGCGCGGCGACGACCGAGGTCGGCCGCATCGCGCGACAGCTGCTGCCGGCGACGATCACGGGCGGATTCTCGGGGACGGCGCAGGCGTTTCAGGATTCGCAGGAAGGCATGGGCCTGCTCCTCCTGATCACGGTGTTCATCATCTACATCGTGCTGGGCATTCTCTACGAGAGCTTCATCCACCCGGTCACGATCCTGACGGGTCTTCCATTCGCGGCATTCGGGGCGCTGTTCGCGCTCTACGTGACGCACGTGGAGCTCGGCGTGTACGGCTACGTCGGCATCATCATGCTGATCGGCATCGTGGAGAAGAACGCGATCATGATGATCGACTTCGCGCTGGAGCGTCAGCGCAGCGAGCGGATTTCTCCGGCGAAAGCGATCGTCGAGGCGGCGAGCGTGCGCTTCCGTCCGATCATGATGACCACCGTCTCGGCGATCGTCGGCACGCTGCCGATCGCGATCGGCATCGGCACGAGCGCGGCGTCACGCCGCCCTCTGGGCATCGCGGTGGTGGGCGGATTGGCGTTCTCGCAGATCGTCACGCTCTACGTCACGCCCGTGTTCTACTCGTACTTCGACCAGATGCAAGCGTGGCTCGGCCGCCGGGCGCGACGAGCAGTCGCACTCGAGCCAGCGCCGGTCCCGGCGGCGGGGGATTAGAGCAACTCGGGACCGCTCCGGTGGCGGGAGATTAGGCGGCTGGGGACGGCTCCAACAAGGTTGACGCGAATGAACGCGAATGGACGCGAATCGAACCTCAGCATTGAAACCTTCGAGCCGCAACGAGCCGGGATGTCTTTTTGGAACACCCGCTCGGGCTGGCTCCTCGCAGCATCCGGAGCGGCAGTGCCAAAGAAAGTTCGTCCGGGCTCGTGGAGAAAGGAGGCGTCGACGCAGAGGTTCAGTTCGCGCTCGTTCGCGCTCGTTCGCGACCAAAGGGTTGGAGCCGTGGCGACCATTCGGTTGGAGCTGTATTCCGCCGCGGCTCGCGTTTTTTCACAATGACTCGTAGTCAATGAATTTCACGACTCTGTTCATCAAACGCCCCGTCATGACGACGCTCGTCATGGTCGGAATTCTCGTCTTCGGCATCGTCGCGTACCGTCAGCTGCCGGTGAGCGACTTGCCGAACGTCGATTTCCCGACGGTGACGGTGAGCGCGACGCTGCCCGGGACGAGCCCGCAGACGATGGCGGCCACCGTCGCGACGCCGCTCGAGAAGCAGTTCTCGACAATCGCCGGCATCGACAACATGACGTCGACGTCGAGCCTGGGGCAGACGCAGATCGTCATTCAGTTCGCACTCGACCGGAACATCGACGCCGCCGCGCAGGACGTGCAGGCGGCGATCGCGCAGACAGCGCGGCAATTGCCGCAGGGGATCATCCCGCCGTCCTACCAGAAGACGAACCCGGCCGACGCGCCGATTCTCACGCTGGCGCTGACCTCGGACGAGGTGCCACTGTCCACGCTCGACGAGTTCGGCGAGACCACGTTGGCGCAGCGGCTCTCAATGGTGGGCGGCGTCGCGCAAGTTCTGGTGTACGGCGCGCAGAAGTACGCCGTGCGGCTCCAGCTCGATCCGGGGCAGCTCGCCACGCGCAACATCGCCCTCGAGGACGTGGCGCAGGCGGTGACGTCGCAGAACGTGAACATGCCGACTGGTGTGCTGTACGGGCCGCGCAAGGCGCTCACCGTGCAGGCGACGGGGCAGCTCGAGAACGCGTCCCAGTTCCGCGACGTGATCGTCGCCTACCGGAACGGCGCGCCGGTCCATCTCGAGGAGATCGGACGGATCACCGACGACGTGCAGAACAACAAGACGGCGAGCTGGTACAACGGCTCGCGATCGATCGTGCTGGCGATCCAGCGCCAGCCCGGCACGAATACGGTCGACGTCGCGAACCGCGTCAAGACCGCGCTCGCCAGGCTGCAGGCCGAGATCCCGGCGTCGGTGACGGTGTCGACGCTGTACGATCGGTCGGCGACGATCAAGGCGTCGGTCGACGACGTGACGTTCACGCTCGAGCTGACGCTCGTGCTCGTCGTCCTCGTGATCTTCCTCTTCCTCCGCAACATCTCGGCGACGATCATCCCGAGCCTCGCGCTGCCGATGTCGATCATCGGCACGTTCTCGGTGATGTATCTCCTGCATTACAGCCTCGACAATCTGTCGCTGATGGCGCTCACGCTCGCCGTGGGCTTCGTGGTGGACGATGCGATCGTGATGCTCGAGAACATCGTCCGTCATCTGGAGATGGGGAAACCCAAGATGCAGGCGGCGATCGACGGAGCGTCGGAAGTCGGGTTCACGATTCTGTCGATGACGTTCTCGCTCGCCGCGGTGTTCATCCCGTTTCTGTTCATGGGCGGAATCATCGGCAAGCTGTTCCACGAATTCGCGGTGACGATCGGCGTCGCGATTCTCGTCTCCGGCTTCGTGTCGCTCACGCTCACGCCGATGCTGTCGAGCCGGTTCCTCAAGTCGCAGCACGGCAAGACGCACGGCCGGCTGTATCAGGCGAGTGAGCGGTTCTACGACGCGTGGCTTCGGCTCTACGAGCGCACGCTCGCCTGGGTGATGGAGCGGCGCCCGCTCACGCTCGCGTTCTCGTTCATCATCCTCGTCGCCACGGCGTACCTCTTCTGGTCCACGCCAAAAGGACTCTTCCCGACCGACGACACAGGCCAGCTGCTGGCGACGACCGAAGCCGCCGAAGGCGTGTCGTTCGACGCGCTCGTGCAGCACCAGCAGGAGGTTGCGACCGTCGTCGCCAAGGATCCTGACGTTCGCTCGGTGACGTCGTCGGTCGGCACCACGGCGGCGGCCAATCAGGGCCAGCTCACGATCGACCTCAAGCCAATCGAGGAGCGCAAGCGGAGCGCCGACGAGATCGGCCGCGACCTCGCGCACGCCGTGGCCGGCGTGCCGGACATCACCGTGTTCGTGCAGAACCCGCCGGCGATCTCCATTGGCGGCCTGTCGTCCAAGAGCCTGTACCAGTACACGCTGCAGAGCGGCGACATCGTCGGCCTCAACACGGCGGCGCGCGAGCTCGAGCGCCGATTGCGGCAGCTGCCAGGCCTCGCCGACGTGACGAGCGATCTCCTGATCGAGAACCCGCAGGTCACGGTCGACATCGATCGCGAGCAGGCGGGCCAACTCGGCGTGTCGGCGAGCGAGATCGAGAACACGCTCTACGATGCGTTTGGCCAGCGGCAGGTCTCGACGATTTATACCTCGACCAACGAGTACTGGGTGGTGATGGAGCTCCTGCCCGAGTACCAGCAGGACGTCGACGCACTGGGCAAGCTCTGGGTGCGCTCGACGCGCGGTCCGCTGGTGCCGCTCAGCACCGTCGCCAAGTTCCGCTACACCGTCGGACCGGTGACGGTGAATCACTCGGGCCAGCTCCCGTCGGTGACCGTGTCGTTCAACCTCGCGCCGGGCGTCTCGCTCGGCAGCGCGCTGACCCAGGTGCAGCAGGTGGCAGCCGAAGTCCTGCCCAATACCGTGGCTGCCAATTTCTCCGGCATCGCGCAGGCCTTCGTGACCACGCAGCAGGGGCTCCTCTTGCTGATGCTGCTGGCGGTGTTCGTGATCTACGTGATCCTCGGCGTGCTATACGAGAGCTTCATCCATCCGATCACGATTCTCACGGGCTTGCCGTTCGCCGCGTTCGGCGCGCTCGTGACGCTGATCCTGTTCCGGCTCGATCTCGACATCTACGGATTTGTCGGGATCATCATGCTCATCGGCATCGTCGAGAAGAATGCGATCATGATGATCGACTTCGCGATCGAGGCGCAGCGCGACGGCAATCGCACGCCGGCCGCCGCGATCCTCGAAGCGGCCAGCGTCCGCTTCCGCCCGATCATGATGACGACGATGGCCGCGCTGATGGGCGCCGTGCCGATCGCGGTCGGGTGGGGAGCAGGCGCCTCGACGCGCCGCCCGCTCGGCGTGGCAGTCGTGGGAGGACTGGCGTTCTCGCAGCTCGTGACGCTGTACGTGACGCCGGTGTTCTACACGTACCTCGACGAGTGGCAGCAGTGGTTCTCGCGGAGGAAGGCGAGAGAAGCTGGCGTGGTGGTGGCGGGCAACGCAGTTACGGGCGACTGAGCGAAACGGCGAACGGCTGAGGGCGGGCGCTAAACGCGTAAGTGCCGAACGGCGGAGATGCCGAACGGCGGGAATGCCAGAAATCGAAGGTGCCAAACGGCGTGAACGGCGAAGCTGACAAACGGCGGGAACGGCGAAGCTGACAGACAGAGGGAACGGCGCGTCACGAACTGCGGACCGCGTCTGGAACTGTACCCGGACAACGCGCAGTTTTCCGCTGTTTGGCATTCCCGCTCTTCACGCCGTATGGCATCTTCGTAGTTTGGCATTTCCGTCGTTTGGCACCTCCGCCCTTCGGCACCTCCGCGTTTTGCGCCCGCCCTTTGCCGTTCGCCTTATGTCGCTCCTCGACATCGAAAAAGACTACAACATGT
>DATISA010000052.1:0-4263 GCA_035469245.1 Gemmatimonadaceae bacterium
GTACGGCAGAATGCTGCTGGACGCGGCGGCGTCTCCTTCAGGTGAAGGCTGGGCCCATTTCATGTACCCCCGACCCGGCGAAATCTTCCCGGTTTGGAAGTCCTCATTCGCGAAGCGCGTCGAGTTCCCCTCCGGGAAGCAGTATCTCGTCGCGGCCGGGATCTACCAGATGCAGCTGGACAAGGCGTTCATCGAGGACATCGTCAACCGCGCGTCGGGGCTGGTCGCGACAGAGGGCGAAAAGGCGTTCCCCAAGCTGCGCGACAAGCTGGGGCCGTTCTATTTCATGAATACATACATCTTCGTCGATAGGTCCGACGGCGTCGAAGTGGTGAATCCCGCGCAGCCGAGCATCGAAGGCGTGAACCTCATCGATATCAAGGATGCGAAAGGAAACCTGCTCGTGCGTGACTACCTGAGCGCGGCACAGCGAGAAGGCGCGACGTGGGTGGATTACTGGTGGTACAAGCCAGGGGAGAACACGCCTTCGCACAAGCAGGCGTACGTTCGGGCGGTGAAGTGGGGCGCGAAGACGTACGTCGTGGGATCGGGGTTGTACGTTCCCGAATAGTGGCGGCGGGTTGGGAACGCGAAAACGAGAGGCATGGCTGGAGTGCAATAGCCCAGTCGTCGTCAGGAGCACCACGACGAGCGCGAGTTCCGCGACGATGCCCCGGCGTAGACGCTGCCCGCCAATGGCCGTACGTTCGTCCCGTGACTCTGACTACCCCCCGAACTGGCCGCGCAAATGCAGCCCCTGCGACGGAGGCGCACGCCGGCCTCGCTCGGCGCATCCGGCGCTGGGATCTCGTCGCGCTCGTCCTCAATTGCGTCATCGGTGCAGGCATCTTCGGGTTGCCCAGCCGAGTGTTCGCGCTTGCCGGAACGTATAGTCTGCTGGCGTACCTGGTGTGCGCCGTTGTCGTGGGGCTCATCGCTGTGGCGTTCGCGGAGGTGGCCAGCCGATTCACCGTCACCGGTGGCCCATATGTGTACGCGCGCGACGCGTTCGGCGCACTCGCCGGATTCGAGGTTGGGTGGCTCCTTTGGCTCGCGCGTGTCACAGCGTTCGGATCGCTCGCCAATCTCTTCGTCGACTACGCGAGCGTGTTCGTGCCTTCCGCCGCCGCAGGCCCGGGACGCACCGCGGTGCTCGCGAGCGTTGCTCTGGTGCTCACCGCGCTCAACCTCGTCGGCGTTCGTCCGTCGACGCTCTTCACCGACGCATTCGCGGTCGCCAAGCTGGCGGCGCTCTTGTCCTTTGTCGCCATCGGCCTGCTGTTCGTCTCGCCTGCGAACTATTCGGCGACGTCCCTTCCCTCCTACGGACAGTTCTCGCAGGCCGTGTTGCTGCTCGTGTTCGCGTTCAGCGGTTTCGAGATGGCGGTCATTCCGGCTGGTGAGATCACTGAGCCGGAACGACACCTTCCGTTCGCGCTTCTCTTCGGGATCGGCGTCGTCGTGCTGCTGTATCTGTCGATCCAGTTCGTAGCGATAGGAACGCTGCCGACGCTGGCGACCTCGCAGCGTCCAATCGCGGATGCCAGCGCACGCTTTCTTGGCGGGCGCGCCGCCGCGCTCGTTTCGGTCGCGGCGCTGATCTCGATCGGGGGAACCTTGAACTCGATCGTGCTCGTTACGCCGCGGCTCGTGTTCGCGATGGCTGCTGATGGTCACCTGCCCCGCAGCTTCAGCGTCGTTCACCCGCGCTTTCGCACACCATACGTGGCGATTCTCATTTCCGCCGTCGCCATGGTCGGCCTGACGGTGACCGGATCGTTCGTGACGCTGGCAGTCATCAGCACCATCATCCGGTTGCTCACTTACGCCGCCACGTGCGCCGCACTCCTGCGGTTTCGACGGGAGCCGAGCGCCCCGCGGGCGGCATTCCTCGCTCCGTTCGGCCGATTCGCCGCCGTTGCCGCGCTCGCGTTGTCGGCGTGGCTCCTCTCGAGTAGCTCGCGTTCAGCCGCCTGGACGACCGCGATTGCGGGCGCGGTGGGGCTACCGCTCTTTTACGTGTTTAGCGCCCGGCTGCCAAAGACTTCCTGGCAGTGAATCGTGAGGGGCTCGCTCGCTCCGACGGGATGCCACGCGAACGCGTCTGCGACGATCCGGTCCTCGTCGCCGAGCCTGGCGACCGTGATCGTCAGTCGTTCCGCGTCGATCATCCAATACCCGGCGATTCCATTTCGCGTGTAGAAGTCGTACTTGACGCCGACGTCACGCCGCCGCGTGTAGGGCGAGAACGTCTCGACGACCAGGATCGGCAGCGGCATGTCTTCCCATTTCGTGTGCTCGCGGGGCGGCGGTTGTCGAACCATCAGGTCCGGTTCGACCTCGGAGCCGCTGATGTGAAACACGGAGCGCGGGTGGTAGACGAAGCCCAGCCGTTCTCGCGCGACGTACGGCTCGAGAATTCGCGACAAGCGGGCGAGGATCGTCTCGTGATCGGAGTTGGGCGGCGGCGTCACGTACAGCTCGCCGTCGATGAGCTCGTACTTGTTACCGTCGTCAGGCAGACTGTGGAGCTCCTCGAGCGTCCACTGCTTGCTGCTGGCCGCCATGTGCATGGCCGTCCTTTCCTCGGCGAAGGTCCCGTCGCGTATGATGGCCCCTCCGCCGAGCGTACGCTCGGCGGGGGCGCCGAGTCAAGGAGTGGCGGTGAGGAGCCGAGGCGCCGCTCGCCGGATCACAGGACGCGAATTAACCTCCGATGTGCACACCGACACGCCGAGTCTCGTTTGGGTACTCGTGGAAGACGCGCCGCGGCACGTGTCCGATTTCGCGAGCCTTCCGCCGCGGGACCGTCCACGGGCCCGATGCCCACAGTGCGGACGCCGTGTTGCGCTCAAGCTGGGGCCCGTTCGGCGGCACCACGCCGCGCACGAGCCGGGAGACGTCTGCCCGGCGACACGTCCGGAGACCGCTCTCCACGTCAACTGCAAGCTCGCGCTCGCGACGGCCTTGCGAGCGGCAACCGGCGACGACGCCGAGCTGTCGATCGTGCGGCGCTGTGCGGGCGCCGACGGTGAAGCGTGCGACGAGCGGCACGTCAGCACCTGGACGCGTGGGTGGGACGTGGTCTCGGTCGAGCAGCGAGTGGGAGAGAGCCGCCGCCCGGACGTCGTGCTCCATCGAGGCGGAGCGCCGATCGGCGCGATCGAGATCGTCGTGTCGAACGCCGTCTCGCCCGAGAAGGCACGCGCGCTCGACTCACTCGGCGTTCCGTGGATCGAGGTGCCGGCGAGCGACGCGCTCGCCTCTCGCGACGGATGGTCGGTGCGCGAGCCGCTCGAAGTTGTGCGCACAAGCGGCGACGGCGCGTGGCGATGCGACGTACACGCGGCGAAGCGCCGCACGCAAATCGCGGAAGCGGACGCGCGCCGCGCGGCCGAGCGCGAATCGCAGCGTCATTCGTCCGTGCTGCGCGCCGCACGCGTGGTCGACGTGTATCACGACGGCGGCAGCCGCGAACGATTCATTTATCGCGTGAGCGAATTGCTGACCGATGGGCGTCTCGAGGCCGTGCGAGTGCAGCGCGGTCGCGTCGACGTCGCGGTCATCCCCGTGGCATCGGCCGACGACCTTCGCGCGCGGGGGTGGCCGCTCATTCGCGTGGTCCTCGGCGCAGATCTCGAACGGTTTTCGCGCGGGCCGGGCTCGTTCACCGACAGCCCGATGCGCTGGGCCAAGGGCGACGCCGCCGAGAACATCGTGGGCGAGGCGCTCACCGATTTCGCCGGTCGCGATCCGACACCGCTCGCCACGCGGTATCCGCGTCGCTGGTTCTACGCGCCTGACCAAGCCCGGTGGTTCTTGCCGCCCGACATGCGCGACGTGCGCTGGGATCGCGAGCCGCTCGATCCATTCGCCGCACATCCGGCATGGTCGAGGCAGCGTGGCGCGGTGCGCGAGCGTCCGGCGCCCGAGGGGAGTTGGTCGACGCCGGTGTTCGCGAGTCCGCCGATCGCGGCGATGTTTCGCGATTGCGTACGGTCGGTCGAGCGGACGGCGGCCGACGCAATCGGAATCGTCGAGGTGGCGCTCGATCGCCACGGCGTTGGTGCGGCGCGCCGGCGCGCCATCGTCGTACTGGAACGCGCGGTTGGCGACGACGCAGTCGACCCGCTCGCGGCGCGACTCGCCGGCGAAGCCATCGACGCGGTGTGGCTTTCAGATCCGCGGCATTGGACGCCGGCGCTGGCACCGCTGGCGTGGGCGCCGGCGGGTCGCGACTGGCACGGGCGCGGCGGCGTGGTG
>DATISA010000053.1:0-26858 GCA_035469245.1 Gemmatimonadaceae bacterium
AACTGAAGCGTCGATTCGTCCGGCCAGATCGATGCTGCTTCGCGCGCCCCCGGCGTGGAGCTCGACGTGGCGGCCGTCCGCGGTCGCGGTGTGCTCGTGTATGGATCCGTCGGCAAGCGTGATCCGAATGACGTCGCCGACATCCACCTGCGCCACAGCTTCGTCCCAGGACCACACCAAGACGTAGGCGCCTTCGCTTCCGCGAGCGCGCATGAGCCGGAACGCCGCCTCGACGCGCCCGGGTGCGCCCGGGCCAACGGCGCGCCACCACTCGCAGTCGGCCGCGGACGTGGCCCAGAGTGCAAGACGCTCGTCATTGCCGGAGTGCGCGCGCCCGGCAATGGTGACTCCGGCGTCAATCCGTTGAACAGACGTGTCATGAGCAAACTCGAAACCGTCTTCGAGTCCCGCGCCGCCCGGCAACTCGGCGGGGACGGCCCGGACGCCGCTCAGCTCGACGTCGACATGTAGTGGAAGGTCGAATGTCACTTCGTTCGCGGCGCTCCACGACACCGTGTCGATGGCGTAGTCCGGCATGACGATGAGCTCGCGGTGAACGCTCACGCCCGGCGCGATCTCGGCGGCGGCGCTGATCCATCCCGCGGCGCCGCGCTCGTCGTAGGCGGTCGCGACTCCGTCGACGGGGCGTTGCGAGCGCCCGTCGACGAGCGGCGCGTTGTGGGCGAGCGTGCTTCGATACCAGTGCAGCGTGTGCTCCACGTACGATCCCGTGCCCATGTCGTCCAACCAGCGCGTGTCGCCGACGGCGAGCAGCAGGTTCAAGCGATCGGGGTGCCCGTGTCCTCCGCCCGAGTGCCCGTAGTCGAGAGCGACATAGGTGCGTGCGCTGTCGCGGCGAAACACCGCGATACCCTGCCCACCCAGCATCACGGAGCGGATGGGCGCGGCGTCGAGGGGAGGAAGCTCGGGGAGCGCGAACAGGAGCGCGCGCCAGCTCAGATCCGAGCGATCGAGCGACGTCGGCGGCATGTTGCGCTCCACGTCGGCTGCAGACGTATCGCGGCCGGTCGAGCGGCGCGGAACATCATCGTGATAGAGGCGCCGCAGCGCGTCTCGCAACGAGCCGTCGTTCCGGCGGACGAGACCGAGCTCGCAGTGTTCGGCGATCCGCCATTGACGAAGCGAGATGGCGTACTGCGAGTCGCGGCGCGACGGCAGCGTGAAGTCGGGGAGCGCCGTCAGGAACGGGGTCGAGAAACCCTGCTGGAACCGACCGCGCAGCGGCGCGGGCAGTTCGAGACCGGCCGCCTCGGCGAGCGTCACTCCGTACCACAGTCCGCGATGCGCGAACAGGTGGTAATTCTCGCCCTCGTACCAGGTGCCATCGTCGAGGAGACCGTTGGCGAGCTGCCAGGCCACACCTGATCCGCCATAGACTATTTGCTCGGCCGCTGCGAGGTCATCGAGCAGCACCGCGGCGGCGAGCAGCGCAGCATCGTTCCAGACTTGGCGATTCGATCCGCCTTCGTCGTACTCGGAGATGATCGCACGGCTCGGCTCGATGATTCGATCGCGAACTCGCGACGCGAGAGACGGCACCGCGCGATCGAGCAGTCGCGTCGCAATGCAGAGCTGCAGCAGCCAGATCGACTCGAGATAGGTGCTGAAGAAGAGCCGAGTAGGCCCGAGGACGTTGTCGGCGTTGGGGTACGACAGGTAGCACTCGACGTAGCCCGAAAGAATGTCCGACGCGAGCCGCTCGAACCGGGCAAGACCAGCCACGCGCGACAGGACCGATGCATGCACGGCGCGCTCGGCGAGCCAGAGCTGGTACCAGTAGATCCAGAATCGATCGTGCAACTCGCCGCGGTAAACGGCGCCGCACCCGGGGCAGCGATGCTCGTGCGGCGAGAACGGATCGAAATCGAGGAGGACACCGTCGCGCGGGCAGCGCCCGCCCTCGCGGGACAGCAGTGCCTTGTCGCGCGGGATAAAGATCGGCCTGGCCAGCACGCGCTCGAGATCAGTGGCGAGCGAATCGGTGAGCGCGCGAAGCGGCCCGTTCGCCACGGTGCTTCGAGATCCGAGCTCGCCGTCCGACAGCAGCAGTGGCATCATCGCGAGGCGACGGATGATGAAGTGGCCGATGTATGCCAGCGCACCAGGGACACCATCTCGCCGCGAAGATCCATCTGTACGCCGGTGAGACGTGCGGACACACCCTGCACCCCACGCGAGTGATAGATCCATGCAACCGGCGTCGAGTCGGCGAGCAGCCGCTGCACGTCGCGCCACGCCGAGGTTCGCGCCGAATCGGTCCGTGCCTCGCGGGTCGCTACGAACAATGAATCGAGCCGCGGCGAATGGAAGCCCGTGTAGTCGAGCGCGCCGCCGCGCTGGCGCGACTCGAACATCGACGCGAGGAAAGACAGCGCCACGTCGCCCGGCACGCCGGCCACCAGGACGTCGTAGTGTTTGTCCTGCGCGCGCGCCTCGGTGAGGAACGCTCCCAGCTCGACCTGGCGGATGTTGACGCGCACCCCGCGCGACGCGAGGTCGGCCTGCACGAGCTGCTCGAGCGCGTTGTCGCCACTGCCCACGGTCAGCAGGTCGAACTCGAGGAGTCGGCCGCGGCGTGTCCGCGTCCCACCGCCGTTCGGCGCACGCGTCCAGCCCGCGGCATCGAAGAGCGAATCGGCAAGTCGCGCGTCGTGGATCGGCGCGGCGGGAAGCGCCAGCGGACTCTCGGGCGGAACGGCGCCAGCGGCCGGTTTTCCGTACCCGGCGAGCGCGGCCACGACGATGCGCTCGCGATCGATCGACGCCGAGATCGCTCGACGCACGCGCGCGTCGTCGAACGGCGGCTTGGCAACGTTGAAGACGAGGCCCGTGGTGAAGAGAATCGGATAGTCGAGCACGCGGAGCGCCGGATCGTGCGACGCGAGCGCGGCCATCGTCGGCGCGATGCCGGCGATGTCGAGATCGCCGCTCTCCAGCCCGGCGAATTTCGTCGTCGGTTCGTCGACGACGGTCACGACGAAGCCAGCAAGGCGCGGCGGGCCGCCCAGCGACGTGGGGAACGCGTCGTTCCGATGGAACACCCACCGCGCGCCGGCGCGCCGCTCGACGAATCGAAAGGGCCCGTTGCCGACGGGTGCAAGGTTGAACGGGGCGCGCTTCATGTCGGCGTGCGCGACTCCCCCGAGCAGATGCGCCGGCAGGATCGGCAGCTCGCAGAGCACGAGTGGAAAGGCGGGCTGCGTAGCGCGGTAGTGGATCACGGCGGTGGTGTCGTCCAACGCGCGTACGCTGTCGATTCCGGCGAGATCGGCGGCGCGCCAGTAGCCGGTCGCGGGATCGCGCGCCGCGTCGAGCGTGAACGCGACGTCGCGGGCCGTCGTCCGCGTGCCATCGTGCCAATCGAGGTCCGACGTCAGATGCAGCGTAAGGGCCCGACGATCGGCCGACCAGGTCCAGGAACGCGCCGCATATGGCATGGGCGACAACATCGAATCGTACTGCGCGAGGGTGACGAACAGCGCGAAGCGCTGAATTTGCCGCGAGAGCGAGTGCACGGTGACCAGCGGGTTTCCGGATTCGAGATCCGTCCCCGACGCGTAGACCGCGATGTCCGCCGGGCGCTGCGCCGACCAGCAGGCGCTTGCGAGCATCATCATGAACGTGCCGAGCAACGTCCGAGCAGTTGACACGTGACGAAGGGCGTGCAGCTTCAACGCGTGCATCCTCGCGCCGTGCTGCGCCGCATCGGCGGCGCGCTGCTGCTCCTCTGGCTGGTGCTCACGATCACGTTCGCGCTCATCCGTCTCGCTCCGGGTGATGCCGCGACCTTTCTGGTCCCGCCGTCGGCAAGTCAGGCCGATGCGGCGCGCATTCGCGCCGAGCTGGGACTCGATCGGTCGATCTGGGTGCAATATGCACGTTGGGCGGCTGGACTGCTGCGCGGCGATCTTGGCCAGAGCTTCTCGTTGAACCAGCCGGTGTCGAGCGCTCTCGCCGAGGCACTTCCAGTGTCGGTCGGGCTGGGCGCCGCGTCGTTGGCGCTCACCTTTCTCGTCGGCGTGCCGATCGGCATGCTGCAAGCGGCGCGGCGCGGGCGCGCGGTGGATCGCGCCTTGACGGTCGCGACGACGTTTCTGTACGCCGCGCCAAGCTTCTGGCTGGCGCTGGCACTCATTGCGGTCTTCACGTATGGCGCCGCCGCCTGGGGGTTGCCGCCGTCGATGCGGCTTCCGGCGTTCGGATTGCACGCGCCCGGTGTCGAGCTCCACGGCCAGGCCGCGTTCCTCGATCTCGTCCGTCACGCCGTGCTGCCAGTCTCGATTCTCGCCGCTGTGGGCGCGGCGGGCATCGCGCGCTACGCCCGATCGAGCATCGCCGACGTGCTGTCGCAGGACTTCGTGCGGACGGCGCGGGCGAAAGGCGCCGGCGCGGGGCGCGTGTACTTCCGCCACGTGCTCGCCACGGTGCTCCCCGCCCTCGTCGTTCTGTTCGCGCTGTCGCTGCCCGGGCTCGTGGCGGGATCGATCTTCGTGGAGGCGGTGTTCGCGTGGCCTGGCATGGGGCGGCTGATGGTGAACGCGATCGTCGCGCGCGACTATCCGCTCGTGATGGGCGCGGCCGCCGTGTACGCCGCGGTCGTCGTTTTCGCGAATCTCGCGGGTGACGCCGCGCTGCCAGTGGTGGACCCGCGACGGCGCGCATGAGCGGCCGACCGCTTTGGCGAATAGAGACGGTCGCGGCTGCGCTGCTCGCGCTCCTCGCTGCCGCGGCGATTCTCGTGCCGATCATCTCCGCGCAGGATCCAATCGGCATCGGCGACGTACTCGCGCTGCGACTCGTGCCTCCACTCTCGCACGATCCGCACGGGACATTTCATTTGCTCGGCACCGATCGATTCGGCCGTGACCTGTTCGTGCGGATGATGCTCGCCGGCCGCATCTCGCTCGCCGTGGGCGTGGTCGGATCCGTCTTTGCGGGCGCGGCCGGTACAGCGATCGGCGGTGTCGCCGCGTGGGTCGGCGGAGTCGTCGACCAGGTGCTGATGGCGATCGCCGACGCGCTGCTCGCGCTCCCGCGACTGGTGCTGCTGCTCGTGTGCGCGACCCTCTGGCGGCCGGGGCTCACGACGGTGGTGGTCGTCCTCGTGCTGACCGGATGGATGGGCGTTGCGCGCCTCGTGCGCGCCGAGCTGCTCGGCACTCGCACGCAGCCGTACGTGGACGCGGCCCGGGCGCTGGGCGCCTCGCCAATGCGACTGCTGTGGCGCCACGCGATTCCCAACTCGCTGGGGCCGGCGATCGTCGCGACGACGCTAGGCGTCGGCAATGCGATCCTCCTCGAGAGCGGCCTGTCATTTCTCGGATTGGGCATCCAGCCGCCGCGACCGAGCTGGGGGAACATGATCGCCGGCGGGCGCGACTTGATCGTGGTTGCGCCGTGGGTCGCGATCGCACCCGGGCTGGCGTTGATCGCGACGGTCCTGGCGTGCACGCTCCTGGGCGACTCGCTGCGTGACCGGCTCGCCGGGGAGGCTGGCGCGACGCTGCGCGATCGGGCCTGAAGACGAGGCGAACGCTCAGCGGACGAGGATCGTCACGACGTCGTGCGGGCGGGCGTGGAACGCGACCGATCGCCCGGCCGATGACAACTCGCTCAACGGGCTTTCGTCGAGACGCGATGCACTCGCGTCACGGACGTCGAACGGCAGGTTCCAGCTTCCGTCGACCGGTTCGTCGGTGACGTTCACGCAGCGCAGCACGAGCCACTGACCATCGTCGCTCTCCTTCATCGCCGAGAACGCGAGTCCTCTGCCGGCGAGCTCGACGCCCCGCACCGGCGCGGGCAAGGCGAGCGCCGCGCGCAGCGTAAAGCCGACCGGAGGACACAGCACGTCGTCGGCGATGCGTTCGATCGCGGCCGACGTGGCGGCATCGCGCGGCCCATGAAGATGCACGGCGAATTCTCCCGCGAACGGGCCAACGCATTGGGCGGCCGGCGTCGGCCCCGGCCAGCCGGCGTGACCCGGTCGCTCCGGAAGGTCGTTGCGCGACAATTCGCCGACGGCCCGGACGAGAGTGATAGCGATCGTTCCATCGTCCATCGACTCGTATTCAGCCAGACCATCGCTGTAGAGCGTGATTCCGCGGTCCCGTCCGAAGAGCGACACGTAGCGATGAAGTGGTGCCGTGGGCGGCGCCTGCTCGACGACAGATTCCTCGGGACCGATCGCCAGCGGCACTCGCCGCACCGGCCCAAACGCGGCATCAGCCCATACTTCGGGCCGCGGAACGTCGCTGGCGACGAGCAATCGCATGCGGTGGTCCTGGTGTCGATTCTCACCGGCAACGTTGACGCGCAGAAACGGCGCGTTCGCATCCAGCGAGAGACGCAGAGACAAATCGGCGACTCGATCGCCACGGCCACGGGCGCCGGCGATGATGCGGAACGACAACTCCAGCGTGCCACGCAATGGGCCGCGGTCCAGCCGCCGGACGCCGCGACACTGCACTCGAACGTCTCGCGGCCGCGGCGCCGGCGTGTACAGATCACCAACGTCGGCCTGATCCTCGAGTCGGATCAGCGAATGGATGCGGCGATTCCCGACCGTCGACTCGAGCGATACCCGGCCATCGTCGTGCACTCGCACCGCGAGGTGGCCGTTGCGCAGCGCATCGCGTTCCACCGCGACCGGCTCGATGGGCCGCGCGCCCGAGCGCCGTCCAGCCCCGACGGGATGACTCGCGATGCCGTACGGTGGCAGGTCCACAGCCCATGCCGCCGCGCGAGTGACGCGTACGAGATCGTTGTCCGGGTAGTGGAGCGGCGACTCGATGCGGCGATGCTCGAGCGTCGCCGATAGTACCTGCAGGGGCCCCAGCCCCGGCACGCGCGGGTGCGGCTGCCGCTGAGCGCTCGCCTCCTGGGGCGACGCCGACGTGCCCGAGCCCGGGCCGACCGGCACGTCGGCTACGAACTCCTCGATCTCGATGGTCACCACGCCCGTTCGTCCGCGCGGCGCCGGGTTTCTGATCACGACGACCGGCTGCCAGCTGTCGCGCATCGCTCGAGCGAGAACGCGATCGTGTCCGACGAGCTGCGCGACTGCTTCGTCGCGCACGCCCTCCGCCTGGTTGCGAGCGGACACGAGCCGCAGCTCCATCTCGGCCGCGACTTGATCGATCGAGCATCCACACAGGGTGTCGTGCGGATGCGTCGTCAGCAGCGCGCGCCAGGCTTCGTCGAGTAGCCAGCGCCGCGACGCATCGCGCACACGGGCGGCGAGCGCTTCCCAGGGCTCGGCGTCACGGATCAACAGGCGCTCGACGCGAGCGTTGAGTCGCTTCTCATGCGCTCGTGTACCGAACGTTCCCTGGAGCGTCCAGGTGTAACCGTAGGAGTCGCGCAGCTCGCCGCGAACGACCGGCAGTTGAACTTCGCTCGCCGCCGCTCCGAGTCGCTCGGCGAAAGCGCGGAGCGAGCTGGCGTGCACACGATCGTCGGCAGCGACCGTCTGCAGAGCGTTGAGCGCCGAACGAAGATCGCGTTGACGGGCGTGGTGGTCGGCGCCGTTGGGCAGGAGGGTCACGCCGGTCATCGATCGCGGCGCGAGCTCATCGCGTGCGCGACGCCATCGTGCGGCGGCTGCCGCGGGATCAACGGGGAGATGCGACCCGAACTCGTAGCCGTCGCGTGGCAAATGGAAGAGCAGCGCTGCGTCGCCGTTGGGCGCCATCCAGGTGGCCGTGTCGCCGGCCGGGTGCCGCGCACTTCCGTAGCCGCGCCAGAGCACAATCAGTGGCTGTCCAAAACCGGCGGCGATCGACGGCAGCACCGCGGGGTGGCCGAACGAGTCCGGGCAGTAGAGCACCGGTGGTGGCTCGGCGCCGAGGCGCCGCAGCACGCGCGCGCCAGTCAACAGATTGCGCACGAGCGCCTCGCCGCTCGGGATCAGCTCGTCGGCGAGCACGTACCAGGGCCCGGCCTCGATGCGGCGCTCAGAGAGGAGCGTCTGAAGTGCTTCGCGCCGATCCGGGCGGACCAACAAATAGTCTTCCAATACGATCGCCTGCCCGTCGAGCAGGTAGCTCTGCTCGACGGGCGGCGGATCATCGATCAATTCATCGATCAGTGCGACGAGACGCTGCCGGAATGTTTCGGCAGGGTGGTACCACTCGCGATCCCAGTGCGTGTGCGAGACGACGTGAACGTCGAGCATCGAGGCGGCGAAGGATGGAAGTCGAACGTGTGGGCGGCTCAGGAATCTGCCTCATCGAGCCGCCCCGATCCATTCGCCGCCGATGCCGGCGGGCACGAAGGCGCAGTTACACGACCGGTCGGCGACCAGTGACGAGGCGCACGACGATGACGATCACCGCGATCACGAGGAGGATGTGAATCAGTCCGCTCGTGACGTGGAACGCGAGAAACCCAAGCGCCCACAGAATGACGAGGATGATCGCGAGTGTGATGAGCATTGTTCCGTTCTCCGGTGCGATGTTGCAGTCAGGGCGTCCACTTCGGCTCGGCACAAGGGCAACACTCGTACCGGACTAATCGGGCCACTCTGATTCCTGTCAGGGAATCGGTGGCCCGTGGTCCTCTTCCTGTGGCTGATCGGCGAGCGGCGAGCGCGAACTCGCAACGCGTTCGCCGAGGACGCGGTCGCCGGTGCGCTCGATACGCGTCGTCTCCATCGACGTGCGCTCGATGTCGCTCCGACCGGGGCCGCCCGGGCCGACGCGTCCCGCATGTACGGCCCGCGCCATGAGAATTCGCGCGGCGCGGACGTCGTGTCCCACGTCGATCATCAGGTGCGCCAAATCGCCGGTGCCCCACAACACGCCGGCCAGCACGATCAACCGACTCGCTTCGCCGAGGAGCGTGGGCACGGACCCGGCGCCTTGCGTGTAAACGCCGGTCACGATCTCCGCCACCAGTAGCAGGAGCAGGATGATCGCCATGAAGCGAAACAGCTTCGAAAGGTAGCGCAGCCCGGTGTACGGTTCGATGTCCGTCGCCCGAACCTCGCGAATCGGGCGCTCGTTATCATGCTCTTTCTCGCGGTCGAGCTTGGCGTCGTGAGCGTCCTTGTTCAGCTCGCCGGCTTCCTCGACGACCGAGCCATCTGACATTCTGCGATACTCTGGCACATCAACCTCCTGAGGTCCCCGACCAGCGCGCACGATACCCACGCGTGTCGATGTGAATGAAAGGTCCGTGCCCGGGCGCGGCCGTATAGACGCCCGCCCCGCCAACCAATTCCGGGTGAGCCGCCTCGACACGATCGACGGCCTGCGCGATCACACGCGCATCGTCGATGCTGACCCGCCCATCATGGTCGAGGTCGTCCATCTGTCCATCGCCGTTGTCGTCGATGAAGATGTCGCTCGCGTCCCCATACATGTGGCGGCTGAGATTGGCACGCCCGGCCGTATTGCCACCCGATTCGTTGTACCGCGGTGTTCTGAAGCCACTCATGACCTTTACGCCGTGCACGTCGTAGCCGTGCGCCTCGAGGTCGGAAAGCACGAGCTCCAACTTGTCGACCAACCTGGGCTGCAGGACGAGGTACTTGGGCCAGACGTTCGGTTGATCGTGGGTCAGGAAGTCGCGCAGCGCAAAGTGCTCTGACACACGCGTGTTTGCGTTCTGCGGCGTCACCTGGATGAAGCCTTGAGGGTTCGCGTACGCGCCGGCGGGCGCCCTCGCCGGTCCACGTGTCCCATGCTCGCCCGGCCACGTGCCGACGTAGTAGAGACCGATGCGGCCGTCTTTCTTCGTGCTGAATGGCAGCAGCGTGATGATGTTGAAGTTGGCGACCGGTCGGACTCCGTTGCCGATGGCGAGCAGCACGCTCCAGATTCCCGCCCCCGTCGGCGCCGACGCGACCTCGCCGCCGCGAGAGTACTCGACGTGCGCACCGGGCGGCAGCGAGTCGGCGTGGATCGCCGTTGGAGCCCCCTGGATCGTCGCGCGGAGCTTCCCGCTGGCGCCGCGCTCGGAGGCCAGGATCCGGTCGGTGACCGCCTCGAGCGCGGCATCGGTGAGGTACGCCGTCGTCGGCGCGCCGGACCGCGTCAGGGCCGTCGCGATCATCGGCGATTGGCGGCGCGCGCCTCCAGCGGGCGCCGCCAGATCCCGAGCGTGGACGACCGACCAGCTCCAGCCGGCGATCAGCGTGGAAATGACGACCGCCGCGAGCGCGTTGACCATGCGCTCGCGAGCCGTTGCATCCCACTCACGACTCGTGGAACTTCCTCCGCTCACGGCTTTGCCCCACATCGACCCATGCCTGCATGCATTCGCTGCTCGACTGGCTTCATCGTGTTCGCGACGTCCAGGCGCTCATCGCCTGGGGCGGGTACGCCGGCCTCACGGCCATCATCTTCGCTGAGACCGGCCTTCTTGTCGGCTTCTTCCTGCCCGGCGACTCGCTGCTCGTCACGGCCGGCCTTCTCGCCGCGACGACCGGCGTGTTCAACGTCTTCTACCTCGGGCTCCTGTTGACCGTAGCGTCGATCCTCGGCAACACGTCCGGCTACCACATCGGCAGGGCGACTGGCACGCGACTGTTCAACCGAGAGGATTCCCTGCTCTTCAACAAGAAGCATCTCTACCGCGCTCACGAGTTCTACGAACGACACGGTGGCAAGACCGTCGTCATCGCGCGATTCATGCCCATCGTTCGCACGTTCGTTCCGGTCGTGGCCGGCATGGCGCAAATGGGATACCGCCGTTACGCGCTGTACAACGTGATCGGCGGCCTGGGTTGGATCTGGGGAATGATCTTCATCGGCTATTTCCTGGGGCGCTACATTCCGGGCATCGATCGGCACGTCGAGACGGTGATCGCGCTGGTGATCTTCCTCTCGCTGCTGCCGGGGATCATCGGTTGGCTCAGAGCAAGGAGACGCTAATGCCCTTCACGTTGCCCGCGCTGCCGTACGCATACGACGCCCTCGAGCCGCACATCGATGCGCGTACGATGGAGATTCACCACACCAAGCACCATCAGGCGTACGTCAACAACCTCAACGCCGCGATCGAGAAAGCGCCCGAGCTGGCGAACAAATCGCTCGACGATCTGATGCGCGGCGTGAACAGCCTGCCCGAGAGCGTCCGCACGGCCGTTCGCAACAACGGCGGCGGCCACTGGAATCACAGCCTGTTCTGGCAGCTGATGGGTCCCGGCAAGGGCGGCGAGCCGCGCGGGGCCCTCGCCGACGCCATCCGGCAGTCATTCGGCGACTTTAGCAAATTCAAAGAGCAGTTCGCGGCGGCCGGGGCGGGCCGCTTTGGATCCGGCTGGGCCTGGCTCGTGGCCGATGGCGGCAAGCTCTCCATCACGAGCACACCGAACCAGGACAACGTGCTGATGGACGGCAAGACCGCTATCCTCGGCCTCGACGTCTGGGAGCACGCCTACTATCTGAAGTATCAGAACCGGCGCCCCGAATACATCGCGGCGTGGTGGAACGTCGTCGACTGGGACGCGGTGTCGAGCCGGTTCGGGAAGTAGTCGCCCGCAGAGGCCTCGCCGCGAGGCCGGGCAAGCCTGACGAGGAGTGAAGACAGCGGCGCATTCGCGCCGCTGTTTCTTTGTCATTGCCTCTCTACATTTGTCCCTCCGACCAGCGCTCCTTCATCCCCCCTCCCCCCTCCCCCCTCCCCGCCGCCCATGCCCCTGAGCGGTTCGGTCATCGTCCTTTTGCTCGTCGCCGCTGTGGTGGCGCTGGTCGCGCCGCGGGCCCGCGTACCGTATACCGTCGCGCTGGTCGTCGCCGGGCTGCTGCTCGCGGTCGTTCCTATCGTCCATCCGCCACCGCTCACCAAGGAGCTCCTCTTCGCCGTCTTCCTGCCCGGACTGCTCTTCGAGGCGTCCGTGCAGCTCGAGGCGGACGAGTTCTGGCGGAACCGCGTCGTCATCTTCTCGCTCGCGCTGCCGGCGGTCGTCATCAGCACGGTCATCGTGGCCGCCGGACTCGTGCTGCTGCTTCCGTTGATCGAGGCGCCGCTCGGCTGGGGCCCGGCGTTCGTGTTCGCGACACTGATCGCGGCGACCGATCCAATCGCCGTCGTCGCGCTCGTGCGCACGCTTGGCGCCCCGACTCGCCTGGCGGTCCTGATCGAGGGCGAGAGCCTGCTCAACGACGGGACGGCGGCAGTCTCGTTCGCGACGGCCGTCGCGGTCGTGCTCGGCGGTCAACCAAGAGTGGCGACGCTCGCCTTCAACTTCGCCTACGCGATCGCGATTGCGATTCTGCTTGGCGGTGCGATCGGCCTGCTCACCCGCACGCTGCTCGCCTGGCTCGATGACGCCATGGTGTTGATCACCGTTACCACCGCCGCCGCGTACGGCTCGTTCTTGATTGCCGAGACGATGCACGCGTCGGGCGTCATCGCCGCGGTCACGGCGGGCCTGCTCAGCGGCACCGAAGCGGCCAAACGGGCCATCGCGCCGGAATCGCGCATGGTCCTTCGCGCGTTCTGGGACTACGTGGCGTTCGCGCTCAACTCGATCGTGTTCCTGTTGATCGGCTTTCAGGCCGGGGTTTCGACGCTGCTCTCGGCCTGGCCCGTCATCGTGATCGCGTTCGTCGTCGTGACGATCACTCGCATCGTGGTGACCTACCTGGTGGTCGGGACGGTCGCCAAGGCCGTGAACTTTCCGCGCCGCTGGACGCCGGTGCTCGCGTGGAGTGGATTGCGCGGCAGCCTCGCCATGGTGCTCGCGCTCAGTCTTCCCGCCGAGATGGTGCAGCGCGACACGATCGTCGCGATGACGATCGGCGTCGTGGTGCTCTCGATTCTCATACAGGGAATGACCGTTCGCCCGCTGCTGCGTCACCTCGGCCTCGAGAGCCCCGCGACGAAGGGCTGACGCCGAGCTATTGCGCCGCCTCGCCCTCGAGATACGTGTACCCCTCGAGCCCCGCGACGTAGTCGGCGATGAACGTATTCGCCTCCTGCCGGCTCAGGCTCTTGGCCGCGGCGACCTTTCGCCGGAAGGTCTGCAGCAAGTCGGACGCGCGGAACTGGACGTAGTTGAGCACTTCCGTCACCGTGTCGCCGTGCACGAGGTCCGTCACGTCGTAGCCGCTGTTCTGCGCCAGGCGAATGTGCACGGCATTGGTGTCGCCAAAGAGATTGTGCAGGTCGCCGAGAATCTCCTGGTACGCGCCGGTGAGGAACACGCCGAGCATGTAGGGCTCGCCGTCGCGGAACTCGTGCAGCTCGAGACTGGGCGCGCCCGACTTGTCGCCAACGAACCGATCGATCTTGCCGTCGGAGTCGCACGTGACGTCCTGGATCGTGCCGCGGCGCGTCGGCTCCTCGTCGAGCCGGTGGATGGGCATGATCGGGAAGAGCTGATCGATCGCCCAGCTGTCAGGCAATGACTGGAAGAGCGAGAAATTGCAGAAGTAGCGATCGACGAGCGTCGCGTCGAGATCGGTGACGATGTCGTCGAAGTCGTCGCGGGAGCGCTCGATGTAGCGCGCCAGGACGTTGAGCGTGGCGAAGTACAGCTGTTCGGCGAGCGCGCGCTCGCGGAGCGACAGCACGCCGCTGTTGAACATTTCCTGCGCGCGCTCCTTGTCGAACGTCAGATCGTGGAAGATCTCGCGCACGCGCCGCTTCGACACGTTCTTGCGCGACGCATCGCGATAGTCCGCCAGCATCTCGTGCAGCAGCTGGTGGTCGTCGTCGGTCAGCTCGGGAACGGGGCGATCGGCCTGCGACTCCACGTCGATCACCTTGATGAGCAGCAGCGCGTGATGCGCAGTCAGCGCGCGTCCCGATTCGCTGATGATGTGCGGCATCGGGATCTCGTGCTCACGGCATGCTTCGGCCAGCGTGTAGACGACGTCGTTCGCGTACTCCTGCAGCGAATAGTTCACGCTCGCGTCGGACGTGGAGTTGGTGCCGTCGTAATCCACGCCCAATCCGCCGCCGACGTCGATGTGCGTGATGTCGAGTCCGAGGTTGCGCAGCTCGACGTAGAAGCGCGTCAGCTCCGTGAGTCCGAGCTTGATGAACCGGATGTCGGTGATCTGGGACCCGAGGTGGAAGTGCACCAGCTTGATCATGTCGAGCCGGTTCAACGCGCGGAGCTTGTCGATCGCCTGCATGAGCTGCGCGGCGTTGAGGCCGAACTTGGACTTCTCGCCGCCGCTCTCCTTCCACCGCCCGAAGCCGCGCGAGGCGAGCTTGATTCGCACGCCGGCGGTCGGCGTGACCTGCATCTCGTCCGCCACCTGGAGCAGAACGTCGATCTCGCTCAGCTGCTCGATGACGATGTACACCTGGTGCCCGAGCTTTTGGCCCATGAGCGCCAGACGCATGAACTCCTCGTCCTTGTAGCCATTGCAGACGATGATGTGCTCGGTGTTCTCGGCGAGGCCCAGGATCGCCTGGAGCTCGGGCTTGCTGCCGCACTCGAGACCGACGCGGTGCGACTTGCCGAATTCGACGATCTCCTCCACGACGTGCCGCTGCTGGTTGACCTTGATCGGATAGACCGTCGTGTAGCCGCCGTTGTAGCCGAACTCCTCGCGGGCCTGCTCGAAGCGCGTCGTCAGCGCCTCGATGCGCGACCGCAGGATGTCGGAGAACCGGAGCAGCACCGGGAGGGCGATGCCCTGCTCCTCGAGATCGTTTGTGATCTCGTACAGGTCGATGATCCGGTCCGGCCGCTCCTTGTCGGGCCGCACGATCACGTGCCCGCTCTCGTTGACGTCGAAAAAGCCGGCGCCCCAGCCTTCGACGTTATAGAGCGCGCGCGCCGAGTCGATGGTCCATCCGGTGGCGCCCGAGGCGGTTTCGGTATCGGCGATGTTCGTTGCCATGCGAACAGAAGTTAATGGACAGCGCGCAGGTTGCGAGGCGCGCGGCCCACGTTTTCCGCCCCGCCACGCGTCACGGGTACAGCTGCTCGATCCGCCACGCCGCGCCGTCGCGGGTGTACACGTGTCGAACGTGCAAACGGCTCGGCATGTTGCGCCAGAACTCGATGCGCTCCGGCGCCACCCGAAAGCCCGACCAGTGCGGCGGCCGCGGCACGCTCTCCCCCTCGAATCTCTGCTCGACCTCGCGGACGCGCGCCTCGAGGTCGCCGGGGCGCGCCATGAGGCTGCTCTGAATCGACGCCCACGCGCCGATCTGGCTGCCCCGCGCGCGCGACGCGAAGTACGCGTCGGCCTCGGCGTCGCTCACGGGCTGCGCCGCGCCCTCCACGCGCACCTGCATCTCGAGGTGCTGCCAGTGAAAGCACAGCGCGGCGCGCCGTGAGGCGAGAAGCTCGCGTCCTTTGCGGCTCTGAAAGTTCGTGTAGAACACGAAACCCTGTTCGTCGACGTGCTTGAGCAGCAGGATGCGCACACTCGGCTGTCCACTCTCGTCCACGGTGCCGAGCGCGAACGCGGTCGGCTCGGGGAGGAGCTCGCGCGACAGGGCCTTGGCCTGCTCGAAGATGCCGATGAATCGCGCGATTGGATCGCGCTCGTGAATATCCGTCATCCGATCGCTCGCTTGTAGAAACTGCGGATTCCCATGAACCAGAACGCGCCGGCAATGACGACGAGTGCGCCCCCGACGAGCGAGAGCGGCATGTGCGGTACTGCCGGCGTGAGCGCGCCGCGCATTCCTTCCGATACGTAGACCATCGGGTTCACCAGCACGGCGTACTTCATCGCCGGGACCACGTCCAGCCCGCGCCACGGATAGTACGCGCATCCGAAGAACAACATCGGGGCGACGATGACGCTGAACATGAGACCGATCTGCTGCGGGGCGATGGCGGTGCCAAGCCACATACCGAACGCGGAAAACGCGAGCGAGCCGAGGAGTACCACGAGCGCGACCTCGCCGGCATGCGAGAGCGTGAGCGCCGGGATGGGGCCCATGACGAGGCGCGCGATCGGCAGCACGAAGGCGGCGGCGATGACACCCTGGATCATACCCGACACGATCTTCTCCGCCGCGACCAGGCTCGTCGAGATTGGCGCGAGCAGCCGATCCTCGATCTCCTTGGTCCAGCCGAAATCCTGCACCATCGGCAGCGCCACGGACTGAATGGCCGAGAGGCTCAGACTCACGGCGAGGATGCCCGGCATGAGCGCCGTCTGATAGCCGCTGCCGACGAAATTCATTTTCGGCAGCAGATATCCGAACACGACGACGAAGAGCAGCGGCTGCATCGTCGTGCGAATCAGAAAGAAGACGATCTCCTTGCGTGCCACGCGCATGTCGCGCCGCAGCAGGGCGAGAAACACCGACGGCACGTGCACCGCGTGCGGAGTACCTGAGGTCACTCGAGCTTTCTCCCGGTGCGCGAAACGAACAACGTCTCCAGACTCGGCTCCGTCAGGCTGATGTTGGTGACGGATGAGCCACGGTCTTCGGCAGCCTGAATTACTGGGGAGATGACGCGGCCGCCCCGATCGCTGTACACGCGAAGGAGCTGACCCTGCGCCTCGGCGCGCAGCACGCCGTCGAGCGCGCGCACTGCCTCAGCGACGCCATCGCCGCCGCCGGCCAGTGTGAGCTCGATCAGCGTGCCGCCCGGTGCTCGCTGCTTGAGCGCGGCGGGCGTGTCGAGCTCGAGAAGCTCGCCGCGATCGACGATCGCGATGCGGTCGCAGAGCTTGTCCGCTTCCTCCATGTAGTGCGTCGTCATCACGATCGTGCGGCCCTCGGCGTGAAGCGACCGGAGGATGTCCCAGAGCGCGAGCCGCGTTTGCGGATCGAGGCCCACCGTGGGTTCGTCGAGGAAGATGACCTGCGGTTCGTGGATCAGGGCTCGCGCGATCATCAACCGCTGCTGCTGGCCGCCCGACATCTCGTCGACTTTGGCGTGCGCCTTGTCGGCGATGCCGAGCTGCTCGAGCAGCGTGTTCGCGCGAGGAATCGCGGTCGATGCGCGGATGCCGAAATACGCGGCGTGAAAGATCAGGTTCTCGATGGCGTTCAGGCTGCGATCGGGGTTCGGCCGCTGCGGCACGACGCCGATGCGCCGCCGCACCTGCACGGCTTGCGTCGCGACGTCGGCTCCGCCCACGAGCGCCGTCCCCGACGACGGCCTCACGCGCGTCGTGAGAATGCCGATCGTCGTCGTCTTGCCTGCGCCGTTCGGACCGAGCAGCCCAAAGAACTCTCCCTCGCGGATCTCGAGGTCGAGTCCCTTGAGCGCGACGACTCCTTGCGACTCCGCCGCACCGTAGACCTTCCGCAGCCCGTGCGTCTCGATCGCGGGCATCCGGGGCCTCGCGGCTATCGATCGTGGTCGATCATCGATCCCAGCACGCCGCCGATGAGACCCGCAGCGCCGAGATTGCCCAATCGTTCTTCGCGTCGCGCACCGCCGACACGCGGCGCCGCCGCCAAAATGTGGTCGGCGAGCCGCGAGAACGGCATCGTTTGAAGCAAGACGCGACCGGGGCCCTGCAGTCGGGCGAAGAACAAGCCTTCGCCGCCAAAGAGCGCCGTCTTGATGCCCGGTACCATCTGGATGTCGTAGTCGATCTGCTGTTCCATTGCGACGAGACACCCAGTGTCGACGCGAAGCGACTCGCCGGGCTGAAGGCGGATCTCGTGCAGCGCACCCGATGCGTGCAGGAAGGCGACGCCGTCGCCCTCGATGCGCTGCAGGATGAAGCCTTCGCCGCCGAAGAATCCCGCGCCGATCCGCCGCGTGAACGCCACGGTCACGTTACAGCCGCGCGCGGCGGCGAGGAACGAGTCTTTCTGAGCGATGATCGTACCGCCCCAGTCGCGGAGATCGACTGGCAGAATCTTGCCCGGGAAGTGCGACGAGAACGCGACGTCCTGCCGCACGTGCGCCGCGTTGGCAAAGGTCGTGACGAAGAACGTGTCGCCTGACAGCGCGCGCTTGGCGCCCTGGAACAACTTGCCCATCATTCCCCCGCCTTGCGCGTTGGGATCGAGCGTCGTGTTCATGATGATGCCGTCCTGCATGTACATCATCGCGCCCGCCTCGGCCTGCACCATCTCGCCCGGATCGAGCGTAATGATGACGGCCTGCAGGTCATCGCCGATCAAGCGATAGTCGATTTCGTCGGCCATCGGAGGAGTCGAGGGTTGGAAGGTTGGAGGGTTGTTGGCTGCGGGATAAAGACTAACGAAATCCGCGGCGAGATGCTCGAACCGTCGAGCTTCACGCGGATCACTGGCCTGCTCGCGGCCGAAGGTGGATTGAACTACTCAACGCAGAGGCGCAGCGGCGAACAAAGTTCCGCGCGCACTCGGCCTCCCCCGTGGCAGGGACGGTTCTAAGACTTGGAAATACGCATGCCACGGAGGAAGCGGATCTGATCGGATCGCTCGGCGTGACGCGACAACTCCTCTCGTCACGACCCCGGACGAACTCTTCTTTGGGATGGCCGCTCGGGTGGCTTCGAGTGGGGTCTGGAGCGGCGGTTCCCCCAGAAAATCCCGGCGCGTTGGGCCCGATGCCTTCGCACCCCTGGGAGCGATCCGTCGCATCCGATCGCATCCGTGAAATCCAAATCCCACTTCTTAGAGTCGTCCATGCCGCGACATGGGTGGAATGCGCACTTTACCCTGTGCGTCTCCGCGTTGGGTAGTTCAATTCCGGCCGGTAGCGCATCGAATCCAACGGCGGTCGGAGCCGACTCAGGAAACTCGAAATCGACTCCGACGCCTGTGAACGCTACGGGTTCTTCGCGCCCTCTGGCATCACCCCGCCCGCCTGCACGGGGCCTGGCGAGAGCTGATCTCGACCCTTCGCCACGTACGGAATGCCGTGGACCATCCAATCCGGCGCCGGCGCGCCCTTGAGCTTGTTGTCGAAAAACTGCTGCATCTTCATCGCAATGTCCTTCTGATTGGCGCGGCCCGCCGGGTTGTGCACGTCGTTGTTGTAGTCGATCAGATAGACTTCCTTGCCGAGCCGCCGCATCCCGATGAAGAACTCGATGCCCTGGTACCACGGCACTGCGTCGTCCATGTCGTTGCTCATGATGAAGAGCGGCGTGGTCACGTTGCGCAGCCAGAAGAGCGGCGAGTTGGCGATGTAGAGCTGCGGCGCATCCACCAGCGGTTTGCCGATTCGGCTCTGGCCCGACTCGTACTGTCCGGCACGCGAGATTCCCGTGCCCCACCGGATGCCGCCGTACGCGCTCGTCATGTTCGCCACCGGCGCGCCCGCCATCGCGGCCGCGAACATGTGCGTTTGCGTGATCAGGAACGCCGTCTGGTAGCCGCCCCACGATTGGCCCTGCAGGCCCAGATGCTTTTCGTCGACATAGCCGCGCTGCAGCAGCGCCTGCACGCCGGGCACGACCGACTTGTACGCGCTCGGGCCGGGATACCCATCTTCGTACACGATGTCCGGCTCGAACACCAGGTAGCCGTTCGACACGTAGTGCGTGGGGTTGATCACGTTCCGCCCGTTCGGCGGAACGTACGAGTGCAGGTTGTTCGACAGGACCTCGTAGAAGTACGAGATCATCGGATACTTCCTGCTCGGATCGAAGTTCTCCGGCTTGTAGAGAATGCCCTTGAGCGGCTTCCCGTCGGCGTTGGTCCAGCGCACGAGTTCCGCCGTGCCCCAGTTGTAGTCCTTCTGCTGCGGATTGGCGTCGGAGATTCTCGTGAGCTCGGTGAGCGACGGACCCACCCACAGATCGGGGAACTGAGTGAACGTGCTCTTCGTGAGCATCCAGACGTCGGCCTTCGCGGCCTTGATCGGCGTGCCGAACGCGACGTCGGCCATGACGATCTTCTCCGGCTCCTTCTTCACGCCGAGTTGATCGCGATAGAAGCCGCTGGCCATCGTCTCCGTGTTGAGCGCGCGAAGCATGAGCGGCTCCGCGGGATCGATCACTCCGCGATCGTCACTCGCGCCGCCGAACCCCCCACGTCCGCCACCGCCACCGCGTCCGCCGCGACCACCACCGCCCTCGGCGAGCCGGAATTGAATCGAGCTGCGGCGGCCCACCGAGTCGGTGACCATCACCGGCGCCTTCACGCCCGCGGGGTCGAGCTCCCAGATGTCGTAGTGCTCGTAGAGTAGCACCGACTTGTCGCCCTTGGTCCAACCGGCGAGTCCCCACGCCGGCGGCTCGGAGGGATGATCGTCCGTCTCGTTCTCGAAGTGCACACCTTTCAAACCGCCGGTGATGTCCGCAAGCTTCGCCGTCGCCGTACTGTACGTGTACCAGTGTTCGTTGTCGTAAAACACCACGTACTTGCCGTCGGGCGAGAGCTGCGCGTTGCCGTCGATCTTTTCGCGGATCAGCTTGCGCGTCCCCGTAGCGGCATCGATCACGTAGACGTCGGTGCCACCGTCGCCCCACATCTGCTCGATCATGTATCGCTCGCGAGAATTCGCGACGCCGAACTTCGCATCGTCGGAGAGTGCGACGGTTGGAATCGAGTCGTCCGCGAGTTGAACGAGCTTTTTGGCCGCGGGAAAGTAGACGGCGGCGTAGGACTTGTTGCGCTCTCGCGCGGCGTTGATGCGCTGCGTCGGCTGGAGCACTGGATCCTTGTAGTGCCACAGGTCGTAGACCGCCTTTCCAACCAGCGAGTCTGCCGGCACCGAGTCGACCGGCGGTGGCGCGACGTTGAAGGTGATCGCGTTTCCCGTGCGGCTGAATCCGACCTGTGCGCCGTCTGCGATGCGCATACCGGACGACAGCTGGGCGGGGGTCACCACGGCCTGCGCCGCGCCTCCCTTCACCGACGCTTCGTACAGCGCGTAACGGGCGGGGGGCGCCGTTCCGCGGCCGAACTCGTCGCGGTCGGACAGGAAGGCGATCTGCGCGCCGGCGCGATCGAACGCGACGGCCTTGTAGTCACCATGCCCGGCGAGCAGCGTCGTCGTCGCGCCCGTCGACAAGTTGCGAACGAACGCACCGTCCTTGGTCGAGTCGCGCGAGACGACGGTGTACGCGAACGCCTTCGCGCTGTCGTCAAACGCGTAGCTCAACACGTCGCTCAAGCGCTCCTCAGCACCCATGCTCAGATTGCGTAGCACGAGCGTCGATCCGAATTGCCGCCGCGGTCCCGCGGCGCCACGCCCGCCGCGACCGCGGCCGGCAGCGGACGATCGAGACGCCGAGTCGCCGGCTGCGCTGTCGGGCTCGGCCGCGTATGCGACCCAGCTCCCGTTGTCTCGTGGAAGCCGGAACGAGCGGACACCGGAGATCGTGGTCACCTTGCCGTCCGCCAGGCTGACGATGGCGAGCGATTGACGGTTCGTCGCCGCGGCGCCACGTCCGCGTCCCGCGCGCTCGACTTCCGCCCGCGGCGGCTGTGTGGATGCCAGCACGTATCTGCTGTCGGCCGTGATCTGCGCCGGCGCGACTGCAGGTCCCACCGGATCCCCCTCACCGGTGCCACCGGCGGGGCCGCGCAAACCGCCGGGCGTATTGTTGGGGCGGCCGATGTATCCACGGGGCACGCGATACTCGGTCGAGCCGCTCGTCGACCGGATCACCAGCTCGCCGTCTCCAACCTGCGGAACGAGCGTGTAGACGGCCCATTTGCCGTCGCTCGAAAGTGCGGGAGCGTTGATCGATTTCCAGATGTCCCAGTCGGCCTGTGTGAGAACCTTCTTCGAGCTCTGGGCAACGACCGGAGTCGCGGCAGCGAGAACCAGCAGGATGCCAAACCGTTTCGTGTGCATTGAGACGTGTCTGTAGAAGGGCGGGAATCGGCGAAGCCGATGATGCGGTGGGCCGATGTAGGGTTACGGGAGGCGACGCGCCTACGTTGCGCGACGCTGCGCGGTGAGACGCACATCGGCCGTGAACGGAGTCTAAAACGACAGGCGGACCAGCGAGTACGCGCCCGGTCGGCGCCACATCATTCCGAGAATGGCCGGAGTCGCCACGGTGACGCGCACGCCTGGCTCCCGCCCGGGGTTTGCGGCGCGTCCAAGACGCGACGATCTGCCACGCGATGGATTGGCAATCGCCAACGCCGCGGAAAGTCCGAGTGTCGCCCCGACGGCCGCGGCGCCGAACACGAGCGCGTTGTCGTCCGATTCGGCGAGCACCGGAATGGCCAGCCCGATCAGCGAACCGGCGAGCGCGCCCACCGTGCCGATATTCGCCTCGGAGGTCGAAAGATCGAGCGGTCGCGCGATCGCCAGATCGCCGACGAGTGCGCCGGCCACGTAACTCGATCCGAGCGCGATCCCGAGCTGCCGTGAGCTGGCGCCGGAGCGACCGCCTATCGCCGCGCCATAGAGAACGCCCACCAGTCCCGCGGTCTGCACGGCGTTCAGGTCGCCCGCGGTTACACGGTAGGACGCGCGACGTGGATACGCGACGCCGAGTGGAAAGCCAACGAGCTCGCTCCCGGCGACTATCCCCGCCGTCGCGCGATCGCTGGCGCCAGCCGCGCTCGCCACAGCCCACGTCGCCGCGGCCGCCATCTCGATTCCGACGGTCGCGCCGTGCGCTTCGGCATCGGTCATCGTTCGGCCGAGCGACGCGCCGGCGATCGTGCCGACGAGAGCCGATCCAAGGGCTGCGCCTCGTACGCCTTTATCGGAGTTGCCCGCCGCGGCGAAGCCGAGGCCCCACCCGCCAAGCCCCGCGGCAAGCCCGAGGTTCGAGGCGAGATCGCTCTGGGCACGCGTGATGTGGCCCGACTGCGCCGCGTCGTATGAGATGAAGAACGTGCCGCCGGTCGTGACGAGGTACAGCGCGCCCGCGGCTTTCGGGTCGTCCGACAGCGACGCCGCCAGTGGACCGTAGGCGAGCGCCGAGAGCACCGTGAGATGTCGCGCGAAACCGTTTCCCACGGGCTCGGAGATGTCCGGAACGAGATCGGCGGCCGGGTGGCCCGTGGCGATCACTGCGGCGTCGATCGCCACGCGAAGCGCGGAGACTTGATCCGGCTGCAGCGCGAAGCGCGCGAACGCGCCGCTCGCGCGCGCGGCAACGAGCACGAATCCGCCGTCGGGCGACGCGCGATAGAGCCGTGCCTCACGGTAGTCGCCCACGACGGGCCAGACTGGCGGTACGAGATGCAGCCGCTCGGCGAGCGCCGGCGTTACGGCGGTTACTCGCTGCGCGCTGTCGAACGCGATGGGCGTCTCCACCGTTTGCGCGCCGGCGCGCCGCACAGCGGCAGACAGCGCGAGCATGGCGCTCGCGACGACGAGAAGACGCATCGCTGAATCTCGCGTTGCGCAGCCGCGTCCGGCAAGGCAGTGTTCAACAATGCTGCTGAAACGGATCTACGAAGACGACCTCGCCCAGGCGTCCTATCTCCTGGCCTGCGAGCAGACCGGGCGCGCCATCGTGATCGATCCGAATCGCGACGTCGGCCGCTACATCGACGTGGCTGACGAAGAGGGCGTGGACATCACCGACGTGACGGAGACGCACATCCACGCCGACTTCGTCTCCGGCGCCCGCGAGCTGGCGCGCCGCACCGGCGCACATCTGATGCTCTCCGGCGACGGCGGCCCGGAGTGGCAGTATCGTTTCGCTGCAGCGGAAGGCGCCAAGCTGCTGCACCACGGCAATCGGTTCGACGTCGGGACGCTTCGCTTCGACGTGCGCCACACACCGGGCCACACTCCCGAGCATCAATGTTTTCTCGTGACCGACACGACGATGAACGACCGGCCGGTCGGCATGCTCACCGGCGACTTCCTGTTCGTGGGCGACGTTGGCCGGCCGGATCTCCTCGAGCGCGCCGCACACGTCGAGGGAACGATGATCTCCATGGCGCGCGACCTGTTTCGGTCGCTCCGCGCGCTCGGCGATCTCCCCGACTACCTCCAGATCTGGCCCGGGCACGGCGCCGGCTCGGCGTGTGGCAAAGCACTGGGCATGCTCCCGTCGACGACGCTTGGCTTCGAGCGACTCGCGAATTGGGCCTTCCAGATCGCTAATGAGGATGAGTTTGTCCGCGCGGTGTTGGCCGGGCAGCCGGAGCCGCCGACGTATTTCGCGCGTATGAAAACCGTGAATCGCGCCGGCCCGGATCCGTGGCCCGAGATGGACTCGCTTCCCGAAATTCACGTTCCCGGCGTGAGGCGCGCGCTCAGCACGGGCGTCGCTGTGATCGACGTGCGGCCGAGCGTGGAGTTCGCCGCCGGCCACATTCCGGGCACGCTGAGCATCCCGATGGGCGACTCCTTCGCGACGTGGACGGGGACGCTGGTCGACGATCAACGCGACATTCTGCTGCTGGCCGACGACGCCCGGCGCCTCCGCGGGGCGCAGCGCCTGCTCGCGCTGATCGGTCTCGATCGCGTGGCTGGCTGGTCCGGCGAGACGGTTCGTCACACCTGGGAGGTCGAGGTGGGGCCGCTCGAGCGGGTGCAGCAGGTCGCGCCGCCGACGCTCGCGAGCCACGAACGGACGGTCATCGACGTACGGCGTGCGACGGAGTGGGGCGAGGGCCACGTGCCGGGCGCGCGCCACATCTACCTCGGCGATCTCGTCGAGGAGACGCGGGACTTGCCGCGCGACCTCCCGATCGCGTTGCACTGTCAGGGCGCGACGCGCGCGTCCATCGCGGCGAGCCTGTTGCAGAAGGAGGGATTTACGAATGTCGCCAACGTCACTGGCGGCTATCGCGCGTGGACGGAGGCCGGACTGCCCGTCGAGCGCGACTCGCAGGCGTCGTCCTGAACACTCTCACTCTCACCACAAGCATGCGTAAGACTTCTCTCATCCTGGTCGCCGCGGCATTCTCGTCCAATACGGCTCTGGCGCAGGGGCGTGGCGGTGGGCGTGGCGCCACGACCACGCCGGCCGGCCCGCCAATGCTTCTCGTCGCCGACCGGGTGTGGAACGCGATCGACGACGCGCCGCACGATGGATGGGTCGTGCTCGTGCGCGGCGACAAGATCGAAGCCGTGGGCCCTCGCGCGCAGGTCAGCGTTCCGGCCGATGCGACGACCATTTCCCTCCCCGGCACTACGCTGATGCCAGGTCTCATCGAAGGTCACTCGCACCTCCTGCTGCACCCGTACAACGAGACGTCGTGGAACGACCAGGTGCTGCACGAGTCCGAAGCGCTGCGCGTGGCACGCGCGGTGAATCATGCGCGCGCGACGCTGATGGCGGGATTCACGACCGTGCGAGACCTTGGCACGGAAGGCGCCGGCTACGCGGACGTGGGGCTCAAGCAGGCGATCGATCAGGGAATCGTCCCGGGCCCGCGCATGCAGGTGGTGACGAAGGCGATCGTCAGCATCGGCGAGTACGCGCCCAAGGGATTCGCCGCCGAATACGCCGACGACATTCCGCAGGGCGCCCAGGAAGCCAGCGGCCCAGATGATGTATCGCGCGTCGTGCGCGAGCAGATCAAGCACGGCGCCGACTGGATCAAGTTCTACGCGGACTATCGCTGGGGCCCGAACGGCGAGGCGATGCCGGGGTTCACGCAGGAGGAGATGAACGTCATCGTCGCCGTAGCCAGCAGCTCGGGGCGATCGGTGGCCGCGCACGCGACCACCGCCGAAGGAATGCGGCGCGCGGTGCTTGCCGGCGTGGCGACGATCGAGCACGGCGATGGCGGAACGCCCGAGGTGTTCAAGCTCATGGCCGAGAAGAAGGTGTGCTACGTGCCGACAGTGTCGGTGGGCGGTCGAAACAAGAAGACCGTGCTCGGTTACGCGCTCGCGGCGGGCGTCACGATCTGCAACGGTGCGGACTCCGGCCCCCTCGCACACGGCGACAACGCGCATGAGATCGAGGGCCTCGTGGCAAACGGTCTCACGCCGCTGCAGGCGCTCCGCGCCGCGACGGTGAATGATGCCAGGATGCTGCACTGGGAGGATCGCATCGGCGCGGTGAAGCCGGGGCTGCTCGCCGACGTCATCGCCGTCAGAGGCGATCCCACGAAGGACATCGCCGCACTCAGCCAGGTCGCGTTCGTGATGAAGAACGGAACGGTCTACCGGCAGCCGTGAGCCGTCGCGGACTCGGCGGTCGGACTCATCGACTCCAGATCGCGATCATTCCGCACCACTTCCCCGTCCCGGTACCGCCGTACTGCAGTGGGATGCTCGACGCGCCGGCAAACACCTCGATCCCGTGGACTTCATCGGGCGCCGGTAAGGCGCGCAGGTCGAATGGCGACCCGTCGGGATTGCGAATCAGCCCGTCGACCATGATCGATAAGTAACAGGGAACTCGCTTCAAGTCCGGAGTGATGGCGTCCGATCGTGTCGATCGCACGGTCACCGCATTGCTGTCCACGACGATGATCGACGGCACGCCGGTCAGCATCTGCCAAAGGCTGACCGGATTGCGCTTGACGATGTCCTCCCGTGTGATGCTGACCGTCGCCTGGTGATTGATGCGACGCGTGTCGAACTCGTCGTTCCGTCGTAGGCCAACGAGTCGCTGATTCCCGATCACGCGTACGGTGTCCAACGTGGGCGGTACGTTGTGACCGAGGACGATCGGCACCGTGTTCCGGCCCGGCTCGACGGTGACCGCGAACTGCCCGGGCGCATAGCCGACGTGCCGCGCGCGTACCACCAACTGCCCGGGCAACACTTCGGGAATGAGCGCGCGGCCGGTTGGTCCTGTGACGACGCTGCGCGTTCGGCCCCGCGTCACGACGTCAACCGTCGCATTCGACAAAGGTCCGCCGCCGAGCTCTGAGACGGCAATCTCGACCAGCGCCGTGCGCGGCGCATTCTCGCCGAGCGCCGTCTTTGCTTCGCGATTGAGCGCGGCGACCTCGCGATGCAGCACGAGGTCGAGCGAGGTGAAATCCTGATCCGCCTCGAGGCGCGCTCGCTGCCGGTCCGACCCCGAGTCCGTCGCGACGCGGACGATCACCTCGCGCTCACGCGGCACGCCGCAGAGGCGCCATTGCCCGGCGCTGTCGGCGATCGCGCCGACCGTCCG
>DATISA010000054.1:0-17393 GCA_035469245.1 Gemmatimonadaceae bacterium
GGACTCGGACCGAACAAGGTGTTGTCCGTGCCGGATGCGATCGGCATCGCGATCGAGGAGTGGCATCGGGATCGGGTGACCGGCGTGCAGCAGGAACTGATGCCGCCCACGCCGCCGACTGGGGGCACGGCGGTGCCGCCGAGCGAGATGACGGAGTCGATGACGCATCAGGTGCCGGCTTCGTTGCTGCGGGCGCAGAGCGGCGCGAATGAGATGGAGTTGCAGCTTGGGCTGCAACACTCGGCGGAGACGTTCATTGGGACGTGTCCGGACTGCGGGTCACAGATGGAGTATGCGGAAGGGTGTGTGAAGTGTCATGTGTGTGGGTTTAGTGAGTGTGGGTGAACGGACTCGGACGATTCTTCATTACGGTGGCGAGGAGCTGATGACGAGTTCGATCACCATTCCGTTCCAAGACTGGCGGGCGGCTGGCTCCGAGAGCGACGCTGGCGCGATTCTGCATGCGGTGATCGAGATCAACGGGTGCTCGATGCATTTGGAAGCCATTGCGACGACGACTGGAGATGGTGAGCAACGTGGCACGACGGACGAGACAGATGCGACCCTGGATCTGCTCTCCACCGCGACTGGTGCCGGCGATCCGTGGACGACCGTGCGGATCGGCGCTAGGCCGTATGTGCTCTTCGCCACGCCATTTGCCGCCTAGCCACTCGGTGTTCAGCGGCTGACCAGACGCTTGATGCCCTCTCATCCCGCGAGAACCCGCAAGCTGGAGCCACCGCTGGTTGAGCGCTACCGCATCGACTCCCCGTACCACCGGTGCGAGTGCTGCGATTACGCTGTGAACGCCTGCGACGACGCTTGCCACCAACGCCGCTGAACCGTAGACAACACCCGCTGCCTCCCTCCACGATTTCGGCGCACGTGCGAGGATGACGACCAGGGTGCTTGCAGCCGTTGTCCAGCGCCGCGGCACCTACCTCGTCTGCCAACGCCCGGCGCACAAACGTCACGGCGGCTTATGGGAGTTTCCAGGCGGCAAGCTGGAGCCCGGCGAAACACTCCTCGACGCCGCGAGACGCGAATTGACTGAAGAGCTGGGCGTCAACGTCCCAGCCGTGGCTGCACCGGTGTTCTCGGTCGTCGATCCGGGGTCCGAGTTCCTGATCGAGTTCGTTCCCACGACCATCGAGGGAGAGCCGGTCTGCCTCGAGCACTCGGATCTGAAATGGCTGTCGCTCGAGGAGCTGCCGGCATTCCCCCTCGCGCCAAGTGACCGGCTGTTCGTCGATTTTCTCCAATCGGCTCCTGACACCGACCACCGCATCTCGTAATATCAATCTCGGCATGTCCTCACTCGCCCGAGGCTTGTACGAGGTTCTTGTAACGCAGCTGCTCGAGAGACAGCTGCGAGATCTCGAGTGCCCCGAATCGGCCGAGCTGGACGATCTGCGGAACGCCGAGGCGGCGGATCGCATCGCGTGGCACGTCGCACAGGTGCTGGAACGCGTCATCGAGGATGCGCCGGACGACACGCGTGCGGCCGAGGGAGTCGATCTGGCGCGACGTTTGATCGACGTAATCGCCGAGCGTGTCAGCGAGCCGGAGCTCGCAGGGCTGCAACTGGCCAGTCCCGCGAAGGTGCTCCACGCAATTCGCGAACAGCAGCCAGACGGAACCGCCGCGCCGATCCCGCGGCCGCTCATACCGCTCCTCGATACCACGCTGCTCACCAACGCGCCAGGGGAGCCACGCGTCGGACATCAGATTCAGGCGGAGATCGGGTCGGCGGACCGCATCGACGTCGTGATGGCCTTCATTCGGCGGACCGGCATCAATCCGCTCATCGACGCACTTCGCCGGCACGTGGAGCGCGGCAAGCCGCTGCGTGTGCTCACGACCGCCTACACCGGCACGACCGAGCCCCAAGCGATCGAGGCGCTGCTCAACCTCGGTGCGCAGGTCCGCGTGTCCTACGACACGAGCAGCACCAGGTTGCACGCGAAAGCGTGGCTCTTCCTTCGGGACTCGGGATATTCCACCGCGTACGTCGGCTCCTCCAACTTGACGCACTCGGCGCAGGTGACCGGCCTGGAATGGAACGTCCGCGTCTCGGGCGCCCGGAACCGGGCCGTGATCGAGAAGATCGGCGCCGTCTTCGAGAGCTACTGGCAACAGGCCGATTTCGAGGAGTACGAGCCGATCCGATTCATGGAGACGCGCGCGCGTGGCGAGCAACAGCCGAGTCTCGCGCTCAGCCCCGTCGAGATCCGGCTCGAACCGTTCCAGGAGCGCCTGCTCGAGCAGATCGAGCTCTCGCGGGAGCTGGGGCACCACCGGAACCTTCTCGCCGCCGCCACCGGCACCGGCAAGACGGTGATGGCTGCGGTAGACTACGCGCGTCTCAAGACTCGGCTTGGCCGGGCGCGCCTGTTGTTCGTTGCACATCGAGAGGAAATTCTCGCGCAGAGCCGAGCGACGTTCGCGCACGCGCTCCGCGACGGGAACTTCGGCGAACTCTGGGTTGGAGGCGACCGGCCGACCGCGTTCGAGCACGTCTTCGCATCGATCCAGTCGCTCAACGCGAGCGGCGTCGAGGCGATCGAGCCGCGGCACTTCGACGTCGTCATCGTCGACGAATTCCATCACGCGGCGGCCGCATCGTACGAGAGATTGCTCACGCACCTCGAGCCGATCGAGCTGCTCGGGCTCACGGCGACCCCGGAACGCAGCGACGGTTTGCCGATCCTTCACTGGTTCGACAACCGGATCGCCGCCGAGCTCCGGTTGTGGGACGCAATCGAGCAGCACCGGCTCGTGCCGTTCTCGTACTTTGGCGTGGCCGACAACCTCGACCTGCGCGAAATCCCGTGGCGTCGCGGCACGGGCTACGACGTCGCCGGTTTGACCGATGCGATCACGTCCACCGACGCCTGGGCGCGCATGGTCGTCCAGCACTTCCGCGAGCGCTTGGGCGGCGTCGGCGCGACTCGCGCACTCGGTTTCTGCGTCAGCGTGGACCACGCGCGATACATGGCGCGCGTGTTCAGCGAGTGTGGCGTCCCCTCGGTGGCGGTGTCGGCGGACACCCGCGACGACAAGCGAGTCCGCGCGCTCACCGACCTGGAGGCGGGCCGGCTGAGCGTCGTGTTCTCCGTGGACTTGTTCAATGAGGGCGTGGACGTACCCGCGGTGAACTCGCTCATGATGCTGCGGCCCACGGAGAGCCCATTGCTCTTTCTCCAGCAGTTGGGCCGTGGCTTGCGAAAGGCGCCGGGAAAAGCGCTGTGCACGGTGTTGGACTTCGTCGGCCAACACCGCAAAGAGTTCCGGTACGATCGCCGATTCCGCGCGCTCTTGGGCGGCAGCCGGTCGGACTTAGAGAAGCACGTCAGGGAGGGTTTTCCGTTCCTGCCCTCAGGTTGCAGCATGCAGCTGGACCGTGTGGCGACGGAGCGCGTGCTCAGCAGCATCCGCTACGCGGTCCCCTCGCGGTGGAATGAGAAAGTGAATGAGCTGCGCAGCCTCGCAACAGCGCGGCCGGACATTACGCTCGCCGAGTTCCTCGAGCAGACGGGCCTCGAGCTCGACGACATATACGCGGGTCACCACTGCTGGTCCGACCTGCGAGAGAGCGCAGGGCTGTCCGTGACGACCACCGGGGCCGGTGAAACGGACATTCGCCGCGCGGTCGGTCGGCTGCTGCACGTGGACGACGCCGAACGGTTGACCACCTGGGCTGGGTGGCTGCGCGGTGATTCTCCACCCGATGCGAACACGCTGTCGCGCAGAGAACGGATCCTGCTTCACATGCTGCTCGTCCAGGTCATCGACCAACCCGGCCTGGCGATGACGCTGGCCGCGGGAGCCGACTTGCTCTGGACTCATGCGGAGGTGCGACGGGAGTTGGTCGAGCTGCTCGATATCCTCGTCCAACGCCTCGAGCATCTGCCCATTCCGCTCGCGGAGCCTCCCGATCTGCCGCTCACGATCCACTCGCGGTACACGCGTCTCGAGATGCTCGCCGCGGCGGCTGCTGCGCGGGACACCGATCGCGTGCGCGTGCGCCCCTGGCGCGAAGGGCTGTTCCACGATCATGAACTGCGCGCCGACTTCCTCGCGTTCACGCTCGACAAGACCTCGGGCCAATTCTCACCGACGACGCGGTACCGAGATTATGCGATCAGCCGCGAGCTGATTCACTGGGAGAGCCAGTCGACGACGCGGGCAGAGAGCCCCACCGGCCGCCGATTCCAGCGGCACGCGTCCACTGGTGATCACATACTACTCTTTGCGCGGTTGAACACCGACGAACGCGCGTTTGTGTTTCTCGGGCCGGCAACGTACGTGAGTCACGTTGGCGAGACGCCGATGGCAATCACGTGGCGGCTCGTGCATTCACTTCCGGGCGATCTCTTTCAGAAGTTCGCGGCGGCCGTGGCATAGAGCGGGTCCATCGGCGATCGCGTCAGCGACGCGCCCGCACCTACGAACAAAGCCGGCATGCCCCTCGGCGCCGCCCGAACGTCGAGAAACATGCCGGCCCCCGACGACCCACGCTTACTGCTCCATCACACCCTACGCCGCCGCCTCACCACTCGGCGCCGGCCGCTGTCCGCCAAACCCCACGACCACAACGTCGGCTCGCCCCGCAGTCCATGCCGCCCGCTTTGCGCCCGGTCAGGTCACAAAGGCTTTGGTGGCGCCGGTGGTCATGCGACCGAGAACCTCTCACATCGTCCCCACCGTCCCCAACAACGCCGCTCCACGCGGATCACGCCGCAACTTGTCGTACCGCTCCGCACGCGCATACTGCAGCAACCACGCATCGTGCGCCCGCACGGCCTCCGCCAGCAGCGCGATCGCTGCCTCATGATCGCCCAGCTCCTCGAGCGTCGCCGCAAGCATCCCGGTCGCCGGAAGCCGCCCGCCGTTGTCGACCCGCTGCGACTCGAGCAGCGCCCGCGCTTTCGCTGTCATCCCGGCGCGCGCGTACGCGTACGCCAGGATCGAGTGCGTATCGCTCGGCTGATGCGGCGGCAGCTCGGCGACCCGCCGCTCGAGAATGGCGACCGCCTCGTCACCCTGTCCCTCGAACAGGCGCGCCTCGGCTTTCGCCAGCCAGATCAGCGCGAAGGTCGAGTCTATTCGAATCGTCTCCGACGCCAGCGAATCAGCGGCGCGGTAGTTCCGCTCGACGATGTACACCTGCGTGTCCCACGTGCGCGCGATGAGCGACGCCGGCTCCAGCTCGCGCCCGCGCCGAATGCGCCGATGCGCTTCGGAGAAGTTGCCGAGCCCGTTCGCCAGCAGACCGTACCAGCCCCACGTGGTCGCCACGGTCGAGTCGAGCGCGAGCGACTTTCGAAATTGCTCATCAGCGTCCCGGTTGTCACCGAGCAAAAGATCGGTGTAAGCGAGGGCGGTGTATGACTCGGCGATCGTGGAGTCGAGCGCGATGGCGCGCCGCGCCGCCGCTGTCGTGCGGGCCGCGTCAGCCTCGACGTTCCCTTGCACATAGCTCGGCAGCACGGCGAGGGCGAGCGCCAGTCCCGCCTGCGCGCGCGCGTACTTCGGGTCGCGTGCCACCGCCTGCTCGAATAGGCTGATCGACTGCTGAACAGTCTGGGCGGTTCGACGACCGAAGAGAACTTGTCCCTGGAGGAAGAGCGAGTAGGCCTGCGGGTCCGCGGTCTCGATGCGCGCGGCCCCAGCCGACGCACGTTCTCCAATGGACCCGAGCAGGTTCTCGGCCACCGCACGCGCGATCTCGTCCTGTACCGCAAACACGTTCGTGAGTGGCCGGTCGTAGCGCTCGGTCCACCGCACGGCGCCATCGGCGGCGGACAACAGCGAGACGTTGATGCGTACCTGATTCCCCGCGTGCTGCACGCTTCCGGTGAGGAGTGATCCGACGCCGAGCTCCTTGGCGATCGCTTGCTCGTCGAGACCTTTGGCGAGCAGCGCGCTCGCGCTCACCCGGCCGATTACTCGCACGCCCGTTTTCGAGATGGCGCGCGTCATCTCCTCGGCCAATCCGATCCCGAAGTAGTCGTCAGCCTTGTCGCCGCTCAGGTTCGTGAGCGGAAGCACCGCGATCGAACGATCGGCAACGCGCGACGACTCGGCACCGGGTGAACCACGCGGGGCCCGATGTCGCGACATCGCGATCACCAGGCCGATGATCGCGAGCAGCGCGATGCCGGCGCCGATCAAAGTGATCCGCCGCTTTCCGCTCGCATGCGGTGTCGCCGAGCGCGCAGCTCCCGACGAATCCGGCGTGGCCGCCGCGTCGAGCGCCGCGAGCAGTTCGTTGGCCGAGGCCGGGCGACTCGCCGGATCCTTCTCCAGGCACTGCATCACGAGCGCGGACAGTGCCGGGGGAACGGCAGGGTTCTTCTTCGCGAGCGGCGTCGGCGACTCGGCGATCTGCGCCGCGATGAGCTGCTGCATCGTCGCGCGGCCCGCGAACGGATGCGCGTGGGCGAGCAGCTCGTAGGCCATGATGCCCCACGCGTAGAGATCGGCGCGGAAGTCCACCCTCGAGCCGACGGCTTGCTCGGGCGACATGTATGCTGGCGTGCCGAGCGAACTGCCCGCGGCGGTCAGCTCCGTAGAGGTGATGCCGAGCGGTTCGTCGCTGTCGCCCTGGGTGCGCGAGGCGCTGAGGGCTTTTGCGATGCCGAAGTCGGTCACCATGGCCGTGCCACCGGAGAGCAGCACGTTCTCCGGCTTGATGTCGCGATGGACCACGCCCTGTGCGTGCGCGTATGCGAGTGCCTTGGCGACGTCGCGCAGCACATGGACTGCTTCCGGAAGGGACAGCGGCGGGCCGCTGGCGAGTCGTGCGCGCAGCGACAGCCCGTCCACGAACGGCATCGTATAGTAGGGCAGGCCGTTCGCCTCGCCGGCGCTGAGCAGCGGGACGATGTTCGCCTGCTGCAGTCGCGCCGCCAGTCGCACCTCGCGCGTGAAGCGATCGGCCGAGATGCCCTCGAGGAGTCCGGGCGCGACGACTTTGATCACGACGCTGCGGCCGAGTGCCGTCTCGGTGGCGACGAACACGCGCGACATACCGCCGCCGCCCAACTCGCGCTCGACGGTGTAGGTGGCGCCGAGGACGGACTGAAGCTGCTCGTGAAGCGTCATCGCGGAGGGCTGCTTGCGTGAGGCGGGGGGTGACAAGCGCAAACCTCGCGTGTGCGCGCGAGTTTGGCTAGGACGGCGCGTTGTCCGTAGCGATTGTGCAGGACGATTGCGGAGTAGCAGTACATTTTGGAGTTCGAATTCTGCGGTCGGCCGCGCTGCTCCGATCACCACAGTCGCCTCCGAGGCACCTCTTGCACCCGTCCACCCCTTCCACACTCGGCGCAGTCGGCAACACGCCGCTGGTCGAGCTCACCCACATCGTTCCTGACGGCGCCGCGCGCGTACTCGTGAAGCTCGAGTACCTGAGCCCCACCGGCTCGTACAAAGACCGCATGGCCCTCTCGATGATCGAGCGCGCCGAAGAGCGCGGTACGCTCAAGAAAGGGATGACGGTCGTCGAGTACACGGGCGGCAGTACCGGCATCTCGCTCGCATTCGTGTGCGCCGTGAAGGGCTATCCATGCCGGATCGTGACCAACGACGCCGTGGCAATGGAGAAGCGCCGGGCGATGGAGATCTTCGGCGCCAAGCTCGACGTGATGAAGAGCGACGGCGGCAAGCTGACGCCCGACCTCGTGCCGCGGATGATGGATCGCGCGCGGGAGATCGCCGCCGAAGGCCGGAGCTACGCCACGGACCAGATGCGCAATCCGGATATGGTGGCGGGCTACGAGCCCCTCGGTGAGGAGGTGCTGCGCCAGGTCGACGGCGACATCCACACCTTCTGCGCCGCCGTCGGCACCGCGGGAATGCTCATGGGCGCATCGCGCGCCCTCAAGCGTGGTGCGCCTCGTGTTCGGATCGTCGCCTTCGAGCCGTCGACTTCGGCCGTGCTCTCCGGTGAAACGCCGGGGAAGCACGGCGTCGAGGGCGTCGCCCCAGGCTTCGTCCCACCGCAGTTCGACCGATCGCTCGTGAGCGAGACGCGGCGCGTCGACGAGGCGGAGGGGCGCCGCATGGCGTGGCTCCTCGCGCAGCGCGAGGGAATTTTCGCCGGCACGTCGACGGGACTCAATGTCGCAGGGGCGATCGCGCTCGCGAAGGAGATCGGGGCGGGGCACACCGTCGTCACCGTGGCGGTGGACAGCGGGTTCAAGTACCTCGCGGGAGATTTGTACGCGAGTGAACCACAGCGTTGAAGCGGCGTCGGGGCGCCGAGCGTCGAGCCGTCAGTTCGGGCTGTACCGACGCGGGCATGCCGGACCTGCCTTCAGGTCGAGACACACCGGCGGCGGCTCGAAACGGAGCGTCTGAATGACGCGCTGGCGGACCTTGTACCCGCTCCGAGTTGCCGGCCTATAGCGCAGCTCCGCGAGCGCCGTAGGCACCGCGGCAGCCGCGCGCGGGTCCGAGCCCCCCATCACGACGATGCTGTTTGGCTCCGCTGCACCCGACGTATCGACGACGAAGGACACGAGGACGTCGGCTCGGGCATTCGTCGGTCGCATCGATGCTGGATACGGCGCGACCGGATAGCGCCAGACGCGCTCGAATCCAGAAATTCTCGAACGGGTCCACGGCAGCCACGCCGGACACGCCACGTTACGGGCGTCGTAAAGCCGGCCTGTTGGATCGATCGGCGGCTGGTGTCCGGCGCGCGCTTGACGAGCGGCGTCCGCGAAGATCTCTCCCTGGCCCACGCGCTGTCCGCCCTCGTTGAACGCGCCCGCGCATCCGTTGAATCCAGCGATCATCTCGAGCGAGTGGTCGGGGTTCCTCATCACCGAGCCGGTGATCGAGACACCGCTTCGAGGGCCGATGGGGAAATGACCCTGGAGCAGCACGGCAGTATCGACTGGAGGTTCGTTCGCGCGAGGATCTCGCCGCCACACTCGTGCGAGCCACGCATCGATGGAGTCGGGGTCGAACCACTGTTGCAACAGTTCGCCGTTCACGCCGCTCACACGGAACACGTGTACCCAGCCGTCGGCAGTCCCCTCCGCGCCAATCTGTGAACCGTCCGCGAACCTGCCAAGCGGTCTCGCTGCAAACGGCACGGTGGTCTGCACGAGCTGGCGGACCGGCGTGCCGTCGATCTCCGCCGGCTGAAAGTGCCAGTTCCGGATCGCGGCGCGCGCCGCATTGGCGAGCACTGGGCTCGTCGCGGCGAGAAATCGAATCGAGAGAAGCTCGACGAGACCGCTCGTGTCGACAACGAATTGCGCGGCGATCTCGGGCGCAGAGGCGCGGAGCGGCGCGCCAGGCCGGACGTTGTCAGCGCTGGCACGGGCGGAACAACTTACCTCGCTGGCATAGTATGGCCGCGACAGCGTTGGCGGCCGGCCCTCTCCTTCGCCGGCCATCGTCGCGGCGCTGTCGAGCAGCGCGAGAAAGTCGAGCAGCTCGGCCGTCGCAGGGCCAGCCGTCCCATATCCAGGGCCACAGGCGCGCCAGCTGAAGAGCGGCGACTGCGGTCGATAGCGAGGTCGTTGAATCTCGAGCTGGTACGCGCCGTTGCCGAGTGACGTCGACCCCGGGCTGGTGGCCGAATCCGGCGTCTCCAACAACCGGCGCGACCGCGCGACCCATAGCTTCACGTCACGGGCTTGGGCGATCATCCGCGAGGCCGGCAGATTCAGTCCTTCGTCCGGCCGCGTCGAAAAGAATGAAATCGTCACCCACCCGGTCTTCGTTGCTTCGACCATCAAAGGTGGAAGCTGCGTACCTTGCCGCATTCCTACCGCCAGCCGCTCTGGCCATACCACGCTCACATGGCGCGCACGCTGTGCGGGAAGGAGACCAGCCGCCACCGAGATCGCGCCGATCGCTACAATGAGGTTCTTCATATTGAAGAAGACGATCGAGACATTTCATCGGTAAGGTTCGCATCGCGTGCTCAGCGTCGATGATCCATGTGCTCCGACTTGCCTGCTCCCCACTGGGCAGGACCGCATTGCTCCTGTGTCTTCCTTGCATCGCCGCGCCGCGAGATATATTCACCGTATCGAATCGCACCACATTCGCCGTATCGAACCGCATCACGGCTCATCACGGCGCACGACTACCCACCGCGAGAGTTCGGGAGTCACCACATGATCCGCCACCTGCCATTCGCCACCGCGCGCACGCCGCTGCTTCGCGCGACCGCGCTTCTATCCATCGCGGTCGTGGCTGTTCTTGCCACGATCACACCGTCGCTCCGCGCCCAAGAACCCGTCGACGTCGCCACGATCGACCGCATCAAGTCCGAGGAGATGAACCGCTCCCAGGTCATGGACATCATGAGCTGGCTCTCCGACGTCTACGGCCCGCGCCTCACGTGGTCGCCGAACCTGACGCGCGCCGGCGACTGGGCGATGAGTGAAATGAAAAAGTGGGGCCTGACCAACGTCCACGAAGAACGCTGGAACAATCCGCCGGGCCTCGGCTGGCAGAACGAGCGCTTCTCGCTCATGGCGACGTCGCCGATGCCATTCATCGTCGAGGCGGTTCCGCAAGCGTGGTCGGCGAGCACCAAAGGCACAGTGACCGGGCCCGCCGCGCTCGTGGAGGCCGGCTGCTCCGACGAGCTGCGCGCGCAGTATGAGGGAAAACTCAAGGGCGCGTTCGTGCTCACAGCGCCGCCGCTCAATCGGCCGGTGAACGCTTTCGAGCCGACCGCGCGACGATTGACTGATTCCGCGCTCGCCGTGATGGCGGCCGCGCAACCGGGCGGTGGTCGCGGCGGACGTGGCGGTGGACGCGGCGGCCCTCCGGCGCCCACTCGCTCGCCCATCTGCCAGCAACAGTTCGCGCGCGACTCGGCGGCCGCAGCGGCCGCAGGACGCGGCGGTCGCGGCGGATTCTTTGGGCGCGGTGGACTCAACGTGGGCGACACGACCACGCTCCGTTGGCTCGAGACGCAAGGCGTCGCCGGCATTCTGCTCGGCGACGTATCCCACGTCGGGGGCGACGTCGGGACCAACAACGGTGCGTCGCGCGCGACGGGTGCGCCGCGCGTGCCCACGGTGCACGTCTCCCAGGAGTCGTACGGCAGGATCGCCCGCATGCTCGAGAAGAAGGTCCCGGTGACGCTCGCGCTCGACATGCAGAACACGTTCTTCCCGCAGAATACGTCGTCGTTCAACGTCATCGGCGAGATTCCGGGCACCGATCCGCGTCTCAAGGACGAAGTCGTGATGATCGGGGCGCACTTCGACTCGTGGCATTCCGGCACGGGCGCCACCGACAACGGCGCGGGCTCCGGCGTGATGCTCGAGGCGATGCGATTGCTTCGCGCGCTCGACCTCAAGCCCAAGCGCACGATCCGCATCGCGCTCTGGACGGGGGAGGAGCAAGGGTTGCTCGGGTCGCGCGCGTACGTCGCGCAGCACTTCGGCACGCGCGATTCCAGCGGGCTCCATCCGACCGCCGAGCAGAGCAAGCTCGCCGCCTACTTCAACGTCGACAACGGCAGCGGCAAGATTCGCGGTGTCTACCTCCAGGGAATCGACGCCGAGCGTCCGATCTTCGACGCGTGGATGGGGCCATTCAAGGATATGGGTATGAAGACGCTCACGATCGACAATACAGGCGGCACGGACCACCTGTCGTTCATCGGCGTTGGGCTGCCGGGGTTTCAGTTCATCCAGGATCCGCTCGACTACGGCAACGTCACGCACCACACGAACCAGGACGTCTACGAGCGACTCCAGCCGGACGACATGAAGTTCAACGCGGCAGTGGTGGCGAGCTTCGCGTGGCAGGCGGCGCAGCGCGACGAGAAGCTGCCGCGTCCGCCAGAGCCGGCGGCGGATGGGCGGGGAGGACGCTGAGCGGCTCGGCCGCGTGGAACGGCTAACCGCGCGGCGTCGGTCGTCCCGGTGATCGCGGTCGATCGCCGGACTCGCCAGTGACTCGGGCAAGCCGCTCCCAAATCTGGGCGACATGCGCCGCGATCGGCGGATCGGGGTCCTTGAACACGTCTATGTACCGTCTGTAATACTCGGCGGCCTTCGCGCGATCGCCGCGCGCTTCGTAGAGTTCGCCGGCGCACGCGTCAGCGCGCATGAGCCCCCACCGCGAGCATTCGGAGTCAGACGATGATCCGCCACCTGCAATCCACCATCACGCGCAGGCTATGCCTTCGACGGACCCCGCTGGAGGGCAGAGGGGGACGGCGGTGATGGCGATTCTTGCTGGGCTTCTGAATTCCAGAATCCTGTTCGCCACGATCGCCTGCGCATCGACGTCCGTGGCGCGTGCGCAGACGCCGCGCGCGACGATCCTCACTGGCGTACGGCAGCTCGGCCCCGTGGGCTACCGAGATCCGATCGGCGCGATCTCGCCTGACGGCAGGTGGCTGGCGTACGCGGTGGACGCACACCTCTACGTTCGGCCGATGCAGATCGGCACCACCTTCGAGCTCGGCGCGACGGAGAACGTGCGACTGCGACTCGCTTGGTTGTCCGATGCCGGGCGATTGGCCGTCCTGGAAGGGGTCCCGGGCCTCGGTCCGCAATGGGCCGTGTACGATATCGCGAAGCACACGCGCTCTGTGCTCTGGGACGGGCGGCCGATCGTCGGCCATCCCGCCGATTCAGCCAGTGGCGACAGCATTCGAATTCCGGTAAGCCGGTTCCAGGTGCTGGCCTGGTCGCCAGATGGCCGGTCCGTCGCGGGCCTGGCCTACGCCGGACCGCGATCGCAACTCTGGATGATCGACACCGCCGGCCGAACGGCGCGCGTGACGACGATCGATCGTGCGGTCAACTCACTTGCCTGGCTCCCAGACTCTCGCCACGTCGCCTGCATCATGCGCACCGACGTCGGACCTCGCGTGAGTCTGCCCTGCGGAGACCCGCCGAGTCCGGAATGGCGCGAGGACGCGTACGGGCCGCTCGCCTTCGCGCCCGACGGCAGCGCGCTCTACTTCGCGTCGCCCAACGCGGGCGGCACGCTCGATCTGTGGCGCCGTTCGCTGCGAGATGGCGGTGCTCGGAAGCTCACCAATCTTCCACGCGACACGTATGCGCCGAGTGTGGCGCGCGACGGCCGCGTGGTGTTCGAGTCGCAGACGTTCTGGACGGCGATCGACGTCATTCCGTCGGCTGGCGGTCGATCGCGCACCGTGACGGGCTTCATGTCGGAGACGCCGGAGTGGAACTGGACGAGCACGCAGATCGGTGTGACGTACGGCAACTGGCGCCGCGTCGTCGACGACCAGCACTATCCCGACATCGCGCAGGACGCGGGAATCGTCGACGTCGCCAATTCAGCGCCTGCGAAGGCGGTGAAGACGGTCGTGCAGGCTTCGCCGTCCGAGGATCAGGGGATGAGCTGGTCACCCAACGGGCGCTGGATCGCATTTCACTCGCACCAACAGCACACCGACGACATCTGGCTCGAACCCGCAGACCGCTCCGCGCCGCCCCGCCAGATCTCGACGGGCGGGTACGAAACGGGATGGCCCCGCTGGTCGCGTGATGGGCAGTGGATCGCGTTCATGACTGAGCAGGCCGGCCCGCAAGGCATGCACGGCCACCTCTTCGTCATCCCGGTCAATCAGATGTCGGGCCAGACGCAGCCCGCCCAACTGGTCCCCTTTGACGGAGTATCGGGCGAGGTCGAGCACGCGGAGTGGATGCCCGACGGCGAGCACCTTGTAGTGTCGACGGCGGGCCCGAGCAGGAGCGAGCGGGCGATCTACCTGGTCTCACGTGAGGGAGGGCAGGCTCGTCGCATCCACCAATTCAAGAGCGAGCAACGGTATTCGGGCGTGGCCGTGTCGCCGGATGGATCGTTGGTCGCATTCGTCGCGCCGGCGTCGGACGAGGTCTTTCAACTATTCACAGTTCCCATCGCCGGCGGCGCCGCGCGACAGATCACGCGCGATCCCGTCGACAAGACGCAGCCCGCGTGGTCGCCGGACGGAAAATGGATTGCGTATACGCGCTGGGACTACCGCGTCGATTTCCTGGTCCTGGCGCCTGATCGCTGACGCATCCGCGCCCGCCGGAGCGGTGAACGGTGAAGGGGTGGGAACGGCGCCAGCGCGTTACGCGCCGAGCGTCAGTCGCGCCACCTTGGGCTTTACGCACCGCGCGAAATCCTCGTAGGCCATGCGCAGCGCTTCGGCGTGCGTGCCCGCGTTGAAGACGATCTCCGAATCCTCGCTGAGCTTCTCGTCCACGTATGTGTCCATGCCGTACAGGTTGCCGAACGGTGGCATGGCGCCGAGCTCACACCCGGAAAAACGGCCGGCGAACTCCTGTTCGGTCAGCAAACTCGTTTCCTTCGCGCCGGTGATGTCACGCATCCGTTCGAGGTCGACCTTCGACGGTGACGGGACGACGGCCAACGCTGCTTTGCCGTCGATGCTCACGACCACAGCCTTCGCTATCTCGCGATCGGCGACGTGCGTGGTCGAAGCCAGTTCGTGCGCGGTGTAGGTTGGATCGTGTCGGATCGTGCGGTAGTGGACGCCGTTGGCGTCGAGGAACTCCGTGAGCTTCGCCGTGACCATGGCACCCTCTCGTTGCTCTCCGTTCAAGGTGTCGCGAACGAGCACACGTGGCCAGAGGGAATTCCTGGATGCCAGACGGAGTCAGCCGTCAGCTCGGCGGGGCGACCCGCCTCCGGCGCGATCGCGGCGCAGAAGCCCGGCGGCGAGCACGGCGATCCACGCGAGATACGAGTAGATCATCACGCGCTCGACGAGGCCGAGCCATGGCGTCGGCGCGCCGGCGCCGACCCGGCTCACGTAACCGAACGTCACGACGCACGTGACGAAGTACACGATCGCCGTGGCGATCGAGTACTCGCGGAACCGTCTGCCGAGCGCGAATGCGCCAGAGGCGATGAAGCCGAGGATGAGCAGGCTGGAGCCGCCGCCAAGCACGAGGTGCCCGATGTCGCTCGTCGTCGTTTCGGTGCCGCGCTGGTGAGCGCGGGCTCAGGCCGCGCTTTCCACCGTCTTGCGGACGCTGTCGGACAACACGGCGTCGAGGAACGCCTCCACCAGCCGCGGATCGAAGTGCGTCCCCGTCTTGCGCCGCAGCTCGGCGATCACCCGGTCGCGCTTCCACGCGCCACGATACGGCCGAGCGTGGGTGAGCGCGTCGTACACGTCGGCCACGGCGACGATGCGCCCCGGGAGTGGAATCGCCTCGCCCGACAATCCGTCGGGATACCCCTTTCCGTTCCACCATTCGTGGTGACTGCGCGCGATCGTCTCGGCCAACCGCATGTGCCGCGTCGCGCCGTCGGCAAGCATGGCGGCGCCGATCAGCGTGTGCGTCTGCATGATCGCGAATTCGTCCGGCGTGAGCCGGCCCGGCTTGCGGAGGATCGCGTCGGGAATACCGATCTTTCCCACGTCGTGGAGCGGCGCCGCGAGGCGGATCAGATCCACCTCCTCGAGCGGAAGCCCCAGCACCTCGCCAATGCGCGCCGCCAGCTCACCCACGCGCCGGGTGTGCTGCCCCGTGTCGTCGTCGCGCGCTTCGCTTGCCGCGGCGAGGCGCGCCAGGATCTCCAGCTCCGCCTCGTGCGCTTTCTCCTCGGCCCGTACCCGGTCGGTCACGTCGCGCGCATTGATCACGATGGCTTGCACCGCCGGGTCGTGCAGCAGATTCGTCCCGCGCGCCTCGACGATCCGCCGCGATCCGTCGGCGTGGCGTACGCGGCAGACGAACGAGCGTGGCCGCCCGGGCTCTGCCTCCATCTCGGCGAACGCGCGCTCGAGCGCCTTGCGGTCTGCGGCGTGCACGCCGCGCATGACTGTCGCGCCGGCGATCTCCGTGGTCGGGAGCCCCATCAGCTCCTCGGCGGACGGGCTGTGATAGCGTACTGTTCCGTCGGCATCGACGAGGAGGAGGACGTCCGGCGCGTGCTCGATGACGGCCCGTGCGCGCGCCTGCTGGTCGGCCAGCGCGTTCGCCTGGGCGACGAAGCGACGGCGCACGCGGACCAGCACCGCGAGCAGCACGACCAGCTCGAGCACGATCGCGACGTCGGCGAAGGCGCGTGTCGATTGTTGCCGCCGCCGCTGCGCGTTGTAGACTACGTCTTCGGCGTCGATGAGCCCCATGAACGACCAGCGGACCGCGTCGAAGAGCGTCTTGCCGACCCACTCCACGTCATCGCCGTGCCGCCTCAGGGTGCCTTTGGGATCGCGCAGCGCGGGGAGCGCAAAGACGTTCGCCCATCGGTTGACCGCGGCGCGGATCGTTCCGGTGCGCTCCGCCTGTGCCGGATCCATCGCGGTCAACAGTGAGAGCGAGTCGAGAGCGATGGCCAGCGGCTCCCGCGCGACGAGCTCGGGAGCAAGCGATATGGAGTCGCGTGTGAGGAGATAGCCGCGAACGCCCGACTCGCGATCGAGCGCCAGCTCATAGGCCTGCCGCGCGACGCGCATCACCTCGCCGCTGTGACGCAACTGGCGGTCGAACCGGCGAGCCATCCAGTCGAGCACGCCCACCGTGAGCGCAAGCGCCAGGAGCGCGCCCGCGGCGATACGAAAGACACCGCGGGCCAAGCCAACGAAGCCTTTGCCGGCGGGATGAGATCCGAATCTGGGCATGTCGATGTGGTCGCGGCGTGCGAGCGCCATGAAACAGACGAGTTGGCTACCGGCGCGTCACTCTGCGCGGGGCGCAGGGGTATTCGGTGCGGAGGCAGAAAGGCCGCTCGTTGTCGTGCGAGAGACCATGTCACGGTGACTCTCGCGCTCGACATCGACAACGCGCTCTTCCCGCAGAGCACGTCGTCGTTCGATGGAATTCCACGGACGATCATTAGGAATTACTCACGGCCTCGAGCACGAGACCGCATTGCATCGAAGTGCGCTATTGCGCCGGATCGGGCGACCGTTATGTTAGGCAGACTGTCGCGATACCGATGACGGCATTGCGAGTCGCGACGTTCGCGCCCGCGGCCACGGGCTGTGTGAAGCCGGCGGAAGTACTTCCGCAGAGCCGCGCGTCTGGAACAGAGTGATTGGGAGTCGCTCGTCCACGCGTTCGATACGGTGCAGCAAGAGTGGAGATCGAACTCAGAACCCCCGATTCATCGCCGGCACAGCTCGGTGAAGTCACGCGGCGCGAGGCGCGCGTGAGTCACTCCGAACGCGAGCGTGACGTTCTCAGCACCGGAGAATGGCAGGTGATCGACAGCGAGCTCGGTCTGACGACGCGCGAGCGCGAGATCGTGGAGCTCGTGCTCGCCGATCTCAAGGAATCCGCCATGGGCGCCGAACTCGGCATCTCGCCGCACACGGTGCACACTCACCTCGAACGCGTGTATCGAAAGGTCGGTGTGCGCGGACGCGTCCAACTCGTCGTGCGCGTACTCGGAGCGTGTCT
>DATISA010000055.1:0-14039 GCA_035469245.1 Gemmatimonadaceae bacterium
GGAGCCGAGATCGAGCACGACCTCGCCCTCGTGCAGCTCGGCCAGCGCCGTCGGGTTGCCACAGCCGAGCGACGCGAGCAGCGCCTCCGCCGGAATGCCGGCCGTCTCCCCTGCCTCGTAGAGATCGGACGTAATCGGGTCCCACGACTCGCTCGTGGACCCACAGCAGCCGCTCGAGCCGTCGGCCGGGCCGCAGCAGCTCGCGCTCTTGAACTCGCCGGCGGCTACTCTGGCGGCTGCGGCACCGTAGCGCGCCTGCACGGTTGCGCGGATCTCCTCGATCGTGGGTGGGCCTTTCGTCTCATTGCTCATGACGCCCTCAGATCATCAAGAAAAGTTGATATTTCCGACAACAAGAAAATCACCGGCAGCAGGCACGGCGCAGCACCGGCACGCCGTTCTTCTTCGGCTGCATGGCGATTGCAAAATCGTGTACCTCGCCCAATGCAACGGGCGCAATGGTGTAATACATCCAGCGACCCTCTTTGCGATCAGTCACGAGCCCGGCGTCCTTCAACACGCGGAGGTGGAAGGAAAGGCGCGACTGGGCCGCATCGAGCTCGTCCTGAAGCTCGCAGACGCAACGTTCGCCGTCTTTCAGCATGTCCAAAATGCCAAGGCGAGTGGCGTCGGAGAGCGCGTGGAACAGCGCAACGGCGCGATCGAGGTCGGTGGGAGTGCGGATAGTCGCGGTCACGGATTTAATGTATCAACTAATCTTGTTACGTCAAGCCCGAGTAGTGATTGACGCGTGTGGCCGCCTGATCGGCCTGCGTGAGCGCGCCCTGGCGCTCGAAACGGTGTCGAATGGTTACCCGTGGGCAACCTGGCCACGTGGTGGGAACCTGCTTGTAGTGCTAACTCGTTGTCCTGCTTGATGGAGCGTACCGGGATCGAACCGGTGACCTCCTGGTTGCAAACCAGGCGCTCTCCCAGCTGAGCTAACGCCCCTCATCTCTGCACTTGCCTGTGATTCGTACATTTGAATTTATCCGGTCGCGCCGTGGCATGGAACGGGCATCCTCGTGCACGTGGCGCACCGCTCAACGAAGCGAGGCATAGCGTGGAAACCACTCAGTCGGCCACCCGGCACATCACCATCCGCTGCCAATTCTGTGAGACGTGGAACCGCGTCGACGCGGCGCGCGCCGCGGATCGCCCCAAGTGCGGCAAATGCGGCAAGCCGATGCTGCTCGACCGGCCGGTGCCGCTCAACGACGAGACGTTCGCCAAGACGATCAGCGAGAGCGAAGTGCCTGTGCTGGTCGACTTCTATGCCGATTGGTGTGGGCCATGCAAGATGATGGCGCCCTACGTCGACGAGGTGGCGCGCGAGAAGCAGGGCGCGGCGCTCGTCGCCAAGCTCGACACCGATCGCGCGCAGCAAACCGCGATGCAGTTCAACATCCGGAGTATTCCGACGAGCATCGTCTTCAAGCATGGCAAGGAAGTCGCCCGCCAGACGGGCGCCGTGCCCAAGAAGGTGCTCGAGGAAATGCTGGCGCGCGCCTGAGCGACGCGCCGAGCGCGCTGCCGGCTACTCGTGCGCCGGCAGCGGCTCCATGGTCTCCGGATTGACCGGGACTTGGACTTCGTCGCGGTACGGCGACGTGGACAACGTCACGCGAATGCGCGGGAACGCGTCGGCGAAGGCGACGTAGCACCAGCCCCACGCGCCGAGATAGAGCATCAGCACGCCGATCTCCCAGATTCCGAACGGCAGAGCGTTCGGTACCCCGTAGCCGGACGGGTACACTTCGATGTACCGCATCAGCCACATGCCCACGATGCTGCACACCGCGAACAACGCCATCGTTGGCTTGTAGACCTTGGCTGCACGCGACAGCAGGCCGAAGAACGGCGCAAAGAAGACGAGGATGACGGATGCAACCGTCACCCACTTCCAGGGCGTGATGAGACGGAGGTGCATGAAGAACGTCTCTTCACCCAGGTTGCCGTACCAGATCACCAGGTACTGGCCGAAGGTGAGGTAGCCCCAGAACGCCGTGAACGCGAAGCACAGCTTGCCGATGTCGTGGTAGTGCACTTCCTGGATCAACCCGTCCGCGCCGGCGAGCCGGCTGTCCCACGCCATGACGATCAGTGAAAACACGGTGAGCGCGCAGAGCCAGGCGCCCATGAAGAACCACCAGCTATAGAGCGTGCTCTGGAAGTGCAGCGAGAGTCCCATCGAGAGATCCCACGACAGCACCGACCAGCCCATGGCGAACAACAGCACGGAAAACACGGCGAGCTTGCCCTGCAGCGAGTGTGTCGAGTGGAGCTCGCGACGCTCGTCGCGGAATCCGCGCCGCATGCGCTCGCGGAGACCCGCCGCCCACTTGGCGCCGGATTCCGGAATGCGCCCGACGTCGAGCCGCAGCGACGTGTACACGTACCACAATCCGAGCACGACCATCAGCCCGGCGATCACAATGTCGCGAATCGTCAGAAACGTGCCGTTGAAGTAGGTCGCCTTCTCCGGTGACGGATACGCCTCGTGCGTCCACGGGAACACGTAGTTCCGGCCGGCGAACAGCGTGAGCAGCAGGAAGACGAATCCGACGGGCAGGAAGGCGACGTACGCCTCCATGAATCGGATCACGTGCCGCGACCAGCGCGCCGTGGTGATGCGCTGCACGGCGACGATCGTCGCTCCGGCGCTCGTGAGGCCGAAGAAGAAGAGCCAATTGAAGTGGAACGCGCGCCAGGCACGATCGGGCGCGACGAGAATGCCGACGATGAAGATGACCAGACCGATGCCGAACAGCGCGGCCGTCGCGGTCTTGATCCAGTTCGGCAGCTCTCGGCTCGTGGCGGCGAGCGCCTCTTCGGGCGACCACTCGCGTGGCGTATGCAGACTCACGGCTGTCGCTCCGGCTTCCTGGTCGTATCAGTCGCGGCTTTCGCCGCGGTGTCTGTAGTCGCGGCTGCCGGCGCGGTCGTCGCAGCGCGGCGCGGATTGTAGTACGGCGCGGGTCGCGTCGGCCCCATGGTCGATGCGCCGGGAACGAGCGTGCCCGTTTCGCCGGGGAGTCCGTGCGACGTGTCGGCGGCGATCGTCAACTTCCCCTGAATACTCCGCAGGTAGTTCACGATGTCCCAGCGATCCATCTCTTCGATGCGATTGTACGTCGGCATGAGGCCGCGGCCGTTGCGGATCATGCCGAAGATGTAGCCGTCGGTGAGATTCAACGCCGCATTGGAGCCGGCGCCAATCGCGATGCCCGCCATGCCATACTTCGTCGCCGGCCCATTGGCCATGCCGAGCGGACCGTGGCAGACGGCGCAATTGATCTGGAATTGAACTCGGCCGCGATTCACAGACGCGGAATCCGCCGGGACCGGATTCTTGATGTTGGCCATCAAGGTGATGGTCTGCGGCAACGGACCGCGATCGTACTCGAAGCCGGGCGCGAAGGAGCCGGTGATCGGCACCGAACTTTGCGGGTTGCCGCGGAACGGGATGGTGTCCGACGGCGTTTCCCACGGATCGATCTTGGGCTGCTGCTTGAAGTCGGTGAACCACGAGCAGGCCATGAGAAGCAGCAACGGGGTGAATCGCGCGGCGCGAGCGGCGCGCGACACGAGGAGACGGTCAGCGCTCACGCCGCACCTCCTCCGCCCCGAACTTCTGCAGAATCGCCATCGCGTCGTTCGTGCGCTCCGGGTCGGTCACGACCCAGACGCCGAAGTGAGCCCCGCTGAATCGCGGGTCGTAGCCGACGGTCGTCGTGAGTCGCGGGATGTGCGACAGGCCGAACATCGCGTAGACGGTCATGAGGCCGCCCACGAGCACCATCACCTCGAATCCGAGGATCGTGAACGGCACCCACGTGGCAATCGCCTTGCCGCCGACGACAAGCGGCCAGTAGTCCGAGATCCAGACCGCGATCCAGTAGCCGAACGTGACGCCGAGCAAGCCAAAGATGAGCGTGAAGACGCGGACTTTGCTGGGCGGATGCGCCATGACGTGGTCGAACTCGTGCCGCGGCGTCGGTGTGAACACGGTGATGTCGCCGAAGCGCTCCTTCTTGAGCGCTTCGATCGCGTGCACCGCGGCGTCGATCTCGTGGAACGCTCCCAGGACGCCTTGCATCAGTGGGTCGCCCCCGTTTCGTCAGGGTGAACGATCCCTTCCGTGAGCTCGTGATTGCTGATGTGCTCGAACCGCATCTTCGGCGGAATGACTTCCTTGACCTCGGACATGGCCATCACGGGGAGCTGCTTGATGAACAGCAGGAACCACATGAAGAACCAGCCGAAGCTGCCGAGGAGAATGCTGTAGTCGACGAACGTGGGCCGGTACGACCCCCACTGCCACGGCTCGAACTCGTGCGAGAGCGACGGGATGACGATGACGAACCGCTCGAACCACATGCCCAGATTGATGAACAACGAGAGGATGAACAGCCAGAGCGGATTGCGCCGCAGCTTCTGCGACCAGAGCGAGAGCGGGAGCACGCAGTTGCAGAGCAACATGATCCACGCGGCCCATGCCCACTGCCCGAACACCCGGTTCCAGAAGTAGTCCTGCTCGAACGGGTTGCCGCTCATCCACGCGACCTGGAACTCGGTCAGATAGGCGAGGCCGACGACGCTCGATGTGAACAGGCAGAGCTTGGCCGCCGCGTCGAGGTCATTGAGCGTGATGTAATGCTCGAGCTTGAACGCCTTGCGGATGGGAATCACGATGGTGAACACCATCCCGATGCCCGAGAAAATCGCGCCGGCTACGAAATACGGCGGGAAGATCGTGGCGTGCCACCCCGGCGACAGCGCCATGGCGAAGTCGAACGACACGACGGAGTGCACCGACAAGACGAGGGGCGTCGCGAAGGCGGCGAGAAACAGGTACGCGCGCGTGAAATGCCGCCATTCGCGATCCGAGTTGCGCCACCCGAGCGCGAGCTGCGCGAAGATGGCTTTGCGGATCGGATTCTTTTCCCGGTCGCGCAGGATCGCGATGTCGGGGATCAACCCGACGTAGAGGAAGGTGCTCGAGATCGTGAGGTACGTGAGGATCGCGAAGACGTCCCACACCAGCGGGCTCTTTGGATTGGGCCAGATGAGCCGCCAGTTCGGATACGGAATCAGGTAGAAGAACTTCCAGGGCCGGCCGAGGTGGAGAATCGGGAACAGGCCCGCCGTCATGACGGCGAACACCGTCATCGCCTCGGACGCGCGGTAGATGCTCGTGCGGAATCCGGCGCGGAACAGATAGAGAATCGCCGAGATCAGCGTGCCGGCATGTCCGATACCGACCCAGAAGACGAAGGTGACGATGTACACGCCCCACATCACCGGCGGCTGGTAGCCGGCGGCGCCGAGCCCTTCATGGATCTGGTACGTCCACGCGGTCGCGCCGATGAGCATGCACAGCACCGCAGTGCCCAGCGCCGCGAACCAGCCGAGGGTCGGGCGGAGCGTGCCGGCGATCTCGCGATCGACCTGCTCGTAGTTCTTGATCGCCGGGAATCGGACCGCCGCGCTCGGGATGTTCGGAAGCTGGGTGGGATACGACGCCACCGTCTTCGTGGGAGTCGCACTCGATGCCATGAGTCGCGCCTCCTATGCCCGCGGCGCCGCGGCGCCGGAAGCGGGATGGTTGACCTTCTTCAAGTACACGACCCCGGTGTAGGTGTTGAGCTCCTCGAACACGTGATACGCGCGCTTGTCGTGCACATTCTGCGCGACGGTCCAGTTGGGATCCGCCGCGTCACCGAAGGTGATCGCGCGCGACGGACACGCCTGGGCGCACGCCACCGTGAACTCGTCGGCCTGGACTTCGCGCTTCTCGAGCGCGGCGCGATTCTCGGCTTCACGAATGCGCTGGACGCAGAAGCTGCACTTCTCCATCACGCCCTTGCCGCGCACCGTGACGTCGGGGTTGAGCTGCCAGTTGAGCGGCTCCGGGAAGGCGTACTGCTTGCGATCCGATTCGCCGTAGCCGAACCAGTTGAAGTAGCGGACCTTGTACGGGCAGTTGTTGGAGCAGTAGCGCGTGCCGACGCAGCGGTTGTAGACCTGCACGTTCAGACCGTCGGGCGCGTGGTACGTCGCGTACACGGGGCAGACCGGCTCGCACGGCGCGTTGCCGCAGTGCTGGCAGAGCATCGGAATGAACCGCGTCTCGAAATCCTCGCCGAACTTGCCGTCGAGATTCCCCTCGAAGTAGCGCTCGAGGCGAATCCAGTTCATTTCGCGGCCGCGCTCGACGTTGAAGCCCGGGCGGGCGTCGGCCCAGATCGTCGCACCCTGCCAGTACGCGCCGACGGTCGGGATGTTGTTCTCGGCGTAGCACGCGGTGACGCACGCCGAGCATCCGGTGCAGCGCGCCAGGTCGATGGTCATCGCCCAGCGGCGCTTGGCCATGCCGCGAATGTCGTTCGGGTCGTACAGGCCCTTGAGCGTACCGCGATCGACTGCGGTCGGCGCGCCGAGCTCGCCTTGCGCGTCGGCCGCCACGGACGGGCGAAGGCCGGGCAGGAAGTTGTGATCGGCGTCGCCCGGGATCGACTCCTTGGATTCGGGTCCGGTCGACGACTGCAGCTCGCCACGGCTCTCGAGCCGGCCGAGATCCGCGGCGTTCACGGCTTGCGCGATCTCGCGGCCGTGCTGGCGTGCCGAACCCTCGTTGCTCGGCAGAATCCGGTTATCGCCCGTCTTGGTGACGGATGCCTTCGTCACTGTGAGGGCGAGTCCGCCGGCAGCGTCGGTCGCGACGGGAAGGAGATCGAGCGCCTGGATGCCGAGGTCGCGCGAGTATCGTCCGTAGCCCCACTGCACGGTGGCCGGCGTGTGAGTCTTGGGGTCGAAGGACGCCATCTGCGCCGCGGCACGGTGGCCCTGCCCCAACGGGATCGCGATCGCGTTCTTGTGAATTCCCAAATATGGAAATGCTGGCGCGCGAACGGTGCCGTTGGCGGTCTTGACCTCGAGGAAGTCGCCGCGTTCCACGCCGAGCCGCTGTGCAGTCTCGGGGTGAATCTCGACCCATGAGCTCCAGCAGATCTTGGTGACCGGATCGGGCAGCTCCTGGAGCCAAGGCTTGTTCGCGCCACGGCCTTCGCCGAGCACCGGCGATGGATACGTCACGAGGAACAAGTCCCCGGTCGCGCTTGCGATCGCCGGCGCTGCCGGCGCAGCGGCCGGAGGCGGCGCCGCAGCGAGCGTGCGAGCGGGGAGGTTCCCCGTGGTGATCCCCTTGGGCAGCGCGGCCGAAAGCGCTTCCGCGCCACCGGCGTAATTCGAGATGAACCAGGTTCGGTAGTCCGCGGCGGCGTACTTTCCGGCCGCCGCTGCATCCTTCTTGGCCACCGCGATGAGCACGTCGCCCGTCGATCCCTTGATGGTCGGGAAGACCGGGTCCATCGTCGGCTGCTGGAGCGCGATCGTGCCACGCACCGGCTGCGCGTCGCCCCACGACTCGAGCGCATGCCAGTCGGGGATGACGAGGTTGCACAGTTCCGTCGTCTCGTCGGGGTAGCTCGTGAAGCTCACGCGCGTGCCGACCTTCGCGAACGCTTCGGCGAATTTCGCCGCCTTTGGCAGCGAGTGCGCCGGGTTTGTCCCGCGCACGAATGCGATGCCGACTTGTCCGCCACGCATGCGCTCGACCGCCGCAAGCACCTGCCCCGTCGAGGCGACGCCGTCGAATCCGGTGACTGGCTCGGCGGGACGGATCGTGGTGCCCACCGCGCCCGACGCCTGGTTGATGGCCGCGACGGCGAGCGCAACGTCCAGCGCGTCAGCGCCGGTCACGCCTGAGACGACGAGCGCTGGCTTGGCCGACGCGAGCTCGGTGGCGAGCCGCTGCAGCGCGTTCGCATCCACCCCGCTCTGCGTCGCGGCGTCCTGAATGCTTCCCTTCCCGGCGAGGGCGTTGGCAATCGCGAGCTCGCTGCCCGGATTGCAGGCGAGCCACTCATCGGCGTTGAGGCCCGTGAGCGAGCGGCGCGGACCGATGTAGACGAAGCGCGGCGCGCCGTCGAGCCTGGCCCGGGCGTCGGCGAAATCGAGCTGCTGCGGAACGCTGGCGCCCCAGCCCTCGAGGAAATCGGCGCCGAAGGACACGATGAGCTTTGCCGCCGAGAAGCTGAGGCTCGGCCACGCCACGCCGTAGGTGCGGCGATTCGCTTCTATTGTTGCCGCTGGCGCCTCGAAGTCGACGCTCAGGTGCGCCGGCATGCCGAACGTGGCAAGCCAGCCATCGAGGAACGCGGGGAAGCTTCCGCTCTCGTGCTGATTGAGGAAGACCGCGCCGGCGGCGGCATTGCTCGTGCGCGCCGCCGCGATCGCCTGGCTCAACCGGTTGATCGCGTCGTCCCAGGTGATCGCCTTCCACGCATTTCCTTCCTTGACCATCGGCGTTCGGAAGCGATCCGGGTTGTAGAGGCCTTGCAGCCCTGACTGCCCTCGAGCGCACAGCGCACCGTGGTTGAGCGGGTGGTCGGGATTGCCCTCGAGCTTGATCGCCCGGCCGTCGCGAGTCTCGGCGATGACGCCGCACGCGGCGGCGCACTCGCGGCATGTCGTCGCGTAGTACGTCGACACGCCCGGGACCGTCTCGTCGGGCGATACAAGATATGGTATGAGCTTACCGCTCTCCTCAGGGGCGCAGCCCACGGCCGCGAGCGCGGCGCTCGAGGCGCCGATGACCTTGAGAAATTCGCGGCGCTTGACGCCAGTCTTGTCGCTCATGTCAGTAGTGGCAGTTGGCGCAGTCGTACCGCGCGCGCTTGCGTTGGGCGGTATCGATTGGTGCCGCGGCGGCTTGACCGGCGGGGGCAGGTTGCGGCGCGTAGCCGGCCGCCTGCAACCCCTCCTTGGGGCTGTAGCCGTTCACGTGACAACTCACGCACCAGCCCATATTGAGCGTGGCGAACTGGTAGACGCGATCCATCTTCTGGATCTGGCCGTGACACGTCTGGCATGTCACCCCGGCATTGATGTGCCGCGTATGCGGGAAGTGCACGTACTCCGGCAGTTTATGGATGCGGAGCCAAGGGATGGGCTTGGGATTGAGGCCCATGCCGGCCATCACGGATTTTTGATCAGCGTACTTGTACAGCTTGTCGAGCTCGACGCTGTGGCGCTTGGGGCCGAGGTCGGACGCAGGGCGATCGGGCCCGATCAAGTTGTGGCAGCCCATGCACGTAGACACGGCCGGGAGGCCAGGATCCATCGATTTGTTCGCCGCGTTGTGGCAGTAGAGGCAGTTCATGCCGAGCTTCTGCACATGGACCGGGTGCGTGAAGGCGATCGGTTGAACGGGCGAACGGTTCTGCGAAGAGGAGGCGCCGCTGTAGGCGGAGAGCATTGCGGCACCGATGGCCAGGGCCAGGAGCCCCGGGATGGCGGTCCACTTCCTTCGCTGGGTCATCGCGATGGGGTGAGTTTTTCCGGAATGGCGAGCCGACCACTCTTTGTGAACTAATTCACAAGGTGGCCGACTGGCCGGGAAATCTGAACGGACCAGATACCGCACGCAAGGGAGCTAATCAGTCCGCCCGCGCCGCCGCGCGACAAATCGCTCGCGCCGACGCGAGCGTCGAGCCGCGGATGTCATCGGGAAGCAGGTCGAGGTTCGCCCTTGGCGTTTGCACCAAACGGAGCGGCCACTGCGAGCCGAACACAAAATTGCCGGAGCCCACGGTGCGGAACAGCTTGGCGAGATGATCTTCGGGCGGACCCCAGATCCACGAGATGTCCCAGAAGACGCGCTGCTGTTCCTCTTCCGTCAGGCCCCAGTGTACTTCCTCGATCATCTCTCGGCCGGCGGCGGTCACGACCAGTCGAACGCCCGGGCCGGCGCGTGCCAGCGCTCGAACCGCCGCGGCGCTCAGATCTCCCGCGACGTCCATTGGATGGCGCTGGCGGAGGTCCTCGAACCGAACGGTCAGCAGGAGCGCGAGCCCCTGCTCTCCCGTAGCGATGGCCAGCTCGCGCATTGCAGGATCGTGCGGCCCCAGACCCCACTGCGTCGGATACGCGCGCACCGCGGGAGCGCCGGCCGAGACCGCATCGGCGATTGCGAGCTCCCACCTCGGCCAATCCGGACGAACGATCGGAACCGGACGAAGGCGCGAGCCGTGCGGCGCGACCGCGGCGTACAACTCTTCATTGCCCGGGCTCGGATCGCGGTGGAATGCCGACGGCAGGTGCGCCACCCAGGCCTCGGAGATCTCCTCGCGATCGAGCACGCGGATGAGCACCTCGGGATCCGGATGCGGGACGTGCCGGAACGGATACGCGCCGATGAAGGTGTTGACGTCGACGGTCATCGTGCGGCCACTGCCGGCTGGAGTGCCTCGGCACGCGGGAAGGACTTTCGCGGAAAGACACGCGCGGCGTTGCGCCACCGGATCGCCGCCAGCTCGTCGCGACTCAGACCGACATGCTCGAGCGCGCGCAGCTTGGCCAGCCCCGTACACATCGTGAGGTCGCACCCCCACAGCAATCGCTCAGCGCCGAGTGCCGCCACTGCGGAATCGAGCATGCCGCGGTCCACACCGCTCCCGGAGAGATCGGGCAGGATGTTCGGGCAATCGACCACGGCGGGGAAAGTGTGCATGTAGTCGCCGCCGCCGCCGATGTGTGCCAGAACGAACGTGGTGCGCGGGTGACGCGCGGCGAGACGCGCGAGATCGGCGCCATCAGAGATTTCCTGCGATGGCCACTCTCGCCGCCGATGCTGCCAGATGTGGTGGAGGATCGGTAGCCCGCGCTCCGCCGCGAGCGAGGCGACCGGATCGAGCAGCGGATCGTCGGCGCGGCGGCTGGCGAGCAGCTTCACGCCGATCGCGCCGCGCGCGACACAGCGGTCGATTTCGCCCAGCGCGTGGTCGGTGTAGTTCGGATTGACCGTTACGTACATGCGCACGCGGTCGGGCTCCGCGGCGCAGATGGCGAGCATCGCGTCGTTGCCGTGCGTGACATCGGCCGGCGACGGAAAATACGTGGGCGACGTGAATCCGTAGCTTCCGAGTACCGACGCAACATGGTAGGTGATGCCGATCCGCTCGCCCGCGCGAAGGCGTGCCGCGTTCACGGCTTCCCAGTCGGCGCGCCCGGCCGCCGCGTGATAGAAATGCGCGTGGGCGTCGATGAGGGGCTCTGGCCCCGCGAGTGGAGGATCGCCGTGGCCGGCGCTCAACGTTGCGCTTCCTCGTCGCGCAACTCGACCAGCGCGCCACTCGCCGCGCGCTCGAGATCGCGCAGCGCATCCTCGTCGTGCGCCAGGGCCACGAAGTTGTACGCGCCGCGCTTGAACAGCACGCCATTCGCCGCCGCGTGCTCCAGAAAGCGCCGCTCGCGCTCGGGGCGGTCGAAGCGCAGCATCCACATCGGATCGATACCGTCCACCGTGATGCCTTCGACGCCGCTCGCCTCGATGGCGGCGCTCACCGCGCGTCGCATGTCGGCACCGATGGTCCACAGCGACTCGCACACGTCGACCTGGTCGTGCCACGACAGCACCGCCTGCGCGGCGGCGAGCGCCGATGCTTCGCTGGCCAGCGTCGACGATATCCATGTTTTGCGCGCCGCGTCCATCACATCGCGATCACCGACGACCGCGGCGAGCGGAAATCCATTCGCCATCGCCTTCCCGAATGCAGCCAGATCCGGCACCACCTCGGCGTACGCCTGATAGCCGCCCGTGCGCAGCCGGAAGCCGGTCTTCATCTCGTCGAACACGAGCACCGCGCCCGCCGCCGTCGCCAGCTCGCGGGCACGTTTGATCCAGTCGATGGACGGAAGCCGCTCGATCACGGGCTCGATGACGATCGCGGCGAGCTGACTGCCCGCATCGCTCACCGCTTGCTCCAAGGCGTCAATGTCGTCGAACGGAACGCGGCGGAAAGTGCCGCGTGTTCCCTCGGGCACGCCGGGCGCTTCGTCGGCGCACCAGTCGAGCCAGCCGAAGTATCCGCAGCCGATCACGAGGTCGCGCGCGGTATACGTCCGCGCCAGCCGCACCGCGGCGGCCATCGCCTCGGCGCCGGTCTTGAGAAACTGCACGCGGTCCGCGCATGGAATGACACCACACAGCCGCTCGGCGACGTCCACCTCGCGATAGCTCGACAGTGCCGACACGCTGCCCGCGGCGATCGCGTCGACGACGGCGCGGATTACGTTCGGCTCGGCGTACCCGAGGGCGACCGAGCCGAGACCCATCGTGCAGTCGAGATACTCGTTGCCATCGACGTCGGTGACGCGACAGCCAACCGCCTGAGCGAAGTGCGTGGGCCCGCTGGCGTCCGCGGCCCCGTAGAGCGCTTCTGTGCGTTTGCTGCCGGTGGAGGCACCCGTGGGGAGCACGGCGCGGGCGCGGGTTGCCCAGTCGGCCTCGTCATGCTCGACGGCTTCGGCCTCGCGTTCCTCGGCCGATTCTTCGTCAGGCGGAGCGGTTTCGTCCGGGACTTCCGCGCTCTCGGCGGCCGGAGTGGCGCGGCGAGTGTCCTTTGCTCCGCGGTCGAAGAATCGGCGAAATGGCATGAGCGGAAAAAGGCCCGGCCGAGAGACGTCGTCAACCCCGGCGGCCGGTGCGCTCGAGGTAGCGGAGGACCTCGATCGCCATGGCACGCATGAGCGAGATCTCGCGCGCGTCGGGCGCGGCGCGAAAGGTGAGCGACCTCAGCGTGCGCATGATGTGCTCGGGATACCGCGTCTTGAAGAACTCGATCGCGGTGAGCGCGTTCGCGGCGTCGCTAAAGAACTTCTCGAGCTGTTCGTTGGAGGCCGGCGGCGCGTCTTTGCGAGGCGGGGCAAGCGTCCGCGTCGCGTCGGAGGCCGCGAGGTGCAACTCGTACAGCCCGACGAGCGCGGCCTGGGCGAGGTTCAACGACGCGTGATCGGTCGTCGGGATGGTCACGACGGCGTGCACGCGGTCGAGGACATCGTTCGGCAGACCGCTGTCCTCGCGGCCAAAGACGATCGCGACATTTCCCTCGCTCGCCGCGTCGAGCAGCTCGGACGCGGCGACTTTCGGATCGATGACGCGACGCTTGGCCGCCCGCCGGCGCGCAGTGAATCCAAAGACGCGAACACAGTCGGCAACGGCGGCGTCGAAGCTGTCGAATCGCTCGATCCGCTCGATCAGATCCATCGTGCCGTGAGCGATGCCCTCGAGGTTGACCGCGGCGTACGGAACGGGATTCACCAACCGGAGCCGGCCCACGCCCATGTTCTTCATCGCGCGGATTGCCGCCGCAATGTTGATCTGATTCTGCGGCTCGTGGAGCACGACGATCACGGCATCGAGGAGCGATTCAGGCATTGCGGATTCGGAGGGGGACGAGCCGCCACCGGTCGTGCCGGTCGCCGCGCAGGTACACGAACTCGCCGCGCGCGCCGCTCAACACAAGTTGCCCGCGACGACGGGCGCGGTCACGCGGCATCTCGTTCACCACGACGTCCAACGCGAGCGGTGGTGATTGCGTCTCGAGATCGGCTGTCAACTCGTACCCCGACACCGTGGGTCGCCAGCGGGCTCGGATGGGCTGCGGTGAAGACCAGTCGTCGAGCTGCCGCACGCGCACGGCGGACGATGCTGCATCGGGAACGAGCATCCAGGCACTCTCGCCTTGGCCGGTTTGAAGGTAGAGCTGCACGCCGTCGCCGTTGATGTCGGGATGCTCGTTGTCGTACGCATTCGTCGCGTCGGAGGGGGCAAACGTGCGCGCGCTGTTCGGGACGTCGATCGACACCGTCAGTGTCGGCGCGCACCACCCGAGTGACACGCTCGCCGTTGGCGCACCAGCTTCTGTCCAACCCTGTTCTGACCGTCGGTAGTGTGGCTCGCCGAGCGCGATCTTCACCACGCGACCGTCGGATGGGAGCTCGATGGGCGGTGGCCTCGGCGGCGCTTCGCGTGAGGCAGCGACCGAATCATGAACTGAAGCGTCGATTCGTCCGGCCAGATCGATGCTGCTTCGCGCGCCCCCGGCGTGGAGCTCGACGTGGCGGCCGTCCGCGGTCGCGGTGTGCTCGTGTATGGATCCGTCGGCAAGCGTGATCCGAATGACGTCGCCGAC
>DATISA010000056.1:0-15702 GCA_035469245.1 Gemmatimonadaceae bacterium
GACCTGTTCGTCCTCAACAACTCGCCGCGCCCGGTCGTGAGCTTCAGCAGCACCAACACCCGCGACGTGCGGAACGACTACGGCGGGCACCGGCTGTATCACAACGAAGGTGGGCGCTTCGTGGACGTGAGCCAAAAGGCCGGGATCTTCGGCAGCGAGATCGCGCTCGGGCTTGGCGCTGTCGCGACGGACGTGAACCGCGACGGATGGCCGGACCTCTACGTCTCGAATGACTTCTTCGAGCAGGACTACCTCTACATCAACAACCGCGACGGGACCTTCACCGAGTCCATCGCCCGCGAGATGCCGTCGATCAGCTATTTCTCGATGGGACTCGACATCGCGGACGTGAACAACGACGGCTGGCCCGATGTGTACACCACCGACATGTTCCCGGAGGACGACGATCGCGTGAAGAAAACGTCGGCCTTCGACCTGTGGGAGGTCTATCAGCAACGAGTCAAGAACAATTTCCATCACCAGTTCATGCGCAACATGCTGCAGCTGAACAACGGCAACGGCACGTTCAGCGACATCGGGCAGCTCGCCAACGTGGCGCGCACGGACTGGAGCTGGAGCGCGCTGATCTCCGACCTCGATCTCGACGGGTACAAGGACATCTTCGTGACGAACGGCATCATGCGCGACGTCACCTCGCAGGATTACATCGCGTACCTGGGCAACGGCCAGACGATGCGCGCGACGACGCAAGGGAAGCGCGTCGATTTCATGAAGCTGATGAGCGCGATGACGTCGACGAAGCTGCCGAACTACGCCTTCCACAACAACGGCAATTTGACCTTCACGAACGAGAGCGCGGCGTGGGGGCTCGACACGCCCAGCTTCTCGAGTGGTGCAGCCTACGTGGATCTGGACGGCGACGGAGCGCTCGACCTGGTGGTGAACAACGTGAACGACACGGCGTTCGTGTATCGCAACAACGCGCGCGCGCTCCCGAGCCGGCCGCACTACCTCCAGGTGAAGCTCGAAGGCGACGGCGCCAATCGATTCGCGATCGGGGCCAAGGTAACGCTCGATGTCGGCGGACAGACGCAGTATCAGGAGCTCGAGCCCACGCGCGGCTTTCAATCGAGCAGCGACTACGTGCTCACCTTCGGGCTTGGGGCGCGTGACTCGGTACGGTCCGTGAAGGTCGAATGGCCCGACGGGGGTGGGGCGGGACGCGTGAGCGAGTTGTCGAACATCGCCGCGGACCGCAGGCTGATAGTGAAGCAGTCGGAGTCGGTGCGAGGTCCGGTGCCCGCGCACGATCCGTCGCGCTCAGCGCTGCTGGCCGACGTGACCGACAAGACGCGGCTGGACTTCGTGCACCACGAGAACGACTTCGTCGACTTCGAGCGCGAGCCGCTCATGCCGAAGCTCGTCTCCACGGAAGGGCCGACGATGGCCGTGGCCGACGTGAACGGCGACGGTCTGGACGACATCTACATTGGCGGCGCGAAGGGCCAGGCGGGCAAGCTCTTCATACAGCAGCGCGACGGCCGATTCATCTCGACGAGCGAGAAGGAATTCGCCAGGGATTCGCTCTCCGAGGACGTGGGGGCCGTGTTCTTCGACGCCGACGGCGACGGGCGTCCCGACCTCTACGTCGTGAGCGGAGGGAACGAGTTCTCGGAGGGCGCACCAGCGCTCCAGGACCGGCTCTACCTCAACGACGGACGCGGGAGCTTCCGCAAGGCCGAAGGGGCGGGCGCGCTGCCGATCGAGGCGAACAGCGGTTCGCGACCGGCGGCAGCCGACTACGACGGTGATGGGCGCATCGACCTGTTCGTGGGCGGACGTGTGGTCCCGTGGCGGTATGGGATGGATCCGTCCAGCATGCTGCTGCACAACGACGGGCATGGACATTTCACGGACGTCACGGACAAGGTCGCTCCCGAACTTCGTCACGTCGGCATGGTGACCGACGCCGTGTGGCGCGACATCGACGGCGACGGCCGGCCCGACCTGATCGTGGTCGGCGAGTGGATGCCGATCACGATTTTCAGAAACACGCCGAGTGGAAGGTTCGAGAAGTTGAACGTGCGCGGGCTGGAGAGGAGCAACGGCTGGTGGAATCGCATCATTGCCGGGGACTTCACGGGCCACGGCCGTGTGGACTTCATCGTCGGCAACGCCGGGTTGAACGGGCGTCTCGAGGCGAGCGATGCGCAGCCGACGTCGATGTACGTCGGCGACTTCGCCCGGACCGGGTTCGTCGAACAGATCGTCACGACGTACAGCGGCGGCGCGAGCTATCCCATCGAGATGCGCGACGAGCTGATTCGCTCGATCCCGGCGATCGCGCAGCGACTGCCGACGTACTCGTCGTACGCGGGCAAAAAGATCACGGACATTCTATCGCCCGCCGAGCTGTCGGGGGGGGGCGCGGTGACGAAGAACGTCTACACGTTCGCGAGCTCTCTCGTGCGGAACAACGGCGATGGTTCGTTCACACTCGTCCCGCTGCCGTCGGAGGCGCAGTTCGCGCCGGTGTACGGAATCCTCGCGTCCGACGTCGATGGCGACGGCCACCAGGATCTGCTGCTCGGCGGCAACTTCTACGGCCTCCAGCCGGAGATCGGCCCCATGCGCTCGAGCTTCGGGCTGGTCCTGCGCGGCGATGGGCAGGGAGGATTCGCTCCCGTGTCGCCGACGCGGAGCGGGTTCGTCGTGCCGGGGCAAACGCGCGACATCCAGCGCGTGCGGACGGCGCACGGAGACGTATATGTGGTCGCGCGCAACAACGATCGCCCGCTGGCGTTCCAGCGAGCGAATAGTCGCTAGGGCTTTGGCTTTTTCATCTTGATGACGATCACGCCATTCGCGCCGCGGGCGCCGTACATCGTCGTGCTCACGGCGTCCTTGAGGACCTCGATGGACGCGATCTCGTACGGGTTGATCCCGGACAACGCTCCGCCGGCACCCGGCGTGATCGGCACGCCGTCGATCACGTACAACGGCTCCTTGTCCGCATCCCAGCCGTTCGCGCCACGAACCCGCACCGTCAGGGACCCGTCGGCCGTGTGCCCGAGTGTGACGCCGGCGACACGGCTGGCGAGGATCTTCTCGATCGGCTCGCCGGCGGAATTGGCGATCGCATCGCCGCTGACCACGTTTGGCTTCGTCGGCGCCGGCGTGCCGGTGGTACCGTCTGCTTCGGTCGATGGTCCCCGGTGCACACACGCCGAGACGGCTGCCATCGCGACGACCAACGCAGTGATGGACCTCGATGATAGCGGCATTCGATTCACTCCCTTCGGCATGCAGGACAGCGGTCAGACAGACCGCTCATAAGGATAATACGAACCCGCGCCCTGCGCGGTCATCCAACTTCCTCGACTCCGGCACGTCAACGATGAACATCCGTATGCGGAATCGCGCAATGGTCCTGACCGCCGTAGTGGCGGCCATCACGACGCCCTCCCACGGCCAGGCGCAGCTCACGGTCGCCTCACCCGACGCGCGTACTGAGGTCCGCGTCGAAGTTGGTGATGGGCATCTCGTCTATCGTATTACCCGTGATCGTCGGTCGTTGATCCAGCCGTCGCTGCTGGGCTTCGCGTTTCGCGGCGCGCCTCCGTTGCGCGACAGTCTCCGGATCACCGGCTCGTCGCGGAGGAGCTACGACAGCACCTGGACGCAGCCGTGGGGAGAGGTGGCGCGCGTGCGGGATCACCACAATGAGCTGCGCGTGTCCGTGCTCGAGGCCAAGGCACCTGGGCGCAAGTTCGACGTGGTCTTTCGCGCGTTCGACGACGGGGTTGGGTTTCGCTACGAGGTGCCGGAGCAGCCGGCGCTCGGCGACTTCGAGATCCAGGACGAGCTGACCGAGTTCGCGCTGGCCGACGACGCCAAGTCCTGGTGGATCCCCTCCAACCGCCCGCGACTCGACCGGTCGGAGATGCTGTACTCGCAATCGCCGGTGAGCGTGATCGACAGCGTGCAGACGCCGCTCACGATGGCGACGCGCGACAACAGGACGGTGCTCGTCATCCACGAGGCCAACCTCGTGAACTATGCGCGGATGAATCTGGCCGGCGAACGCATGGAGAATCGGACGCTCCACGCCGCGCTCGCCCCCTGGGCAGACGGCGTGAAGGTGCGCGGCCGCACGCCGTTCGTGACGCCCTGGCGGACGATTCAGATCGCCGACCGTATGGCCGATCTCGCGCCGTCGGTGATCGGACTCAATCTCAATCCGCCGAGCGTCATTCAGAATACCAGCTGGATCAAGCCGATGAAGTACGTCGGCATCTGGTGGGGGATGCACATCAATACGATGACGTGGGCGTCGGGGCCGAAACACGGAGCCACGACGGCGAACGCGAAACGGTACATCGATTTCGCGGCGGCCAACGGCCTGGACGGCGTGCTGGTGGAAGGCTGGAACACCGGCTGGGACGGCGACTGGATCCAGAACCGCAACGCCTTCTCGTTCACCAAGGCCTATCCCGACTACGACCTTGCCGAGGTCGCGCGATATGCGCATGCGAAGGGCGTCCACCTGATCGTCCACAACGAGACGTCGGGCGGAATCGCGAACTACGAACGCCAGATCGACAGCGCCTACGCGCTCTACCATTCACTCGGGCTCGACGCGATCAAGACCGGCTACGTGACCGACACGGCGGGCGGTGGGAATTCACACCACGGGCAGTTCATGGTGAACCACTACCGCCACGTGATCGAGGAGGCGGCCAAATACGGCATCATGGTCGACGCGCACGAGCCGATCCACGACACCGGCGAGCGTCGGACCTATCCGAACATGATGAGCCGCGAGGGCGCGCGCGGCCAGGAATACAACGCGTGGGGCGGTGAGGGCGGCAATCCGCCGGAGCACGAGACGAATCTCTTCTTCACGCGGCTCTTGGCCGGGCCGATGGACTTCACCCCGGGGATCTTCGACATCCTGATCGAGCGCGGCACCGGCAGGCCTCGCCGGCCCGACGAGCCGCATCCGCGCACGACGCTCGCGAAGCAGCTCGCGCTGTACGTGGTGATCTATTCGCCGCTGCAAATGGCGGCCGATCTGCCAGAGAACTACGACCACAAGCCGGCGTTCCAGTTCATTCGCGACGTCGCCGCGGATTGGGACACGACGAAGGTGATCGACGGCTACATCGGCGATTACGTGATCGTGGCGCGCAAGGAGCGCGGCGGTCCGGATTGGTTCCTTGGCGCGATCACCGACGAGAGCGCGCGGACGTTCGACGTGCCGCTTGCCTTTTTGCCATCGGGCCGGCGTTTTGTCGCCGAGATCTACGCCGACGGACCGAACGCGAATTGGGAGACCAACCCGCTGCCGGTGACGATCAGCAAGCGGACGGTCACCTCGACGACGCGATTGCACATCGTGCTGGCGCCTGGCGGCGGTCAGGCGATCCGGTTCCGTCCCGCGCGATGAAGCGTGCCGTCGTCGGAGCCGCATTGGCGATCGCCGGGTGTCGGAGAGCGGCGCCGCCGCCGTTCGAGCTGCTCGACTCCAGGCAGACGGGAATCACGTTCACCAACACGCTGCCCGCGGACACGAGCTTCAACATTCTGAACTACCTGTACTACTACAACGGCGGCGGTGTCGCGGTCGGCGACGTGAACAACGACGGACTGCCCGATCTGTACTTCACGTCCAACCTCGGCGCCAATCGGCTCTATCTGAACAAGGGCGGCTATCGGTTCGAGGACATCACCGAGCGCGCCGGAGTCGCGGATTCCGTCGGCTGGAAGTCGGGCGTGACGATGGCCGACGTGAACGGCGACGGCTACGTCGACATCTACGTGAGCGGCGTGAGCTACCTGGGCGTGCACGGCCGCAATGTGCTGTACATCAACAACCGCGACGGAACGTTCAGCGACAAGACCAGGGAGTACGGGCTCGACTTCGAGGGCTACTCGACGCAAGCGCTGTTCTTCGACTACGACGGTGACGGCGACCTGGACATGTACCTGCTGAATCATTCCGTGCACACCGAGCATGGTAGCGGCTCGGCGGCGTCACGCAACGAGCGCAACCCGCGCGCGGGAGACCGGCTGTATCGCAACGACGGCGGGCATTTCGTCGATGTGAGCGCGGCGGCCGGCATCTACGGCGGCGTGTTCGGCTACGGGCTGGGGGTGACGGCGAGCGATCTGGACGGCGACGGATGTCTGGACCTGTACGTCTCGAACGACTTTCAGGAAGACGACTTCCTGTATCACAACAACTGCGACGGCACGTTCACGGAAATTGGCGGCGCGGCGATGCCGCACACCAGCCGATCGTCGATGGGCGTGGACGCGGCCGACTTCGACAACGATGGCCGCCCGGATTTGATCAGCGCCGACATGCTGCCCAGTCGCCAGGACGTGCTCGAGTCATCGGCGACGGTCGAGAGCTATGGGCTGTACACGCGAAAGCTCGCGGCGGGCTACCACCCGCAGTTCGCGCGCAATGCGCTGCAGTGGAATCGGGGTGGGGACCGGTTCAGCGACGTCGGCTTGCTCGCCGGCGTGGCGGCAACGGACTGGAGCTGGGCGCCGCTGTTCGCGGACTTCGACAACGACGGTCACAAGGACCTGTTCATCACGAGCGGCATCTATCGCCGTCCCACCGACCTGGATTATCTGGCGTACGTGAGCCAGCCGGTCGTGCAGGGCTCGCTGGCGCGCGGCGTCACGCGGCAGAACATCACACTCGAGCGGCGGATGCCGAACGTCGCGGCGCCCAATCACCTCTTTCGGAACACTGGCGACCTCGCGTTCACCGACATGTCGAGCGCGTGGGGTCTCGCCGAACCAGGCTTCTCCAACGGCGCAGCGTACGTGGACCTGAACAACAGCGGCGCGCTCGATCTCGTGGTGAACAGGGTCAACGGGCCCGCCGCGATCTACCGCAATCATCTCCGCGAGAGCAATCACGCGCACTTTCTACGCGTAGTGCTGCGCGGAGCGGACGCGAACACGGAAGGAATTGGCGCGAAGGTTCTGGTCTTCGCGGGTGGAACGACGCAGCTACTCGAGCAAATGCCGACGCGCGGCTACGAGTCGTCGGTCGACCACCGCCTGCACTTTGGGCTCGGCGCGGCGCAACGCGCGGATTCGGTGACCGTCGTGTGGCCGAACCATCGAGTGCAGCTGCTGCGGAACGTCGCGGTCGACACCACGTTGACGCTGTCGCAGGCCGAGGCCGCGGCTCCGCCACTCAAGGTGACGGAGGTGCGGTCGCGTCGAGCGGCGACGCCGTCGTGCGGCGCGGCCTGTTCGCCGGACCATCCGCTATTCACGGACGTGAGCAGCACGCTGGGAATCACCTGGCGGCACCACGAGAACGAGGCCTACGACTTTCAACGCGAGCCACTCCTGCCGCATCTGCTCTCCGATCGCGGTCCGGCGCTCGCCGTCGGCGACGTGAATGGCGACGGGCTGGACGATCTGTACGTGGGCGGCGCCAAGTGGCAAGCCGGGGCGCTGTTCGTTCAGCAGCGCGATGGGACGTTCCGGCGGAGCGTGCAGCCCGCGTTCGCCACGGACAGCCTGTTCGAGGACGTCGACGCCGAGTTCTTCGACGCGAACGGCGACGGTCATCCCGATCTCTACGTAGTGAGCGGCGGCAACGAGTTCGCCGACGGCGACGATGCGCTGCAGGACCGGCTGTATCTGAACGATGGCCATGGGAATTTCCACCGCGATACAGGCGCGCTCCCGGCGATGGCGGAAAGCGGTTCCTGCGTGGTCGTCGGCGACTTCAACGGCGACGGGCAGCCCGATCTGTTCGTGGGACGCCGCAACGTCGCGCGCGCCTACGGCAAAGCGCCGCGAAGCTACCTCCTGCAGAATGACGGCACCGGGCATTTTCGCGACGTGACGAGCGATCTCGCGCCGGCGCTCGCCGACGCCGGCATGGTGACGGCCGCGGCGTGGCTCGACTACGACCACGACTCCAGACTCGATCTCGTGGTGACCGGTGAATGGATGCCGGTGCGGGTGTTCCACCAGGAGAACGGCCGATTCATCGAGCGCACGAAGGAGGCGGGGGCGGGGGCGGGGGCGGGGGCGGGATTTGCGCGGTCGAATGGCTGGTGGAATACCGTCGCGGTCGCGGACGTAAACGGCGACGGTCGGCCCGACCTCGTACTCGGCAATCTGGGGCTGAATTCCTACTTCACGGCCTCCGATAGCCAACCGGCGCGCGCCTACGTCGGCGACTTTGCGCACAACCGAACGAGCGCGGCGATCCTCACGGTGTATCGCGATGGCGCGAGCTACCCAGTCGCCAGCCGCGACGAGCTGCTCGGCATCATCCCGGAGCTGCGGTCTCGCTTCCCGCTCTACAAGGACTTCGCCGGCAAGCGGATCGACGAGCTGCTGTCCGAAACGGATCGACGCGGCGCAACCGTGCTCGAAGCCTACGACTTCGCCACGTCGGTGGCGCTGAACAGAGGGGACGGGACGTTCAGCCTGCAGCCGCTCCCGCGCGAAGCGCAGCTCTCGACGGTGAATGCCATCCTGGCCGGTGACCTGGACGGCGATGGTCGCACCGACCTGCTGCTGGCCGGAAACGACTATGGTGTTCCGCCGGTCTTCGGCCGGTACGACGCGAGCTATGGCCTGCTGTTGCGCGGCACGCCTGCCGGGGCGGGAACGCGGCTGTTCGAGTCGGTGAATACTGTCGAGAGTGGCCTCGTGCTGGAGGGTCAGGTGCGACACATTAGGGCACTGCGACGGGCTACAGGTGGCCGGCTCGTCGTGGCGGCGCGGAACGACGATGCACTGCAGGTCCTGCAGCTCTCCTCACCGATTCCTTCCACCGCCTCGAGCCGACCATGAGCAACCTTCACGTTCTCGACTTCGTCGTCATCGCGGGCTACTTCGTCATCTTGTTGGCGATCGGGTACTGGGCGGCACGACGCGAGAAGAACGTGAGCGCGGACTACTTTCTCGCGAGCCGCGACGTGGGCTGGCTCGCGGTCGGCGCGAGCTTGTTCGCGTCGAACATCGGAAGCGAGCATCTGGTCGGACTCGCTGGAACGGGCGCCGCGAGCGGACTCGCCGTCGGCCACTTCGAGTGGATCGCCTGTTTCATGCTCCTCCTGCTCGGCTGGCTGTTCGTGCCGTTCTACCTGCGAAGCGGCGTGTACACCATGCCGGAATTCCTCGAGCGCCGCTTCAATGCGGCGTCGCGGTGGTACTTCACCTGGGTCTCCGTGGTCGGTTACGTGCTCACCAAGATCAGCGTGACCCTATTTGCCGGCGGCGTGGTGGTGCGGGCGGTCACGGGATGGGATCTGTACACGAGCGCGGTGATTCTCATCGTGATCACGGGCCTGTACACGATCATGGGCGGCTTGCGCGCCGTGATCTACACCGAGGTACTGCAGGCCGTCGTGCTGATCATCGGATCGGCGGCGCTCGCGCTACTCGGGCTCAATGCTGTCGGCGGCTGGTCGGGGCTGCACGCGAGAATCCCGGCGGACTTCTTCTCGATGTGGAAGCCATCCAACCATCCGGATTTTCCGTGGACGGGCATCGTGTTCGGCGCGCCGATCCTGGGCGTGTGGTACTGGTGCACCGACCAGCACATCGTGCAGCGCGTCCTCGCGGCAAAAGGTGTGAGTGACGCCAGGCGCGGGACCGTCTTTGCCGGATTTCTCAAGATCCTGCCGGTGTTCATCTTCGTGCTGCCCGGCATGATCGCCGCCGCGTTGTACACGGACGTGCGAAGCGGCTCGGCTGATGCCGCCTACCCAACGCTCGTCACGCGGCTGCTGCCGATCGGGTTCAAGGGACTCGTGCTGGCGGGAATGCTCGCCGCGCTCATGAGCTCACTGGCCTCGGCGTTCAACTCCTGCTCCACACTGTTGACCTGGGACGTGTACCGGAAGCTCAATCCCTCGGCCAGCGAGCAGAATCTCGTGCGCGTCGGACGCGTGTCGACGGTGATTCTTGTAGTGGCCGGACTCGCCTGGATTCCGTTCATGAAGTACATCTCGCCGCAGCTCTACATCTACCTCCAGAGCGTGCAGGCGTACATCGCACCGCCCATCGCAGCGTGCTTTCTGTTCGGCGTGCTCAGTGATCGATTGACCGGTACGGGCGCGATCACGACGCTGCTCACCGGCTTCGTGCTCGGCGCGCTCCGACTCGGACTGGAGCTGGGCCGCTCGCACCTGGCGCCGGGTGGCATCTGGATGTGGCTGGCGACGATCAACTTCCTGCATTTCGCGGCGCTTCTGTTCGTGCTCTCGACCGTTCTGCTCGTCGCCGTCAGTCTGGCCACGCCGGCGCCCGCGAAGGAAAAGGTGGCGGATCTCACGATACAGACCGAAGTCGTCTCGCCGGCGGCGTCAGAACCGCCACGACAGCGCCGCGTGAACCTCGCGGCGTCGGCGGTGTTGGCGGCGGTGATCGGCGTGTTGTGGATCGTGTTCCGGTAGTCGGGCTGGCATCAAGACCTCGGGCAGGCATCAAGAACGCAGGTTCGGAGGGGATCATTCGGATGAGGCGGATGCTTCGGAGCGTTCCTGCGGCGGTGCAGGCTCCACGCGGCACGAGCCGGGAAGAATCTTGTGACTGCCGCGCGGGCTGGCTTCTGTGCGCGACGCGTCCCGAGCGGCAGTGCAAAAAAGTCATCAGGGCCCGTACGAGGACGAGCCCTGGATGACCACGGAGCGATGCAAAGCATCCGCCTCATCCGAAGAATCCCTTCAACGCCTTCGTTCTTGACGCCAGCGCGAGCGGCTGTTGCTTGATCCCAGCCCGAGCGGTTCGCCGCGCCGTGCCCGAAGTATCTGATCCATTCAGGAGAGAGTAGTGGCTTCCATCACTCGAACACGTGCGGACGTCGCAAGCCTGAACCGAGCATCCTTGCATCGGATCAGCCTTGCGCTGCTTGTGGCATCCGCGGCATTTACGGCATCGGCCTGCGGGGTCGCAACGCCAAGCGCGGGCAGTCCCGTCGAGGCCGCGCTACAACGCGCGCTGGCCGGACGCTACGACCCGGCGCACGACATCGGGGCGCTGTTTCAGGACGTGCAGCTCGCCGGAATTTTCGAGGACTCCAAGACGTTCGTCGATGCACGACCACGGCCCGAGCCGTCGGCGCTCGTCGCGCGGTACGACGCAGCGCGCAAGACTGCCGGGTTCAACCTTCGCTCGTTCGTCGAACAGAACTTCGAGCTGCCGCGAGTCGTTGGCCGCGATTTTCAGACCGACACGACGCAGACGATGGAGGAACACATCCGCGCGCTCTGGCCGGTGCTCACGCGCTCGCCCGACACGAGCGACGCGCGTTCGTCGCTCATTCCGCTGCCGAGCCCGTACGTCGTTCCCGGTGGACGTTTCCGCGAGGTGTACTACTGGGACTCGTACTTCACGATGCTCGGCCTCGTGGAGAGTGGTCGCACCGATCTCGTGCGCGACATGCTCGACAACTTCGCCTATCTCATCACCACCGTTGGACACATCCCCAACGGGAATCGGACCTACTACCTGGGCCGCAGCCAGCCGCCGTACTTCGCGGCGATGGTCGGGCTGTACGCGCGCGCCACGGACACGACACAGGCGCTGCGCTACCTGGATGCGCTCGAAGCGGAGCACGCATTCTGGATGGACGGCGCGGACCGATTGCGGCCGGGACAGGCGTACCGCCGCGTGGTGATGATGCCCGACGGCGCCGTGTTCAATCGGTATTGGGACGATCTGCCGGGCCCGAGGCCCGAGGCGTACCGGCCGGACTATCAGGTCGCGCAGACATTGCCGGAGAGTCTCCGGGCGCGGTTCTATCGCAACGCGCGTGCGACGGCGGAGAGCGGATGGGATTTCTCCAGCCGCTGGATGCGCGACTCGTCGGACCTGCGCACGCTGGAGACGACCGATCTGATTCCCGTGGACCTCAACAGTCTGATGTACAACGCCGAGCGCACCATCGCGGCGTTGCGCGCGTTCCGAAAGCGGTCGGGCGACTCGGCGGTCGCCGCGACGTTCAATCGCGCGGCGGAGAATCGCCGGCGCGCTTTGCTCGTCATCGCCTACGATCCCGTCACCGAGTTCTTCTACGACGCGCGATGGAAGACGTGGGACCGCGTCACCAATCGTCCGACGCTGGCCGCGGCGGCACCGCTGTACTTCGGCTTGGCGACGGAGGACCAGGGCAGGCGCGTGGCGCGCAATCTCGAGCGGCACTTCCTCAAGCCCGGCGGCTTCGTCACGACGACGATCCACACCGGGCAGCAGTGGGACGCGCCGAACGGCTGGCCGCCGCTCGAGTGGCTCACCATCGAAGGCATTCGACGCTACGGGGGCGCCGCCATTGCCGATACGGCGCGCGCGCGCTGGCTCGCGCTCAATCGCCGCACGTACAAAGCCACGGGGCGCATGACCGAGAAGTACGACGTCGAGGACCTGTCGCGGCGCGCCGGCGGCGGCGAGTACGCTACTCAGGATGGCTTCGGCTGGACCAACGGCGTCGCCCTCGCACTGAGCGCGCAACTGCGTGGTGGCGGGAGTGCCGCGCGACCGCCCGGCGCCGGATCGTCGCGCACGCGGTTGCCAAGGTCCACCTCGCGGGTTAAGAGTACGCCATGACCTACATCGCCAGCGTGATCAACCTCATCCGCCCCGAGTCGCAGCGACTCTGGTCGATGACCGAAGCCGAAGCGAGGCAGCGCCTCCTGGACAGCGAAGAAACAGGGTCAGACCCTATTTTGGGGATCGACGGCAGCTTTGCGCTCGTCGCGCAGAAAGGCGAGCGTGTGCTGTTGGCGCGAAGTCTCGACCGGCCACTCCGGTACTTTCTCGCAAAGGCGAGCGCAGGTCCGGTGCTCATCGTCGCCGAGCGGATCGACGAGATCGCGCAGGAGCTTGCGCGCCATGGATGGTCCGACCAGTTCCATCCGAGCTACACGCGGATGGTGCCGGCGCACCACGTGACGACCCTGCGACTCATCGGCTGCCCCGATCCAAATCCGATCCACAACCGATTCTTCGATCCGCCGCGCGAGACGCTGCCGCCGGATCTGGACGTGATCGGGCGGCAGTATATAGAAGCGCTGTACGCCGAGCTGCACGCCTGGCTGAGCGTGCAGGACGAAGCGGCGCCGATCGGAGTGCCGTTCTCCGGCGGCATCGACAGCGGCGCGGTTCTGCTTTGCCTGAACCAGCTGCTCCTGAACGAAGGCCAATCGCCCGCGCGGCTCAAGGCGTTCACGCTCTCGGTCGACGGTGAAGGCGAAGATGCGCAACAGGCGCGCGAATTCCTCCGCCGCACCGGCCTCGAGATGCTCGGTGAGACGATCGACGTGAAGTCTTGCGATCTCGATCCGCTGCGCGCCGTCGCCGTGATCGAGGACTACAAGCCGCTCGACGTGGAGTGCGCGGCAGTGAACCTGGCGCTGCTCGCCGGCGTTCGCGAGCGGTATCCCGACTGGCAACTCCTCGTCGATGGCGACGGCGGCGACGAGAACCTCAAGGATTATCCGATCGAGGAGAACAGCGAGCTGACGATTCGCAGCGTCGTCAACAATCGCATGCTCTATCAGGAGGGATGGGGCGTGGAGTCGATCAAGCACTCGCTCACCTACTCGGGCGGCTACAGCCGCGGGTGCGTGCGCAGCTACGCCTGCGCGAGCCAGTACGCTTTCAGCTCGTTCAGTCCCTATACGCGTCCGCGCGTGATCGCGGTCGCCGAGGCGATTCCGTTCGCCACGCTCACGCAGGGCTCGACGGAGCGCCTGTACGCGCTCAAGGGCGAGATTGTCTCGCGCGGTGTTCGCGCGGTGCTGGGAATCGAGATGCCCGCGTTTACGAAACGCCGCTTTCAGCATGGTTCCGTGTCGGCCGACGCGGTGCGCTCGTTGTTCCCGCAAGACGAGGCTCGTTACCGGCGGCACTTCCAGACGCTGCACGCGATGCAGATGTGAGCGCGTCCGCAGCAGACCGGCGGATTCGCAGCCTTCGCGGGCCCAAGCCGCCGGTCGATCCGTGGAAGGCACACGGAACAGTCGTCGACGAAGAGCGCCGGCCGGATTGTTCGATCGAACGAGCATTGACGATCTTTCTCGCCGGCGCGGAGTGTCCGTTCACGTGCTCGTTCTGCGATCTGTGGCGATACACGATCGACGGACCGACGCCACGCGGCGCGCTTCCGAAGCAGATCGAAGACGCGCTCGCGTCGGTCGATGCCAGCGGCGTGGCGAGAATCAAGCTCTACAACGCGAGCAATTTCTTCGATCGCCGCGCGGTGCCTGTCGAGGATCTGCCGAGCATCGCCGAGCTGTGCGCGCCGTTCAGCGCTGTGACGGTCGAATCGCACGCGAGCACGATCGGGCCTGCGACGCTGCGATTCGCCGAGCAGCTGTCGGGGCGGCTCGAGGTCGCGATGGGTCTGGAGACGATCCACCCTGACGCCGCCTCGCACCTCAACAAGCGGCTCGAGCTCGAGCGATTCGATCGCGCTTGTGATCTACTCGCCGAGCACGACATCGATCTTCGTGTCTTCGTTCTCCTGGGCGCGCCTGGCATCCCGGCGGAGGAAACCGTCGAGTGGACGGTGCGCAGCGTGGAGTACGCGGCTCAGCGCGGCGCCGCGATCGTCTCGATCATTCCAGTACGCGGCGGAAATGGCGAGATGGAGCGGCTAGCGAGCCTGGGTCTCTTCACGCCGCCCACACTGGATCAGCTCGAGTTGGTTTTCGACAGGTGTCTGGCGGTGCGCGGTACGGCCGTCACGGTGGATCTCTGGGACATCGAGCGCCTCGCGACCTGCTCGCAGTGCAGCGAGGCGCGGATACAGCGCCTGAAGCGGCTCAATCTCACTGGCCGCGTTGAGCCGCCGGTCGCGTGCGCCGCGTGCGGTCCAGGATGAGCGAACGCTGCGAGATCGCGATCGTCGGAAGCGGGTTCGCCGGATCGCTCATGGCACGCGTGCTCGCGAGGCTCGGCTACGACGTGGTTCTGCTGGAGCGTGGAACGCATCCGCGCTTCGCGATCGGCGAGTCGTCGACACCGCTCGCCAACCTGTCGCTCGAGCGGCTTGCGGTCCGCTACAATCTCGCCGACTGCTATCGATTGGCTGCGCACGGGCGCTGGGTCGAGCACCATCCCGAGCTCGAGCGCGGACTCAAGCGCGGCTTCACGTTCTATCGTCATCATCCGGGCAATGGCCCCGAGAACGCTCGATTGACCGACGAGCGTTTGCTCGTTGCCGCGAGCCCGAACGATGCCGTATCGGACACGCACTGGCTGAGGGCCGACGTCGATTACCATTTCGCTCGCCAAGCCGCGGCCGCGGGCGTCGACTATCGCGATCGGGTCGAGGTGACCGATGCGGACATCGATGACGGTGGCGTCACGCTGCGCGGCCGGCGCGAGGGTATGCCGCTCGACCTGCACGCGGAATTTGTAGTCGACGCGTCCGGGCCAGGCGGATTTCTCGCCCAGCGTTTGGCGATTCCCTCCGCGATCGAACGAATGGAAACGCGGTCGGCGATCCTGTTCAGCCACTTCGACGGCGTGCGGCTGATGCGCGACGTCGTGCCGGACTTACCCGAGGGGCCGTACCCGGATGACTGGGCTGCGGTGCACCACCTGATCGACGAAGGATGGATGTACAGCCTTCGATTCGATCACGGCGTGACGAGCGCCGGGTTTGCGCTGACGCCGCGCGCGATGAACAAGCTCGCGCCGGATGGCGGCGTGCAGCCGAACGCGCTGTGGCGCGCGTTG
>DATISA010000057.1:0-57244 GCA_035469245.1 Gemmatimonadaceae bacterium
CCGCCGCATGTCGCCCCGAACTATTTCATCGACTTCACGTGCGCCACAAACTGATCGAGGGCGATCTCGGTCCCCTGCTGCCAACCCGACGTTTTGTTTTTCTCAAAGTCCGCTTCGTCCCGGTGCAGCGCCGTGAAGACGTAGCGAGTGCCGGATCCGACGGTTTCCATCGTAATGATGGCGGTGATTGGAATGTCGTCGAAGACCGCCGGACGATAGCCGGGGAACAACATGGAGGTCCAGACAAGTCGCTCCATCGGAATCACATCCAGGAAACAGCCGAGATTGGGAAACTCCTGACCGTCTCCCGTTGCGATGTCGATGCTGAAGATGCCGCCCGGTCGCACGTCCATTTCGGTTCGCGACACACGCCCCCAGGGCTTGGGCATGTACCACTCCTTGAGATGCTCCGGCTTCGTCAACGCTTCCCAAACGAGCCGCGCGGGAGCATCGATGAACCGTTCGAGAACGAAATCGGTTTTCGGGTTGATCGCGAAGGGCTTACTCATGATTCTGACTCCTTCTCCGTGAGTTGTTTGACGTAATGGTCGAATTGGTCCAGTCGAGCCTCCCACAACTGACGCCGCGCGGACAGCCAGTCCTCAGCGACTTTGAACCGTTCGGGTGCGATCTCATAAGTCCGCACACGCCCTCGCTTCTTCGACTTCACCAGTCGGCTGCGCTCGAGCACCGATAAGTGCTGCACGAACGAGGGGAGTTTCATGTCGAACGGTGCGGCCAGCTCGCTCACGGTGGCGGGTCCGACCGACAGTTGCTCCAGGACTTTCCGCCGAGTCGAATTGGACAAGGCGTAAAACACATCGTCAGCGACTGCGGCTTGAACCATTGCAGCACCAGTCGATTGGTTGGTGACCCGCTCTGACGGAGAGTCTATCACGGGACAATACTAAGGTCAATACCTAAGTATTGTTTCCGGATCAACAGACGATTGAAGTGGTGTGGAAGCCCGAGCCCACATGACTCATCGCCCCCGTTGGACGATATGGCGTTCAGGGTATCGAAGCGGCGATTGAGCGGCGAAGCGAGCGTGCTTGTATTCGACATGCTCATCGCCCACTCGTGCCGTGAGGCCGGCGCAACGCTCGTGTCCGGCGATACGACCAAGTTCCTTTAGCAGCGTTGTCTACCGATCGTTGCGGCTGACAACCGAGCGAGGGATGGCGCGCGGCGGAGCCGCGCGCTCTCATTGAATCGTTCGCAGCACCGCCCCGGCCGGCCTCAGCGGGCCGGCGCCTGCGGCGCAGGGGCGCTGGCGGGCAGCGGCTTCGAGCCCGGCCGGGCGAGCCCGTACATCTCCCAGGCGATAGCTTTGTACAGACCCCGGGGGTCGTCGCCCACGGCGTAGAGGTCGAAATGGCCGCGCCCTTCGACGTAGCGAAAGTCGGTCCTCGCGCCGAGCCCCTTCATCGTCGCTTCCAGCCGGTGCGCCGAACCATCGAGATAGAAAGTGTCGGCCGTGCCCACGGTCAGGTGGATCTTGCCATCGAGATCACGTCTGAGCTCCGGCCAGTGGCGGCGGAGGTCCTCGGCCACGTCGTAGTGCTCCTTCCAATAGGCGATCACGGCCGCGTCCACCGCGCCTGTCGTGCGATCGAACATTCGGACCGGGAGCCCGTCGGCGCCGCGTGGGGAGAAGACCCACTCGAACGAGGCGATCTGGCCGCCATACTCTCCGAGCACGACTTCCCGGCGCGTGAAGTCCTCGATGGAAACCAGCATTTCGCCCTTGTCACGCGCCAGCGGCCAAGGCGTGCCATCGGTCTTGCGATAGACGTTGGCGCCGCGGGCGTAGAGGTCGATGCCCAGGAAGTCGTGGAAGTCGCTGGGGTCGGGCGAGGTGGGCCAGGCGCCGCCGAACATTTTGGGATAGTTCACCTGCAGCCACAGCACCGCCCAGCCACCGGAGGAGTGTCCGGTCAGCAGGCGGCCCGAGGGCTTGGCGTCCATCCGGTATTGGCGTTCCAGGTCTGGGATCAGCTCGGCCGTCAGCGCCTGGCCCCACGGCCCGTTGTTGACGCTGTTGACGAACTCGCTCGTGCCGGTGGGGCTCGACTGATCGAGTCCCACCCAGATCATCGGCGGCGCCTTGCCCGTCTTCATCTCATTCCACCGGGCGACGCCAACATCGTGGAGTGAGCGCAGCGTGCCGCCGAAGCCTTGGGTGTAGTAGACCGTCGGATAGCGCTGGCCGGGATGGGCGGCGTAGTCCGGCGGAGTCACCACCCAGCCGCGCAGGACGACCGGCCGCCCCCAGAAGCGGCCGAGCGCCTGGCTCGCGAAGTCGATCGGGTGGATGTCGGCCTTGGCCGCGGCATACGCCTCCTTCAGCGCCGCCGGCACGTTGGACAGGGGCTGGAGGGGATCAGATTCTGGGACGACAGTCGCGAGCGTGAGCAGCTCGGTTGCGCCGCCGGGCAGGTCCATCTCCACCACCCCGCTCACGAGATCGTCGGGGCCGCGTCCAGTGTAGTTGTAGCTGTGGTCGCGATCGAGCACCGCCTGTACGGCGTAGTGCCCGGGCTTGAGTTGCGAGAAGGGTGTGGGGAAGGCAGTGACGTCGGCGTCGAGTTCGACCGTGGCGCCGGGCTCGAGGCGCGCCACTTCCTGGGCGGCGATGGCCGTCGCGTGGGTATCGATCTGGTCCATGTTGACCGCCGCGACGGGTCTCTGGTCGGCGGGTCCGAGCGGCTTGGCGAAAACCAGTAGCCGGCCGGAGACCGAAGTCGCCGAGGCTTGGCCCAAGCTCACATGAAACACCACCGGCGCGCGTAGCGCCGGCGTGGCGAAAACGGTCGCCGCGACGGCCAGCAGGTTGTGCGCGCGACGCCAAGGATGAGCGCCGGTCGAACGAACGGCGAGCTTCATGAACTTTCTCCAGAATTTCCGGGGGTGGGTCAATCGCCTGAGGCCCTACAAGTGAAACATCGGTGACAGGATGGCTTGGTTCGCCGCATCCCTCAGCACGGGGGAAGATGTACCCCGGCGTCACCGCGAATCATGGAATGTCGGAATAAGTTTCGATCGTACCGACCTGCGCGCGCAACACCGGCGTGGTCGTGCGGGTGGGCAGGTGGTGGCAGAGTAGGCTACGAGAGGCCAATGTCCAGCCGTATGCCAACAGGCTTCCGTGGAGCAAGACACAATCCGGTTGCGAATCGCTGGGTCGGCAGACATGTTCGCGGGCCACTTCACCTTCAGCGGGAGCGCCACATGCGAGGTGGAACCCGATCACGTCGAACATGGCTTTCCTCGCCGATCGCACTGGTCGTCTCGCTCCTGCCGGCCACCGCGCTCGCGCAACTGCCGAATCGGGCGACTGTATCGAAGACGTCAAAGACGCAGATCGTGATGCTCGGGACAGGAACGCCGGGATTCGACATCGACCGGTCGGGGCCCGCGACCGCGATCGTCGTCAAGGGCGCGCTCGCCGCCGCGACCGTGACCATGCTGCTCCGTGCGCGGTCGTGAGCGGTCGCCTGCCGACCCGCCGTCGTGCGCTTTGCGTAACGCGCGTATTTAGTTCCGCTGCGGCTGAGCTCAAGCGTTAAGCGGACCTGCAAGTTCACACTTGTGACAAAGCCCGACTTCCACGACCCCGAAAACCTGCGATTCATCCCTGGCGAGTGGCAGGATGTGGTCTTTGTCGTGATGATGTAGTCGCGTACATCGAAGGTCGCCGCCGCTCGGCGCTCGCAGGTGAGCTTTTCGTGTTTGACCCGAAACGAACCTTGTCTCCAGGAAGGCCCACTGACCGATGCCGCATGGCGCCGCCAGCTCGCTGAGCACGGCGCTCGACTGCCCTTCGCCGAGCCGGCGGACGCGTCCACGCTCGATGAGGCTGAGAGGACACTCGGACTGGCGCTGCCCATCGAGTTGCGACAGCTGCTGGAGCAATGCAACGGGGTCACCGACCGCTCCGGCGCCGCGGTTATCTGGTCGGCGGCCGAACTCGCGCCGCGCAACGCGCAGTTTCGGGGCAATCCAGAATTCCGTCAGCTGTACATGCCTTTCGACGCGCTCTTCTTCTTCGGCGAAGCGGGCAACGGCGATCAGTTCTTCTACCGAATCCTGGCAGGCGAGGTGCGGGAGTTCGACATTTATCTCTGGGACCACGAGACCGACAGTCGGCAATGGCGAGCGTCCCGTCTCGAGGCGTTCCTGGCCGACGTGCTACGCGTGGCGGACGAGCCGTAGCTTTGGGAGCGCCCGCGGTCTTGCGCCCGTCGCAGCCGATGGGCGCTCGAGGCAGCGTGATTGAATGGCTGGAGAGCTTTCGACCGATCAAAGCGCCTCGGAAGAAAGACTGCCAGCAGTCGAACATCGGGGGTAGCGGACCGCACAGCTTTCCGACGGGGAAAGTGGAATGCATAAACTCTGGTGGAGCGGTGCACTGCTGATCTCGCTGGCTGCATCCGCCGCGGCCCAAAGATCTCTGGTCGCCACACCACCGTCCATTGGCCACCCGACCCTGGCCGCGGCTGCCGAGCCCGCGCGGCAGAGATTGCAGTCCTCGGCTGGCGAACGCGCTCACGCCGACACGGCTGCGAGAAAGTCGCGACGACGTCAGGTCGTCGGTGCTGCTCTTGGAGCAATTGTGGGTGGGATCCCCGGCGGAGCCTACGCCGTTCTCGAGGCCACGAGTGGGTGCAAGGCCGTGGCTGGTCCTGCGCCCTGCGATTAGCCGCGTCACCTGTGGGCTTATCCCGTCGGAGGTGCCGCGGTCGGTGCTCTCCTCGGCGCACTGATCGCGCGCTTCTGACGCCGGGCGCGCCGGCTTCCGCCACAAGGAGCACACCGGCATCGACTCGTTAACGGGCGCTGAAGCTGCCAAGTGCCACGGTTCTGATATTCGTGGCGCCGCCGAGAATGCGGATTAGTCTTTTGATATCGTGCCTGCTCGGGCGCGCAGCCCAACTTGACCGTTTGCCAACCGTTGCGCCGAAAGCATGTCCGCGGCAGGCAGGTATGCGCCGGCAGGCTTTTCCTCGACAGGTGTCGTCACTCAGCCGCGGGATCGCTAGCGCGGCACTCGCCTTCTTCTCTGGGTGTTCCGTATGCCAGAACAATGACGGCCTCCGCCCGGCCGAGTGGGAAGCCCGCGAGCGGGGTGCGAGCCGCAGCGAGCCTCAATCGAGCGCGTCGAGCCCTTTCGGGCGCCATGGAGTCGGCCTGGGCGACCGGTCGGCCGCAGGACGTGACTTACCAACTCCGTTTCCTTCCGACGGAAGAGTTCAGCCTGGGCGGGCTGTACGGTTTCGGCGGACCTCTCTACAAGCATTCGTGTATCGATGCCAGGTCCGATCCGCCGTCAGAGTTCCTTGTGCGCGATGTTCGCGCTGTGCTCACGACTGATTCGCTGGTGATCATCTCTGGTACGATGGAGGCGATCGACACCATGAGCATTCTCGCCAGGAAAGTAAGTCCGTCCGTCCAGCGGGAGGCCATTCCCCTGCGAGAAGTCACCGATGCAGCGTTTCGAGTGACCGGAGACACCGGACTCATCGAGCTTCGCTGCGCAAGGCCATCGCCGACGTGCTATACCAGGCTGCCCGTTGCCCTCGCAGACTCGATCACAGGCCATGCTTTCGTGGCTCACCTGCTTTCGTCCGCGCGACAGCATCAGACCGCAAAGGGTGATTGGACGTGAGCGCCGGCTCGCTTGCCGCTTGACTCGGGCCTCATACAGGTATAAGCATTAGCGTTCTGCAAATCATCGGGCGACAAAGGCATAACTTTAATGAATCACGTGCTTCGCAGTGACAGTCCCCGTTTGTTCGTCCTGGAGCAGCAGCACGCCGGCTCACTCTCTCGCAGGGAAGCTCTAATGCGTCACGTTGGAGTTGGCCTTCTCGTTCCGCTGTTCCTCGGCTGCTCGGACGCGGCGGCGCCGACGGTACATCCGCCGACGCCCCTGATCGCCGTCGCTGCGGGCGACGCGTTCAACTGCGCGCTTGGTACTGACCAGCGAGCGTACTGCTGGGGGGTGATTCCGGCTTCCCGAGGGAGCACGATCCCCGTAGCCGTCCAAGGCTCCCCTGCGTTGACATCGATCGCCACGAGCCAACACTCGATCTGCGGAATCAGCATCGCCCGCGAAGTCTGGTGCTGGGGGCGGAACGAGTCAGGACAACTCGGCATCGGGACGACGGTCGATACCGCAAGCCCCGCCCTGGTCCACGCGAACGGCCGGAAGTTCACGTCGGTCACCAGCGGCGGGGATCACAGCTGCGCCGTCGGCGCTGATGGCCAAGCCTGGTGCTGGGGCGCGAACGCGCGGGGGCAATTGGGCACTGGCTCGCTGACGTCATCCCCGGTGCCGGTGCCTGTTGCCGGTGGACTCACCTTCACCGCGGTGAACGCGGGCGATTCACACACCTGCGGCATCGTCGTTGGAGGAGCGTTGTACTGTTGGGGGAACAACGCCGACGGACAGTTGGGCGACAGCACGACCGCGAACCGGAACGTGCCGACACTCGTCCTCGGATCGCACCTCTTTCAGTCGGTGACTCTCGGCTTCGTTCACACGTGCGGCGTTGCGGTCGGCGGTGCCGCCTGGTGCTGGGGTCAGAACAATACCGGACAGTTCGGCACCGGAACGACGACCAACTCCGCCTATCCCGTGCCCGCGGCGAACGGTCTCGTGTTCGTCTCGCTCTCCGCGTCGCTCCACTACGCCTGCGGTGTCACGACGACGAGCGACGTCTGGTGCTGGGGCTTCAAGGGCACCGATGTCTGGGGTCAGCTCGGGGACGGTGGCCACACCGGCTCGGCGCTGCCGGTGCAAGTGAGCGGCGGGCTCAAATGGGTTTCGGTAACGACGGGCGTGTACCTCTACAGCGACGAATCGACAAATGGCGGGACCGCCGCCCAGACCTGCGGAGTGACGACTGCGGGTGTGACATGGTGCTGGGGCGACAATCTCGCCGGACAGCTAGGCACCGGCACGCGTAGCTCGAGCTACGTCCCGGTCAAGGTGTCCGGTCAGCCGTAAGCCCAGCGCCTGCATGGGACGTGCGCTGCCAGTCGTCGTTGGTCACCGGCGCAGATAAGTGTCCTTGGGTGCGATGCCAATCACTCGCACACCGGCAGACTTCGCGAGATCCATCGCTTCGATCACTTCGTCGTAGCGCGCTTGTGGGTAGCCCGCCACCTGAATGATCTTCTCCGGCCGCGCCCAATAGATGCCCCGAAGTTCCGCAAGCAGCTCCGCGGGCGGGACCGATCGCTGATTGATCCGGTAGGCTGGGCCGGGAAGCACTTCGAGGACGATCGGGTGGTTTGCTGCACAAACGCCTGAACATTGCTCGGGCAGATTCACGTCGATCGTCCGATGGACCTGAACCGCAACGACCATGAACACGATGATCAGGACGAGTAGTACATCAATCATCGGCGTCAAGTTTGGCTCAGCCGCCGGCCGACCCGTCGCTGCGGTTCCGGACACAGTTGCTCCTGGTTCATGTCGTCACGAACATACGGGCACAGGATTAAGCATCCATGCGACTGGCGTGATGCGCTCGTGTGAGATGGATTACAGATCGATGAACAACGCTGACTCAACTTTTTCCAGGGATCGGGACCCTTGATGTCATCCGAGCCGACGCTTTCCTCCATCCTCGAGGCCCCCAACCGTCGGGATCCCGAACCACCGCCGGTCGTTTCGAAGCTCGGATGGCGCTACCACCACATCAGCATCCCGATCGACTCGCCGCGTCACAACGAGACGCACCTCGAGGCCTTCGGACTTCACGTGCCCGGTTTATCGACAAGCCCGTTCGGGATCGAGTGGATGCGCTACTCGGACGACAGTCCCCTGCATCCGGCTATCGACGCTTCCTCACGTCGCGTTCGAGGTCGACGACCTCGATGCTGCTCTCGAAGGACAGGAGGTCATTCATCCACCCGGCTCTCCATCCGAAGGCGTACGAGCGGCAATGATTCTGGTCGACGGGGCGGCCTAACGACGCGGAAGCGGACATTCAGCCCAAGGTCTACCCTGTGAGATACGTCTGTCTTCGGCACGCTTCAACTTTCATCGGCACAGTGGCGATTCTCGGTTGCTCGGACCTGTTCGGTCCGAGCGGTCCTGCAATCACCGCGTCCTTCGATGTGCGACCCATGGTCGGCACCGCGTTCCTCCTGCGAAGCGACATCGGCGGGCGACACGTGGATCTCGCCGCCGATCCGGCGCACGGCGGACACGCGTCGGTCGACGTGCGCGGTCCACGATATGGGAACGTGCCGGTCAACGTCACGCTGTTCACGGCGAGCGGCGATAGCATAGTCGCCGTGTCATTCTCGCAGGACTTCCAACATGGGTTTCGTCATTGGGTTGCCGCCCTCGTTGGGTCACAGCGCCCGCTCGGCATCTGCACAGGCACTGTCCTGGCGGCGCCGGTGACCGCCGGAGGTGCCGATACGCTGTACGTCATGTATGGGAAGATTCCTGATGGCGCCATATGCTGAGCTCCGCGTCAGGCTCGCCACTCAGTAACGGGGTGCGAAGAGTGCGTCTCGGCCTGTTCCGGTGATCACGATATCCTGATCGATGAACCATCCCGACGTCGCCATGATCGAGGCCGTCCTGATCGGCCCCGCCGACCCCGAAATCGCCGCGTGCGAGGCGCAAATGCGCGCCGCACAGCTCGCGGCGGACGTGCCAGCGTTGGACCGTCTCATCGCGGACGACGTCCTCTTCACCGGCCCCGATGGCCAGTTGGGGACCAAGGCACAGGACCTCGATGCTCACGGGTCCGGCGCCGTGCGATTTCGCGCGCACGAGCCCGAAGAGCTGCGGGTGCGGCGGGTGAGCGACGACGTCGCGATTTCGGCGCTCCGCGCGCGGCTCGTCGTGGAGGTGGGAGGCGTGGAGGTGTGCGGTACGTTTCGCTACACCCGCGTATGGGCGCGGCAGAATGATGGGAGCTGGCGCGTGGTCGGCGGCCACGTGAGCGAGCTCCCGCGCTGAACCAGTCCGAGCCGCCGCCGAGCCATCGCAAGTCGCGGCGTGGGCCCGGGCCGTGCGCGAACACGGCCGCGTGCCGATCTACGGCAAGTCGTGGCGGAACCAGGCGTCGCGCTCAGTTGCCCGGAAGCTCGATCTTGTAGTCTTCGGCAGCGACTTGCACATCACATAGCGCGGCGCGCTCTGCCATCGCTTGCATTCCGCGCCCGGACGGACATTTTAGGACGCCGCGCGGAATCGAGGCACCTGGGCGGCACACGCCGATGGCGGGCGAAGCCCCGTCGAGGAGCAGGACCGTGCATTTCACCCATCTGTTGGTCGTCATCACGTCCACGCTCGGCGTGCTCTCCCCGGGTACGCGACACACGGCACCGGCGAATGCGCTGCCAAATCCGTGTGGCCTGCTCACCTCCGCGCAGATCAGCAGCGTCGTTGGCTCGACGTTTGGCGCGAGCCAGGCGATCAGCACAACGGGGTGCCAGTGGGCCGCGTCCAAGCAAGGGGACACGCCGGGCGCGATCGTCACCCTGGTGGTGCAGGACGCCAAAGTGTGGGATCGCGCGACGGCACCGCTCGCCGGAGTCACGAGGGTGCCGGAGAGCGGCATCGGCGATGCCGCGATGTACACCATCGCCGGCCCGCTGGCGTCGCTCGGCGTGAGGAAGGGCGCGGTCACGGTCATCATTCGGATGTACGGCGTGCACCCCCTGGACAAGGCGAAGGCGATGGAGAAGGCGCTCGCCGCGGACGCGATCGCGAAGCTCTGAGTAATCTCCGACTAGAACCTGGCAAACGGCGCCCGTATCCGGGATCGCCGCGAGCTCCCCGTCTGCAACAAGCCGTTCTGGTTTCGACGCAGACTCAATCGAGGGACATGAGAATGATGCTGCGCGCCTTTGGATCCGTCGCCGTCGTCGGCTTACTCATTTCGCCAATCGCGCTCGGCGCGCAGGCGACACACGATCACACCTCGACCACTGACTGCACCAAGATGAGCAGCGGCTCCGCCGATCACGCCAACATGGATCACGCGGCGCACATGGCGCTCATGAAGAAATGCCAGTCGGCGCTTCCGACGCAGCCAGGGCAGGCGGCGTTCGGCGCGATCTCCGAGATCGTCCGGATGCTCGAGGCGGATTCGACCACCGACTGGTCGCGCGTCAACATCGAGGCGCTCCGCCAGCATTTGATCGACATGGACGACGTGATGATGCACGCCGCGGTCGTCCAACGCTCAGTGCCGGGTGGCCTCGAGATCGAGGTGACGGGCACGGGACGCACCGTTGACGCGATCAAGCGTATGGCGATGAACCATACGAGAATGCTCGATCAAGAAGGCGAATACCACGCGGCGGCCAACGAGATCGCGAACGGTGCGACAATCACCGTGACGGCTTCGGATGCTCGTACCGTCGCGAGGATTCGCGGACTCGGCTTTGCCGGCCTGATGACAGAGGGCGATCATCACGCGCCGCACCATCTGGCGATTGCCCGCGGCGAGGACCCGCACGGCCGGTAGTTGCCGGCCATCGCCCATCGAACGCGCCGTGTTCGTCATGACGACTCACAAATGAATCCCCGCCTTCGACTCCGCATCGCCATCGTGCTCCCGGTGCTCTTCGGCGCAGTGGGTGCGACGCTTCTGCACTACGCCACCGCGTTTCATCTATTCGTGTCGCCGATCCCGGCTGTGGCTGCCGCATTGCTCATTCTCGCCGCGTCGGGTTGGGCAGCGCTTCAGCTTTGGAGAGCGGCGACGAACGCCTGGCTCGTATTGCTCGCGGCGGGGCTGCTCGCGTTCGGGGGAGCATGGGCGGGTCCATGGCTCATTGGACTCATGGACATGGTCAACGCAACGTCGGAACCGCTGACATGGCTCGAGCAACACTGGTATCAACTGTATGAGGTGTCACTCGTGCTCATGCTCGTGGCGACGTGCGGGGCGAGCGCATACGTCCGTCGACTGGCGCGCGGCTTGGCGTGAGTTTGTGCATCGAGAGTGCGTGTGGCCGCGGCCTCGCCGGAACCTCCCGGCGGTCGCCGGACCGCCGCTGGCGATCCGACCGTTGGGTCGCCGAGCCGACTGGACGTCGGGGGCCAGTGGTCGTAGCGTCGAGGCATGCTGTACGATGCAGAGCCAGGGCACGTGGACTTGAAGGCGCTGGTGCACGGCTTCGCCGCGGGCGCTGTCGTCGCATTGCTCGCCGCCTGCACGGGTGCGCGCGACACGACCGGGCCGGGCGATTATCCAATTCGCTTTCAGGTCACGAATGACCTGGTCGCCCCCGTCACGGTCAGGATCGATGGGACGCCGGTCGCGATCCTGAGCAGCGGGAAGGGAACGGCTCTCACCGTCTCGTCGAGCGCGCAGTGGCTGACGTGGACGTCCGCCAAGCCCGCGGGTGCCGACGGGGTGGCGATTCCCGATCACATCGGCGAGGTGAAGATCCCCGTCTCGGGGATCAGCGGCTCGCTCGAGATCCGGAACGTGATCGCCGATCAGACGTACGTTACTGCACGGATCTTCAATGCGACGAGGGCGCAAGTCTTGATCGGAGTATTCGACGGATCCGAAGTCGCGTGCGCCGGCGTCCTGCCCGCCGCGACGTCCGACGGTACAAGTGGACTCGTACAGATCGGATACTACCGGCTGGTACCCGCCACCGAGGTGCGTGCGTACCGCGATGGATCGCGGTGCAGCGGACCGTACGTCGCGTGGCCTGGATCAACCTTGAAAGCCTACGCCGCGAATTCCGGCCTTGTCTTCCTGACCCTGGACGCCGCCCCGTAACCGGCACGGTTGCCGGGCGGCAAGCGGCATGACTCAGGCCGTCGCACCGATCGACCGAGCATCGACCCCCACCGACAAACTATCCATGCTGGCGTACGTGTTCTGGCACTGGCCACAAGCGCACACTGATATTGGAGAATACGAAGCGCGCCAGCGCGCGTTCCACGCCGCGCTGGCCGCCGGCCCCGCTCACGGCTTTCGATGGTCGTTCACGGCTGGCATCTCGGGTGCACCGTGGGCTGCCGCCGGCGCCGACGCGTACGAGGATTGGTACGCGGTCGACGACTTCGCCGCGCTCGGTACGCTGAACGACGCGGCGGTCTCCGGCAGTCGCCTGGCGCCGCACGACGCGGCAGCGGCGGCCGTCGCCGGCGGCGCGGGGGGCGTGTACGGCTTGCGAGCGGGGACAGCGGTTCGAGCACCGCAGTTCGCGCATTGGTTCGGCAAACCGGCTGGCATGTCCTATCGCGAGCTCTTTGCGCAGCTCACGCCGGTCGTTGACCGAGCGCAGGCTGCGCTCTGGATGCGGCAGATGGTGCTCGGGCCGGCTCGGGAATTCTGCCTTCATGCCGCGACGCCGCTGTCGCTGCCGGCGCCATTCGATACGCTCGTCACGCGGCTGCGATTGGTCTTTCCATAGATCCCAACGCCGCGATTCGCCATGCGCGCGCTCTCACTCGCTCTCCTCCTGCTCACGCCGTGTGTGGCTCGAGCTCAAGACGTCCCCGCGCAGCCGACGAAGCCGCGAGGATTCATGCCGGCACAGTCGCGTTTCACGCGGGTGGCAAACGCTAGCGGAGCCGACGCTCGCCTTCGTCTATCGGCGCGTCATTGATGCTCGCGTACCGCCGCGCCATCAGGCCGCGATCGTCGAACTCCCACAGCTCATTACCGTACGAGCGATACCACTGTCCCGCGATGTCGTGCCACTCGTACTCGAATCGCACGGCAATGCGGTTGTCGCGAAAGCCCCAGAGTTCTTTCTTCAGCCGATAGTCGAGCTCCTTGGCCCACTTCCGCGCGAGGAAGGCGCGGATCGCAGCGCGACCTTGCAGGAACTCGGTGCGATTCCGCCAGTCCGAGTCCTCGGTGTAGGCCAGCACGACCCGATCGGGGTCCCGGCTGTTCCAGGCATCTTCGGCGGCCTGCACCTTGGCGAGTGCGCTGTCGAGCGTGAACGGCGGTCGGATCGTGCTGGTCATGGTTGCTCTCCGATTACGCCGCTGCGACGAGTGGGATTTCGGGGAAATCGATCGTCGTCCTGGCGACGCTGTTCAAATAGTTGGTGAACACGTTCAAGGCGACAAAGGCGACCACCTCGACGATCTCGGCGTCCGTCACCCCCGCCGTGCGTGCCGCGGCGAGCGTTGCGTCGTCGATCTGACCGCGCGACTTGTTGATGGCGGCGGCAAGCGTGAGCAAAGCCGCGGTCTTGGCGTCGCCCGACTGGGCGTATCGCGCGGACTCGAGCGCGCTCGGCGAGAGGCCGGCGCCCAGACCAAGCGCGGTGTGGGCCGCGAGGCAGTAGCCGCAGCGGTTCGCATTGGCGATGGTGACGGCGATGAGCTCTCCTGTCTTTCCGCCGAGCACGCCCTTCCCGAGGTTGGTAATCATCCCGAGCAGCGCGCCGAGGGCAGCCGGCGAGTGCGCCACGGTGGTGAACAGGTTGGGTGTGGCGCCCAGCATTCTGCGCACGGTAGCGAGGTGGGTCGCGGCGTCGCCGGTGGCGGCCGATGGGTCGATCGGATTGATACGAGGCATGGTAGCTCCTGATTGCGAGTGGGTTGCGTTATACCGAACGATCGGTACAATGCGACTCACTCGCGATTTGTTCCCGGAGTTCGCTTCCTTGTCGTTCACCGACTCGCCGGGGCGAGCAGCTCGGCCGGCAGCTGCTTGAGCGCCCGGCTGAACAGCGAAGCGTCGTCCATGCCGCCGGCGAGAATGAGCGCGCCCTCGATGCGCATCACCGCGTCCTCGGCGCGCGCTCGCGCAACGGACCTGGAGAGGCCGGCGTCGTTCAGCGCGCTCGCGAGGGCATCGATCCATTGATTGAAGATGTCCCGGAGCTGCGCGCGGAAGCGGCTGCGACTGGTCCCGAGCACGAGATTCCCGAGGACGCAGGCTTCGCGACCGCCTCGGTAGAAGTCGTCGAGCGACTTCACCATCTGCTCGACGCGGCGGCGTGCCGGACCCGGTCCGCGGAGCGGGGCGAACACGTCCTGGCGCAGTTGGGTCTCGAGGTGCTCGAGGACGGCGCGCACCATGTCGTCCTTCCCGGCCGGGAAGTAGTGGTACAGGCTCGACTTTCCCAATCCCGTGGCCTTGGACAGCTCGGCGAGCGAGGCGCCGTCGTAGCCGTGCCGCCGAACGACGCGCATCAGGCGGTCAACGACTTCCTCACGGGAGAGCAACGCGGCAGGCACGGTCTCACAGCACCAGGGTCGGGTAAGGTATCGGCATTGTACCGATCAGTACAATTTAGGAGGCCGCGCGATGAGCGTCAACGTCGGACGCCCGGGAAGAGTCACGCTGTGCGATCGGGAGCTTTACCGTGAAGCGCGTGCGGCCGGGCGACGAGTCGACGCGCAGCTCGCCGTGGTGCTTCTGTGTGACGATGTTGTGGCTGATCGAGAGCCCGAGCCCGGCGCCTTTGCCCGGGGGCTTGGTCGTGAAGAATGGATCGAAGATCCGCAGTTTGATCGCATCCGGTATTCCGGGCCCATCGTCTTCGATCTCGATCACGGCCCAGTCGCCCAATCGCCGAGTTCGCACGACGATCTCTCCCGTGCGATCGATCGCATCGACGGCGTTGCCCAGCAGGTTGGTCCAGACCTGGTTGAGTTCCGTGCCGTACGCTTGCAGCTCGGGCACGTCCGTACCGTAGTCGCGGCGGACATCGATACCGGCAGGCAGTCTGCTTCGCAGCATCACCAGGGTGTCGTCGATCCCTTCGTGGATGTTGAGGGACTGCAAGGGAGATTGGCCAAGGTGCGTGTATCCCCTGAGCGCGCCGACGATCTCGGAAACACGAGTCGAGCTCTCGCCGATCTCGCGTAAGAGGGCATACGCGCGGTACTCGCTGGCGATCCAGTCGAGGGCGGGCGATAGCGCTTCCGGCTTCATCGCCGCGGTGAGTCGCTCGAGCGCTGTTACGTCCATGCCTTGCGCCACCAGAGCAGGCGCCAGCTCCCAGGGATCCGCCACCCCGTTCGCCTCCAGCCATTCCTCCATCGCAGCCTCGGCGTCGGCGCGGGCGAGCGGATCGGCATCCGTGGAACGTGCGGCGCTCTCGACGGCATGCCGTGCCAGCATCTGCAACACCTCACGTGCGTTCGGCGGGATGTCCGTGATGTCGAGCCGGTAGAGCGCTTCGTCGCGGCGAGCGAGGGCGGCACGAAGCTGCTCGGACGCGCGACGGGCCGCGGCCGCAGGATTGTTCAACTCGTGCGCGACGCCAGCGGCGAGCGTGCCGAGTGTCGCCAGCTTTTCTTTTTGGCGGAGTGTCAGCTCCTGACCCAGGTACGCGACCTCGAGCTCGCGCAGCTTTCGCCGATCAGTCACAAACGAATACAGCACCACGAATGCGACCGAGGTGACCGCGCTCACGTTGAGAACGAAGAAGACGAGCACGAGCCGGTGCGGAAGTACGTTCTCGATGACGAGCGCAGGCTCCGCCAAAGCCGCCGCGACGATCGCGAACACGAAGGCGGCAAACCATGCGGTCGCCTCGCGGCCGCTGCCAAACAGCAGCGCCATGAGTACGGCAAGAAAGGACCAGAAAATGACGAGGCTGGACCCGACGAATCCGCCGAGCGCGAGCTGCAAGCCGAAGGGTAGCGCGAGCAGCAGCGACTGCTGGATGAAACGAAACACTACGAACCGCCGGACTCGAACGAAGGCGAGCAGGTCCAGGAACGTGAGGGCGGAGTAGGACCACGGGATCGCGGCGGCGAACCGTTCGCCAAACGCAAAGTAGAGACTGCCCCACAGGAGTCCCGCGGGCACCACAAGAATCGAGGCAATTACCACCTGCGCCTTTCGGCGCCTCGCCTCCTCCCGTTCGCCGGCGTCGCTTACCAGCCGCTCGACCCAGGCGACGAAGTTGCGTCGGTACTTCGCGCGGTCGTTCACCCGGTCAGCGGCGGCTCCCCCGGACGTGTGCACCGTATTCGCTTCGGACGGTAGGGACATCGTAGCGGGCGTTGATTGAGCGCCACGTCCTCCTGTCTCGGGAACCTACCGGTTCCCGAGACAGTCCGCGATATGCGCCCGTGCCGTCGACAGTCCTATGCGAGGCTGGGGGTAATGGGGAGGGGCAGCTTCAGTCGACGTAGATGCCCGATCCCACGATGTACGTTCGCGCGCCGTATCGCACGGCGCGGACGTACGCCTGCTTGTGCCACGGTGTGTTCTGCCCGGGCTTGTACCACCAGTAGTCGACCCAGGCCGCGCCTTCCTTGAGCGCGGCGTCGATGTAGTAACGTACCAACGGGCGTCCCTTTGCATCGACGAGGTCGATGATGTTCACGCCCTGGACGCTCGGCTGCGCCGCGTTGACGACTTCGACCCCGTCTGGCGTATCGACGAAGACGTACGTGTCCATGAAGTAGAACGGGCCCCTCTTGTCCCGCAGCTCGGCGAAGGCATCTTCGCCGCGTGTCGCGATCCGCGCCGCGGCGCGGTTCACCAGGTCCTCGATGAAGGCCTTGTTCATCTGCATCCGGTACACGCCGGCGCCGACCAGATGGTCCCTCCCGGACGGAAAGCGCACGCGTTTCACGAATGCTGATTTCCAGACGGGAAAGATTCCGCCGGGCTCGGGATACATGTAGTGAACCCAGCCTTCGCCCGACGGGCTCGCGGCGGCGTCGAGGAACATCTTGCCATATGGCCTGCCGACCACGTCCTTCTCGTCGCTCGCCTGCTGGCCCTCGATCGACGGATCGGCGGCATGGAACACTCTCCTTCCGTCCATGTCCCAGACGAAGAAGTACGTGTCGTCGCTGAACCACTTCGATCCTTTGACGCGGAATTCAGGGAATGCCCGCGCCCCACGATCGGCGAACGTCGCAGCTCCTTCTCGGACCAATTGCATGAGATCCGGCGCGTCCATGTGTGGCGCTTCCGCGCTCGAGGTTGGCGCGTCAGCCAGGTACACACCGCATCCGACGAGCAGCCAATCCCCGTCGACTTTCGCCTTGGTCACGAACGTCGACTTTTGCGTCGAGACGCTCTCGCCAGGCTTGGGCCACATGTACTCGACCCACCCCGAGCCGCGATCCTGAACCGCCTCGAGCATCGCTCGAACGAAGGGTTTGCCCTGCGTGTCCTTGAGATCGAGGACGTTGCGGCCCTCGAGGTTCGGGAATGCCGGGTTCACGAGCTCGCGGCCGGCCGGATCGATCACGAACACATACGCGTCCTTGGCGAGGTATGGCCCGATCGTATCGTGCAGCAGTGGAAACGCCGCCTGTCCGCGTTTGCTGATCTCGGCTGCCGCATTCGTCACGACGTCGATGACGAAGGCGCGTTCCATGCGATCGTTGTACATGCCGCTACCGACGACGTAGCGCTTGCCGGAGGGCGCTGAGACTTCGCGAACGTAACTGCTCTTCCACCGCGCCAACGGTCCGCCTGGCACCGGCCACTGGTAGTGATACCAGCCTTCGCGCTTTCCATTCGCGGCCGTCGCCGCGTTGAGCAGGCCGAGGATCACGGGTCGTCCATTGACGTCCTTCAGACCCATCTGATTCTTGCCTTCCATCGCGGGATCGATGTGGACGATCATGTTGCCGGATGGATCGAGAACGAAGACGTAGGTCTCGTCCTGACGCCATCGGCTGTTCGGCACACGGAACGTCGAGAACGAGCTTTCCCCCTGGGTCTCGATGAGTCGAGCCGCGTCGTTCACCAACGAGACGAGCGCTTGCGTCTCGGCGTGCTCGTACCGTTGCGCCACAGGTTCGGGCGTTGTGGCTCTTGGCACGTTGGTCGCGCACGCACACAGCGAGCATGCGAACATGGCGCTGACGATCGCCGGCGCGCGCCAGCGTGATCGAGCAGTCGTTTGCTTTTGTGGCATGGTTGAGTCTCCTGCATGGACAGTCCGCGTCAATTCCATGGCGCTGCATAAAGCGCCGATCACCCCATGAAAAAGTCATGGTCCGCTCCGGGAGGGGGGAGTCGGGCGCTCGCCGGGATTGCGCGGCGTTTCCCCGATGTTGGACGGCGACACGGCTTCGAGGCGAACCTCCTCATCACGCCCTTCCGCGAGGACCGGCCGCAACGCATCCTCTGTCATGCCCGGATCCGACGCGGGACGATCGACGAGCGACGAGGACCTCTACCGCCGCGCCTACGACGAGTTGAAGCGGATGGCCAGCCGCCATCTGCGGTCCGCGGATGGCAGCGCGACGCTTTCGACGACGGAGCTGGTGCACGAATCGTATCTCAAGCTGCAGCGTGGCTCGAGCACCGATTGGCAGGGGCGCGCCCACTTCTTCGGCGCCGCATCCCGCGCGATGCGCCAGGTGCTCGTCGATTTCGCGCGACGACGTGCGGCAACGAAGCGCGGTGGCGACGTCACACACCTATCGTTGGGCGAAGTCAGTGGCGAGCTGCAGATCGAGCTCGACGAGATCCTCGCGCTCGACGAAGCCCTCGACCGTCTTGGCGCCGTGGACGAGCGCCTCCGGCAGATCGTCGAGCTACGATTCTTTGGAGGATTCTCGCAGCAAGAGGTTTCGGAAATGCTGGGCGTGACGCCGCGGACCGTCGAGCGCAATTGGCTGAAAGCCCGTCTGTTCCTGCTCCGTGAGCTGGAGGCCGCCCAGGATACCGCGGAACGGCCATGAGACGAGGCCTGAGAAGACAGACCCGGTCCGAATCCCGAAATGCTGTAAAGATCTCTTACGTTGTCGGACCGCGTCGGCCGATTTCGTATGTATTGAATGAAGGGGTAAGGCCGCTGCCGGCCATCCCGTGTGTACCCACCCCGCAACAGCCAAACTCAGTCAGGGGGCGAGATGTTCCGGAGTAGCTGGCTTGCCGTCGCGACGGCCTCAGCGGCCATCGCGCTCACCGGTTGTTCTGACCGACCCACCGCGCCAATGCGCGCGGCCGCGGGCAGGTCGGCCGACGTTGCGCCGTCGGGTGACGATATCGTCACACCTCAACTCGTGCGACAGCTCGCGGCGGCTCGCGGCATCGTGCCTCTCCCGTCACCGCCCCCGGTTCGGCCGGCGCTCGCCAAGCTCGGCCAGGCGCTCGCGTTCGACAAGATCCTGAGCGGGAATCGCAACATCGCGTGCACTACGTGCCACCTCCCGAAGTTCGAGACCGGTGATGGCAAGAGTCTCGCGGTCGGCGAAGGCGGCGTGGGCCTGGGTCCGCCGCGCGAGCACCCGGACGGCGTATTCATTCCGCGAAACGCGCCGTCGTTCTTCAACCTGTACGCGATGCGCCACCTGTTCTGGGACGGCCGCGTGCAGATCGACGCGCAGCATCGATTCCATACGCCGGCCGGGGCGCAGCTTACGCCCGAGATGCAGCAGGTGCTCGAGTATGGGCCCGTTTCGGCGCTCGGCATGTTCCCGGTCACGAGTCGGATCGAGATGCGTGGCGCGCCCGGAACGGACCTCGGGGATCTGGCCGATGACGACTTCACCGGGATCTGGGCGGGGCTCATGAAGCGGCTCGGCGCGATTCCGGAGTATCGGGCGTTGTTCGAGGCCGCATATCCGGGCACGCGGTTCGAGGACATGACGTTCGCGCATGCCTCGAATGCGATCGGCGCCTTCATCACCGCTCAGTTCTCATTCCGGAACACGCCGTGGGACCGATTCCTGAACGGTGACGACGGCGCGCTGACTGCGCCGCAGCTCGCGGGCGCTCAGACATTTCTTACGTTGAAATGCTCGACTTGCCACAACGGAGTGATGCTCAGCGACGAGCAATTTCACAACGTCGCCATTCCGCAGATCGGGCCGGGTGAAGGCAACGGCGCGTCGACGCACGACGACTTCGGCAGAATGAACGTGACGGGCGATCCGGCCGATCTGTACCGCTTCCGCACGTCGCCGCTCAGGAACGTCGAGCTCACCGGTCCGTACGGACACGACGGCGCATTCCTCTCGCTGCGCGACTTCGTGGCGCACTACAGCGAGTCGGATCAGTCGCTGGCCACGTACGATCCGACGCAGCTCGAACCGGCACTCCGCACCACGCTGCAGCCGACGGCCTCGGCGATCCTCGCGAACCGCGATCCGTTGCTCGACGGCGTGGTGCTCACTCCGGATGTCGTGGACAAGCTCATGGACTATCTGCAAACACTCACGGACGACGCGGCGCGCGATCTGTCGCGGTCGGTGCCGGTGCGAGTGCCCAGCAAGCTGACGGTGGACCACCCATAGCGGCGCCGGCTACCGGGCGAGCGCGATCACCCGGTAGCGGCTTGCCTCCGCGCGCCGGCCACGCGCGTCTTCGAGGTCCGCCAGGTAGCCGTAGAGCTGTCGGACGTCCGGATAGTCGCGCCCGACTTGGCGTTCCAGCACCATCAGCGAATGCCGGAGTACCGAGTCGGCGGCGGCGTACTTGCCCTCGCGGGTCATGAGCATTCCCAAAAGCCCTGCCGCCGGCGCGGTGCCCGGGTTGTCCGGCCCGCCGGCCAGTTGGCGAATGCGAATGGCATCGCGAATCAACGAGTCCGCCCCCGCGAAGTCGCGGCGATCGATCATGATTAGTCCGAGGCCGAGCTCCAGCCCTGTGAGATTCTCGTGATCCGGGCCGCGGAGGCGCCGAGTGGTCGCAATCGATCGACGGTAGAGCCTGGCCGCCTCGTCGACAGTGCCGGCGCGGTACAGAATTGCCGCCAGCCGGCCGCTTTGCACGGCGACAACCGAGTGCTCCACCCCGTACTCGCGGCTCACGATGTCGACTGCCTGTCTGGCCGGCAACACGGCGGCGGCGCGGTCGCCGCGTCGTGACAGGAATTCGGCGTAATCGAGCAGGCTCGCGGCGACCAGCGGATGCGTGTCCCCGAATGCGCGACGTCGCATCTGAATCGCGCGACGGTAGAGCGTGTCGGCCTCCGCATAGCGTCCACGGACCTCGTCGAGGAGATACGCCAGCTCCATCATGGCTTCGGCGACCTGCGCATTGTCGGGCCCGGCCGCACGGCTGAGACTTGCCAGTCCACCACGAAATTCTCGCTCCGCATCCAGCATTCGACCCTCGCGACGGAAGATTGCGCCAAGCTGAAGATGGCGCTCCGCCGTGAGAGAGTCGTTCTCGCCAAAGGCCTGCTGGCTTATCGCGAGCGCCTCTCGCTGGCTACGCTCGGCAACCGGCAATCTGCCCAGGTATACCGCGATGCTCGCGATCTGGTGAAGCGTGCCCGCGACCGCCGGATTCTGCTGTCCGAGCGCCCGTTGCTGGAGCTCGAGCGCTTCATGGGCCACCGAATCGGCCGCGGTGTATCGGCCCAGTCGAACGAGCAGCTCACTCATCTGCCCGAGCCCCGCCGCCAACTCGGCCGGATTGCCGGGGCGCAGGGTTCGGCGAATGGCGATCGCTCGCTGCAGGACAGCGAATGCTTCGGCGTAGCGGCCGAGGCTCTGGTAGAGCCGGCCCGTGACTTCGAGCATACGCGCGTGCGCGAGCGGCTCCCCGTCCAGGAGATCCGCGCGTGCGACGGCGCGCCGAACCAGCTCTACCGCCGACAACGGGTCGCCGCGAGCCACCGTCGGATCGCTCGCATTGAACAGTCCCATCACGAACGCCGTCACCGCCTGCGATTCACGCGAGGCCGCCGCGGCCAGATCACGTTCCCGCGCCGCGCGCCGTGCTTGCCACATCGAAACGCCGGCGCCGACGAGGACGGAGAGTGAGATGCCCGCCACGGCGACCGTCTCGATTCGATGGCGCCGCACGAATCGTCGCATTCGATACAGGCGCGTGATCCGCCGAGCGAGCACCGGGTGTCCCGACAGGTACCGGCGCACGTCGTCGGCGAGGGCGTCTACGGAAGCGTACCGTTCGACAGGCTCCTTGCGCAGCGCCTTGAGGGTGATCGCGTCGAGATCGCCACGCAGCAGCCTGCCACGGGCGGCATCGGCGTCGGCGATCGCGGCCGACGGCGGCATCGGATCGTCGCGCAACACGGCCGCTTGCAGCTCGTGCAAGTCACCATTTGCCGTCGTGAATGGCAGCCGTCCCGTGAGGAGCCGATAAAGCACCGCGCCCAACTGATAAACGTCGGTGAGCGTCGTGACCGGCTCACGCCTGATCTGTTCGGGCGCCGCGTACTCCGGGGTCATCCAGTGCGCGACCGTATGCATCCCTGATGCTTCGCGGCCGTACGCGTCGGGCTCGAGGAGCTTGGCCAGTCCGAAGTCGAGCAGCTTCACCGCACCATCGACGCTGACGAATATGTTGGAGGACTTGATGTCGCGGTGCACGATCAGGTTGCGGTGCGCGTACTGAGTCGCGTCGGCCACCATGAGAAACAGGCGCAGCCGCTCACGAACGGTGAGCGCCTTCGCCTCGCAGTACGCGTCGATCGGCTGACCGTCGACGTACTCGAGCACGAGGTAGGGCTGGCCGGCGTCGGTCAGGCCTCCGTCCAGCAGCCGCGCGATGTTCGGGTGATTCAGCGAGGCGAGGATCTGTCGCTCGGCACGAAAGCGCGCCTGATCGATTTCGGTGTCGAGCCCGGGTCGCAGCAACTTGAGGGCGACGCGCTGCTCGAACTGGCCGTCGGCGCGGTGTGCGAGAAACACGCGCGACATGCCGCCGCGCCCGATCTCGTGCGCGATCCCATACGCGCCGATCCGCCGTCCCGACTCGGAAGGCTGCGCTTCCTTCGTCTCGGCGACCACGGCTGCCGCGGCCGCCGTCGGTGGCGTCTCGAGGAATCCGCGGGCTCGGTCGACCCGGCCGAGCAGCTCCTCGACCTCCCGGCGCAAATCCGGCGCGCCGGCACATGTCGCGTCGAGCACCGCGGGCCAGTGCTCGGGCTCGCGGGTCAGTGCGGCGTCGAGGACCTCGCCGATTCGGCGCCAGCGATCGGGGTCGAGGCGCGTGGTCATACAAGACCGAAACGATGTGGAGTGTGCGCGAGAGGTCGGACGGACGCTCAATACTCGAGCACGCGGCCAACGGCTGCAAGAGGCATGGCTCCCGGGGGAGGTCCCATCGGCAACCGGCGCCGCGCGACGGGGTAGATTCCGTCATGGTCGCTCAACTGCCAGGGTCCGGCGAGCACACCCACGTACTGCCACTCAGCCGAGCGAAAACGATCGGTCTCGCGGTGTTCGCCCTCGCCGCGGGCGCGTTGCTGCTCGCATTCGGCCTCATCATTCTGGCCGGGCTGGCGCTGGCGGGGACCGTGGTGGGTGGGGGAACCATGCTCTACCACCGGATCACTGGCCGTTGGCCGCGGTTCCTGCACGTATCGACGCACGTCTGGACTATTGGAGACCAGGGCGCGAGCCGAGCCGTCCCGGGATTGGATCCGTCCAAGGAAGTGTTTCCGGCGTCGCCCGAGCAGCGATCGCTGCCGGACTCGCGCGATCCCAAACCTCGCGAGTGAAACAGCGGTCAGCGCCGCCGAGCTCGATCAGAGAACACTCATAGCAGTCTGAACGAGGTTCCACTGTCGCGTTTGCGTCGTCTTCCGCCCCTCATTAGCGTGCGTCGCGCACGCGCGACGCACGTCGAACGGGTTTCGCGATGCCGCGAAATCTTCGACGTTGAACGCGATTCACGCGACGCTCGTGCCGATTCAAAAGGGGGTGTACCATGCTGATCCTGTTTGGCGGTGGAGATGGCGGCGGCTTCTATGTTGGCGCGGACGGCAAGATTCACCGGATCCCGCCCTGGACGCCCGACATCCAGGTGCAACTCAAGGCGGTGAGCGCGCTGGTGGGTCTGGAGACGGTTCACGAGGCGGGGCTCGCGAAGGAAGCCACCGCTCTCGCCGAGCGCTTGTCGACCAAGGTGATTCCGCAGATCACCAAGCACGCGGGCGCAACGCAGCTTGGCGACGCGTCGATCGCGTTCATCGACGGTGAGGACGGGTTCGTCTGCGGCTCGACGGGCAAGCACCCGATCCCGGTGCCGCATCAGGTTCGGGCGAACCTGTTCTCGCCCGTGACGTCGCAGGAAGCGGTTCGCGTTTGACGCGGCGACCTCGCCGACGAGAGAAAGGAGACGGCGGCTCGCCGTCTCCTTTTTCGCGTAGCTGACGCCCGCTCTCTACGTCGACCGCAGGGCGCCGAGGGGATCAATCCGGCTCGCTCGCGCCGCGGGCACCCACACGGCGAGCAGCGCGACGATCGCCAACAGCACTGGAACACCGATAAAGATCAACGGGTCGCGCGGCTGAACGCCGAACAGGAGCGAGCTCATATAGCGCGAAAGGCCGAACGCCGTGCCGACGCCGATTGCCACGCCGACGAGCGCCAGCCGGAGTCCCTGGACCACGACCATCGTCCGCACGGCGCCGGGCTGGGCGCCGAGGGCCAATCGCACGCCGATCTCGCGCGTTCGCTGCTGCACCGCGTACGCCATTACACCGTAAATGCCGATCGCGGCGAGCGTGAGCGCCGAGAGTGCGAAGATCATCATGAGCAAGGTGTTGAAGCGCTCTCGCGATACGGAGCGCGAGACGATCTGGTCCATCGACCGAATGTCGGACACCGGCAGCCCCGTTGCCTGGCGAAGCTGCTCCTGCACCGCCGCGCTGATTGACATCGGAGGCACGCTCGTGCGGATCACCCAGGCCATTGGCGAGAGCCGAGTGTTCAGCGCGTTGACGGGATCGGGAACTTGCGCCTGGGGGATGAACATCTTTGGCCCCGGATCCTGATTGAGGCCTCCGTCTCGACTGTCGGCGACGACGCCGATGATCTGGCGGTCGGGCTCGCCGGCGAACTCCTTCATGACGCCGCGGCCGATCACCAGGCGATCGGTCAATGGATCGCCGTTCTTCCAGTACTGCTTGGCCATCGACTCGTTGATGATGACGACCGGTGTGGCGTCCTTCGTGTCGCGATCGCTGAAGGCGCGGCCGCGCAACACCGGGATCTTGAGCACCTCGAAGTACCCGGGCGAGGCAGTCGTCCACGAGCCGCCGCCGTTAAACGGACCGTTGTCGAGCGGCCGACCGACGATCTTGAAGGGAAGGCCGTAGCCACCTTCGAGCGGCACGCAGCAGGCGGCGCTCGCCGCAACGACGCCGGGAACCATGCGAAGCCGCGTGACACCGTCGCGGATCGTCTGCTCGACCGCGGTCGACGACGCGAAGCGCGGACCTGTGAACGCCATCCGCATCGTGAGCACGTTGTCGGCGTCGAACCCCGGAGATACGGCGCGAAGCGCGAGCGACGTGCGAATGAGCAGGCCCGACCCGATCACCAGCGTCAGCGCGAGCGCAACCTCGAGCACCACGAGCGAAGATCGGAGCCGGGTGTGCCGCCCGCCGCCCGCGGCACCGGAGCCTTCGCGCAAGACACCGTTGAGGTCGTCCCGCGCCGCGTGAACCGCCGGCGCTACGCCGAACAGCAGGCCCGTGACGATCGAGATCGCCGCGGTGAACGCGACGACGCGCCAATCCAGGTGAACCGCAGACCCGGCGTCACCGACTCGCGGCAGGCCGGCGGTGTTGATCGAGAGCAACCAACGGATGCCGGTGAGGCCCAGGCCCAGGCCGAGCGTGCCGCCGGCGATGGCGAGGAGCACGCTTTCGGTCAGCAACTGCCGGACGATGCGGCCGGTTCCCGCGCCCATCGCCGCACGTATCGCCATCTCACGGCGGCGAACGGTCGAACGCACGAGGAGCAGGTTCGCCACGTTGGCGCAGGCGATCAGCAGGACTCCGGCGACCGCCGCGAGGAGCACCATCAGGATCGATCGCGAGTTCCGAATGAAGACGTCCTGAATGGGCTCGACACTGAAACTCTGTTTCTTGCCCAGCGCGTTGGGGAACTTCGTCCTGAACGCTTCGGCCGATTGCCTGAGCCTGGCCTGCGCTTGCGCGAGCGAAACGCCGGGCTTGAGACGCGCACCCGCCATGAAGTAGTGGCCCTGGTCGGTGGAATTCGGGTCGAGCTGAAACGGTGTCCACACGTCCGGCGAATCACCGAACTCCGACGGGTCGAAGCCGCGCGCGATCACACCAATCACGGTATACGGATCACCGCCGAGCTGGATCGTTTTGCCTATGATCGACTGATCGGACGCGAAACGCCGCGTCCACCACCCGTACGAGATCACGGCGACGCGCGCCCCGTTCGGACGATCCTCGTCCGCCGAGAAGGTGCGGCCGAGCAATGGCCTGGCGCCGAGCAGCCTGAAGTAACCTTCGCTGACCTGACCAGCATGGACCTGCTCCGGCACGTCGCCACCCGTGAAGTTCTCTGTCCCGTCGCGTATCGCGGCGGCGTCCTGCACGACGTCGGCTTGCTGCCGCCAGTGGGCGAATTTGGCGGGGGACGCCGCAGGTCCCGACCCGTTGGGCGACGTGTTCATGAACATCACGATCCGGTCGGGGTCCGGGTACGGGAACGGCCGGAGGAGGATCGCGTCGACCACGGAGAAGACGGCGGTCGTGGCCCCAATCCCGAGCGCCAGCGCCGTAATCGCGGCGAAGGTAAAGGCGCGCTGCTGGCTGAGGGTGCGGACCGCGTACCTGACGTCCTGGAGAAATTGCTCCATGAGAGTCTGTCCTGGATCGCGGGTCTGGGACAATACGGCGCCGAGGCTGCGAAGTTGCGTCATTGTTGGACACGACCACCGCCGGGACCGTTTCCGGTATACTGTTTCGACCGCGCCTTGCGCTGGTTCGGAGTCCGTTATCGAAGTGTAAAGACGTTCCCTTGATGCTCCGGCGAACTTTCCGCGCCGGAGTGTCGTTGACGCCGCAAAGACAACCCGCACCGCCTTCACCCATGATCGATCACACAGATACTCCCGTCTTCGGACTGTCGCACTCCTACGTCTCCAGCGGCCTTCCGCGCACGCATACCGACGCCGAGGAACGGGGCGCCGCCTGGGCGCGCAACTGGAACAATCGCGACGTCGAAGCGGTGCTCGCGCATTTCGCCGACGACGTCGTGTTCCGCTCGTCGATCGCCGCGGACGTCGTCGGCCGTGGGACGCTCAATGGCAAATCCGAACTTCGTGCCTACTGGGTGAAGGCGCTGGCGCGAATCTCGTCCCTGCAATTCTCGGTCGACCGCGTGCTGTGGGACCACGATCTGCGAGAGCTGGCCGTCCTCTACGTTGCCGCGCTCGACGGAAGGAAGCGCCGCGCGCTCGAGCGGATGCGGCTCAATGAGCAGGGAATGGTCATCGAGGCGGACGCCTTGTACGGCGCACCGCTGGCGGACGACTGACCATGCTCAGTGCGTCGGTGAATGGAATCACGACCGAACGCGCCGCACTCGCTCCGCGACTCGTGCGCGCTGGCCTCCTGACCGCGGTCATTGACGGGCTCTTTTCCAGCGTACTCAGCGTCTTCTTCTACAACTCCAGCGTCACTCGCCTCTTTCAAGGCGTCGCCTCGACGATACTCGGCAAGGCCGCGCTCGACGGCGGGGCGACGACCGCGCTGATCGGCATCACCATGCATGTCTGCGTGGCCTTCGGCTGGTCCACGGTCTTTTTGCTCCTGACGCTCCGGTCCGCGTGGATTCGCAAGCTTCTCGCCGAACCGTTCGGTGTGTTGCGGATCGCGTGCGTGTACGGACCGTGCGTGTGGCTCGTCATGTCGCTGATCGTGGTCCCGCTGCTGTTGCGCCGGTCGCCGACGATCAACATCCGGTGGTGGGTTCAGTTGATCGGGCATGCACCGTTCGTCGGATTTCCAATCGTCGCATCCATCGCCGGAAATGGGCGATCGTGGACGAGTGGCGCGTAGCACTGCGAGACTGCGACTCGACGCTTGCTCGATCGGACACAGCTGGACTTGTTGACGGTACGAAATTGAGTAGGTGACCGACCATACTCTCCACGCGACCTACATCGGTGGGCCGACTGCGCTCATCGAAGTCAGCGGACTCCGCCTGCTGACCGACCCCACGTTCGACGTTGCCGGCACGACCTACGAGACGCCGGTGTATACGTTGCGGAAAGCGACGGGTCCGGCGGTTGGCGCCAACGCACTGGGAACGATCGACGCAGTGCTCCTCAGCCACGACCACCACTTCGACAACCTGGATCGGGCCGGCCGCGCCGTGCTCTCGCAGGCGCGACAGGTGTTCGCGCCCGCGGTGGCAGCGGAGCGCCTGGGCGGCGGCGCGACGCCCCTCGCGCCCTGGACGTCGGCCACGGTCGCCGCGGCTAGCGGTCGCCGGCTTCGCGTGACCGGCACACCGGCGAGGCATGGCCCGCCGGGGGGCGACCGCGGTCCATGCATCGGCTTTTTGCTCGACGATGCGGATCAGCCAACGGGTGCTCGCACGCCGGCGGTCTATGTGTCGGGCGACACGGTGTGGTACGAGGCACTGGAGGAGATCTCCAGGCGCGCGAACGTTCGCGTGGCGTTTCTCTTCATGGGCGCCGCGCGAGTCCGCGAAGTCGGGCCCGCGCATCTGACCATGACGGCGGACGAAGGCGTACTGGCGGCGCGGGCGATGCCGGATGCCACGATCGTTCCGCTTCACTTCGAGGGTTGGGCGCATTTTTCCGAAGGCCGTGTAGAAATCGAGCAGGCGTTCGCTGCCGCCGGGCTGACCGATCGGCTGCGTTGGCTTGCGCCTGGCCAACGCACTTCGCTCGGCGACATTGGACGTCCGTAGCTCGCGTGTCCTGGGCGCCCCAACGGTGAATTCGTTCCAGAGCCGGCCATGAGCTTTTCGAATCAGACGGTCACTTTCCTGCGCGCGCTCGCGCGGCACAATGCGAAGCCGTGGTTCGAGAGCAATCGCGGCCGCTACGAGGACTTCGTGCGCCAGCCGCTGCGCGACCTGGTCGAGGAGATGGACGTCCGCCTCGCGCGCATTGCGCCGGAGATCATCGGCGACGTGAAGCGTTCGCCGTTCCGCATCTACCGCGACATACGGTTCTCGGCGGACAAGTCGCCGTACAAGACCCACGCGTCCTGCTGGTTCTTTCATCGAGACGGCGCGCACAACGTGGGCCGGGAGGCGATCGGTGGCGGGGCAGGGTTCTACTTCGAGTTCTCGCCCGGGCGATCCTTCGTGGGCGGCGGACTCTGGATGCCGCCGCGGTCGGCGCTCAACCGTCTGCGTGAGGCCATCCTCGAGGATCAGCGCGGCTTCGAGCGCGCGATCGGCAGTCCCGCCGTCAAGCGCCGGTTCGGCGCTTTGAGCGACGAGGCGATCCTCAAGCGCACGCCGCGTGGCTATGCGCCGGATCATCCCGCCGCGCATTGGCTGCGCCATCAGTCGTTCGTCCTGGGCAGAGAGCTCACCACGGCCCAGGCCACGAGCGCGCGCCTTCCGGCGCTGCTCGAGGGTGACTTCGAGCTGATGTTGCCTCTCGTTCGCTGGCTCAATCGCGCGCTGGGCCTCATGCCGGCCGAGCGACGCTGACGACGCTTCCGGTGCTCGACTGGTTGCGCTTTGCGAGCGGCCGTACATTCGCGGGCGAATGGTGAAATCACTCGATGCACCGGGCGGAACGATCGCGCGCTGGTACAACCGGCTCGCGCCGCTCCCCGGCGGCAAGGCGCTGTTCAGCCGATTGATCGGGGGCATGGCGCCCTACACCGGGTCGATCGGCGCGCGCGTCGACGAGCTCGCTCCCGGGTACGCGCGCTGGACGATGCGCGACCGCCGCGGCGTACGGAACCACCTGGCATCGATCCACGCGATCGCGCTGGCGAACCTCGCCGAGGTCACGAGTGGCACCGCCATGCTGATGACCGTTCCGGCCGGAGTGCGCGGGATCGTGACCAGCCTGTCGATCGAGTATGTGAAGAAGGCCCGTGGCACGCTGACCGCGGAGTGCAGGTGCAGCATGCCGGAATTCGCGGACGAAACGTTGTTCGACGTGACGGCGGTGATCACCGACGCGAGCAGCGAAGTCGTGGCGCGAGCGACGGTCACGTGGAAGCTGGCGAAGCGAGCGTGACTGCCGATGCGAGGGCCTTCGACATTGACGGTTGCGCGTCGCGGCAGACATGTTCTCGGGCGCGACCCGTCAATCGTCGAGCGACGGCGCCGTATGGATCCTGACAGGACGTGAGTGGTCACAGCCAGCGCGCGGGATGAGCCACACCGACCAACTCAGTGCCGCGCTCGCGGGGCGGTACACGATCGAGCGGGAGATCGGCGCCGGCGGCATGGCGACGGTCTATGCCGCGCGCGACCTCAAGCACGACCGACGCGTGGCGCTCAAGGTTCTCAAGCCCGAGCTCGCGGCGGTGCTGGGCGTGGAGCGCTTTCTCGCCGAGATTCGCGTGACCGCGAACCTGCAGCATCCCAACCTGCTGCCATTGTTCGACTCGGGTGAGGCCGGCGACGGGTACGACGGCGCGCCTGTAAAGCCTCTGTTCTATGTGATGCCGTTCGTCGAAGGGGAGAGTCTGCGCGCGCTCCTCGAGCGGGTGAAGCAGCTGCCCGTCGACCAGGCCGTGCGCTTCGCCGTGGCGATCGCGGAAGCGCTCGACTACGCGCATCGACACGGCGTCGTTCACCGCGATCTCAAACCGGAGAACATCCTCCTCCACGAAGGACAGCCGCTCGTCGCGGATTTCGGGATCGCTCTGGCGGTGACGAAGGCCGGTGGCAACCGGATCACGCAGACCGGCCTGAGTCTCGGCACGCCGCAGTACATGAGCCCCGAGCAGGCAACCGGTGACCGCGACATCGATGGCCGTACCGACGTCTACTCGCTCGCTGCAGTGCTTTACGAAATGCTCACGGGTGACCCACCGCATCTTGGCGGGACGACGCAGGCGGTCATCTCGAAGGTGCTCACGGAGAAACCGCGTTCGGTTCGCGCCAGTCGCCCAGCGGTTTCGGCGCACGTCGACGCCGCCGTGCTGCGCGCGCTCGAGAAGATTCCGGCAGATCGTTTCGCCACCGCGCACGAGTTCGCGGAGGCGCTGCAGGGCCGTGGTGTCGTGCTGCCGTTCGATGTCGTCGCGCCGGCGGTCGTGTCCGAGCCGCCCCAGGCGCGCCGTGCCGATCGCGCGCGATCGGTCCTGCCCTGGGCGTTGGCTGCCGCGTTTGGCGTCGCGGCGGTTGCGGCGTGGATCGTTGTCCGGCCGCAACATGTCGGGCAGACGTTCAGATTCGTGTTGGCAATTCCGGAGAGTCAGCGATTCGAGATGCTGAACGGCGTGCCGGTCGTGCTCGCGCCCGACGGTCGCGCAATCCTCTATGGTGGCGCCGGCGGGCTCCAGTACCGGCGGCTGTACTACCAGCGCCTGGACCAACTCGAGGCGCAACCGCTGCCCGGTACTGACAACGCGAGCACGCCCTTCTTTTCTCCCGACGGCAAGACGGTGGCATTTGCGTCTGGTCCCGAGCTGCGATCCGTAGCGGTTGCTGGCGGGGCGCCGACCGTTCTCGCGTCAGTGGGATTCGTTCGCAGTCCGACGTGGGCTGCCGACAGCGTCATCTACGCCGGCACGACGGCAGGCCTGCTGCGCTTCGGCCCGGGGCAGCGCAAAGCAGAGTCGCTGACGCAGCCGGATTCGACCAAGGGGGAGCTCAGCCACGGAACGCCGATTCTCGGACCCGACGGCAAGACCATCATCTATTGGGTCCGCGCCGCGCCACCGATCCCCGACCATCTTGCGCTGCTGAATCTCGACACGAAGACCACGCGAGATATCGAGGGCGAGTCGAGCAATCCGCTCGGTGTGCTCGATGGATATCTCATCTTCGGACGGCGGGACGGGACGCTCTACGCCGTTCGTTACGACCCTCAGAAGCTCCGCAGCCTCGCGGACGCGGTCCCCGTGGTGAACGGCATCGCCTGGCGCGGCGCTGGTGGAATAGCGGCGTCGCTGTCGCGAGATGGATCGCTGGCGTACGTGCGCGGCGGGAACGCGACACAGCTCGTCGTGACGGACGAATCGGGCACGAAGACCGTCGCGACGAGCGAAGCGCGCGACTTCACCGATCCGAGCCAACCTCCCGCGTTTTCGCCCGACGGACGCCGGGTCGCGGTCTCCGTCTTCGAGAGCGGAGTTGCCGACCCGTGGCTGTTCGACGTTTCGACGTCCACTCTCACTCGGTTGACCCTCGAGAAAGGTGTTGCGGCGACGCCGGCGTGGACGCCAGACGGAAAGCGGATTGCGGTGATCGACCGAAACCAGGCCCATGATTTGTGGTGGGGTCCGGCCGACGGCAGTCGGCCGCTGGAGAAGTTCGTCTCGCTGCCGGAGCCGGGACGCTCGCTGGCGTTCTCACCGGACGGCATGTACGCGGTCGTTTGTGCCGGGCAGCCTGCCGACCTTTGGGTCGTTCCGCTCGCCGGAGACCACAAACCCGAGTTGCTTTTTCATACGCCGTTCAACGAGATCGATCCAGCGATCTCTCCTGATGGGAAGTGGATCGCGTACGCATCGGATATTTCGGGACGTCTGCAGATATTTCTGCGACCGATGCCGGGGCCGGGTAACGCGTTCCAGGTTTCCGCCGCCGCCGTGAGCGCACAGGAGCCGCAGTGGACGCGCGACGGCAGGCTGTTGTTCCGATCTGACGACTCGCTCACCATCGCGACGCTCTCGAAGGGGCCCGAGCCGAAGATCCTGTCGCAACGACGGCTGTTCGAGATCCACGCCGGCTACGGCGTGAGCCCGGACGGCAAGCGCTTCGCGCTGCTTCGTTCGAGCACGGGCGACTACCAGGTCGTTGTCGTAGTCAACTGGATCACCGAGCTCCGTGCACAGCTGGCGGCCGCATCGACTCGCTAAGTTGTCGCTCGGTGACTGACGCCGCCTCGACCGTGCCGACGATCAGCGTCTGCATCCCCACCTACAACGGCGCCGCGTTTCTCGCCCACACGCTGGCGAGCGTGGCCGCGCAAACGTTCCGCGATTTTGAGGTGCTGATCGTCGACGACGGTTCGTCCGACGACACGCTGGCAATCGCCGAGCGATTCGCCGCGACCGAGCCACGTGCCCGCGTGATTCGGAACGCCGAGCGCGCCGGGTCGAGCGCGGGCAACGCCAACCGCTCCGTCGAGTACGCACGCGGCGAGTGGATCAAGTTCCTCTTTCAGGACGACCTCATGGCGCCGACCTGCCTGGCCAGGATGCTCGACGCCGGCCAGCGCGGCCCGCTGGTGATCGCCTGGCACGACTACCTGTTCGCGCCCGACGTCCCCGACGACGTGCGGCAGTACTACGAGACGCTGCCGACGATCAGAGAGAGTCTACCGACGACGCACGCCAACCCCGAAGCGTTCTGCGCCGCCGTGGTTCGTCATTTCGGCATCAACTTCATCGGCCCCACGAGCAGCAGCTTCGTGCGCCGGGATTGCTTCGAGCGATACGGCGGTTTCACCCCGGAGATCGCGATGTTCCCCGACCTCGAATTCTGGATGCGCGTCGGGAGCAACGAAGGCCTGTCGATCGTGTGCGAGCCGCTCGTCAGCTTTCGCGTGCACAACCGCTCGATCAGCGCACAGCTCCGCAACGATTCCGGTCGCGCGTTCTGGTATCAGCTTCAGTGGGTGCTGACGATGCTGCTCGTGGGCCGCTCGTCGGCGTATGAGAATTTTCGGCAATGCGCTCGGCGATGCGATCCGCCGTTCGACGCCAGGGCCAGGCTGACGCGGGAGGTGTTCGATGCACGCTGGGTCGCGATGGAAGCGCGATTCCGGGAGCGCGACGAGACGCTCCTCGCGCAATGGACAGCGCTCTGCGAGCGCCATCCCGAGATACACGATGTATTGCGCGAGATCGATGCCCGCCTGCCGCTCTGGGCGAGAGTGAGGCAATTCGTCAAAGCTCGACTCTGACCGGCAGCTACGATCCGGCGATCAGCCCCGCCACGCGCTCGGCCAACCATGGCGCGAGCGAATATTTCGCCGTGTCCACCGAGATGTAGCCCCGGTCGACCGATACCGCGAATTTGTCGCGCTGGTGCAGTGTGCTGGATCGATCGGCCAGGGACCCTTGTCCGATGGCGTACACCCAGCCGCCGTGGATCTCGAGCTCGCTCGCCGCGCCCGGGAGGTCCGCGACTCGTGGGAAATAGTCGGCCAGTGCCGCGAGCGTCCGCTCTTTCACCGTCGCCTGCCGCTCGGGAGTGAGCAGCGCCTGATCGCGCGGCGGCTCGATCGCGTGCCCCTCGGCGAGCAGACCGGCCTGGTACCACGACAGATAAAGCCGCCCGTCGGCATAGCGCTTGACGTCGCCGAATGGGCCCGTGCACAGGACAGCGCTCCGCAACCTGCTTCTGGGCGCGTGTGCGAATACTGCGACACGAAATCGGTGCGACCACGGCGCAGGAGGCATGACGCCGAGCGAGGCATCGATCGCTGGCCGGCCCTCCCACAACGCGTTGACCACGACGTCGAAACCTGCAAACGTGCCGTCGGCGCCGCTCTGGATCGCGATGTCCATGCGTCCGTCATCGCGCCGCCGCACACCTTGGACTCGCGTGCCGACATGCAGCTCGATTCGCGGCTCCGCGCGAACGGCCCGGCAGAGCAGGTCGGCGATGGGCACGGTGGAGACCGAACGTTCGGGCACGCGGAAGCCGGCGACGACGTCGCTCGAGGACGTCACCTCCGCCAGCTGCGACGGCGCGAGACGATGAACACGACCGTTGCGAACATCGGTCAAATAGCGCGGCGCGTCCTCACGCGATGCTGCCTGACGCACGAGCTCCGCGACGCGCGCCGCGTAGCTCGCGAACGAATCGGCTGACACGACCGAGCCGCGGTGGACGAGGAAGACATCGTCCTCGGTCGTGAACGCGTCGAGTGGCTGGCAGACGTGGTGCTCCACGAGCTCGACGAAGGCGAGCCCGCCGGGAATGATCCGCGTGGCCGTGTTGAAGCTGGGATCGGCCGCGTAGAGATACCCCAGATGGATCTTGCCCTCGTTCCACCGACTCGCGCCCTGCATAATGTCGGAGGCGCCTTCGATCAGCGTGACGCGCTTGGCGCGACGCGCCAGCTCGAGCGCGGTGCAGAGTCCGAGCATTCCGCCGCCGAGTACCGCGATGCGTCGCTCGGTCACGAGGCGACCCGCGGCGTTCGGCTCGCGTCCACGAACGCCTCCCAATCGCGAATGTATTCGGCATCGCCAAAATGCGTGTCGGACAACACCAGGCACACCGCGTCGCTCGAGAAGCGCTCCAGGCGAATCCAGGTCAGAGCAGGGACGTACAAGCCGCGATGTGGATCGGTCAGCTCGAAAGTGGCGGAGCCGTGTCCGTCCGCGACTTCTACACGAAACGTTCCGGCCACCGGCACCACGAGCTGCCGCGTGGCGCGGTGCGCGTGTCCCCCGCGAGCTCCACTCACGGAATGCAGGAAGAACACGCGCCGAATTTCGAACGGCACGTCGAGACCACTCTCGATCGCGGTGAGCACTCCGCGATCATCGCGCACGTGCGGAAGGTCGATCCACTTGACGTCGGCCAGACTCATGTCATTTGGAGGATGGGATGCCCGGGCTACAGAAACGACGGCGCGGCGGCGCGTTGCGCAACGAACTGACCAGGTTCGCTGAGACGACAAAACGAGAGCGCGTGAAGCCGGGCTTCACGCGCCTGATCGGGAGTGCCGCTCGTCGCTCTCCTGGCGTCGCACGGACGCCAGGAATCTCAGCGCTCCACCCCTCTACTTGGCGAACGACCTGATATAGCTGGCGACCGCTTTCATCTCGTCGGGTGCCAGCTTGCTCTTGAACGACTTCATGTCCTTGGTCGTTCCCTTCGTCAGCACCGCGACGAGCGAGTCGTCCGATCGCTTGGCAAAGAACGCCGCGTCGAACGTCTCGATCTTGGAGAACTTTTTCTGCATCGCCTTGGACGGCACTCCGTCGGGCCCGTGGCATTTGCGGCAATTCTTCTCGTACAACATCTTCGCGGTCGAATCAGCGATCGCCGGCGAGACGATGCCGGGCAGCGGCCGATCGAGCGTTACGGATGACCGATCGATCGCCTGGCTATGAGTAGGTCTGAACGGGCCGAACGCGAGCAGGATTGGCGCAGCCGCCCAAAGAGCTCCGGATCTCATCATCAATCTCCCAAGTGAGCCCGCTCCGGGAGCGCCGACATCGGCGCTCCCGGAGCGGGACGGTCTCAGTGTCGACGCCGCCTTACCGTTTCCACATCGGCGCCGCTTCCTCTTCATGCGCCGCCTTCGCGCGCAAGCCGTTCAGGCTCTGGAGCATGTCCATCGGAATCGGGATGATCGTGTTGTTCCCCGCGCCGCTGATCTCGACCAGGGTCTGGAGATAGCGGAGTTGCAGCGCGGGCGGCTCATCGCGGATGATGCGCGCCGCTCGGCCCAGCGTTTCGGCGGCCATGTACTCGCCGTCGGCACGGATCACCTTGGCGCGCTTTTCACGCTCGGCCTCGGCCTGGGCGGCCATCGAGCGCTGCATGGGTTCAGGCAGGAGCACGTCCTTCACTTCCACCGCCGTCACCTTCACGCCCCATGGCGCCGTGTGCTCGTCGATGATCTGGCGCAGGGTGCTGTTGATCTTGTCGCGGCGTGAAAGCAGCTCGTCCAGTTCAGACTGGCCGAGGACGCTGCGCAGCGTGGTGAGCGCGATCTGCGTGGTCGCCTTCATGTAGTCGACGACTTGCAGCAGCGCCTTCGCCGGGTCGACGACCGCGAAATACACCACAGCGTCGACCTTGATCGTGACATTGTCGCGCGTGATGACTTCCTGCGGCTCCACGGTGAGGGTCACCGTACGCGTATCGATCAGGTACATGCGATCGAAGAGGGGCACGATCAGGTTCAATCCCGGCGGCCGCACGTCCTTCAGTCGGCCAAGCCGCAGTACGACGCCTCCCTGGTATTGCTGCACAAGCCGCCAGGACATCTTGATCAACATCGCCGCGACGATCGCGACGGCGATCCATAGCATGGTCGTGTTACTCATCGTAGTGCCTCCTCGGCAGAATTACAGACCGACATCAGTGAAGCTCGAGTGATCGCGCAGTGAGACGTGCTCCGCGGGCTCCGGCTCGAGCCACCGGCCCGGCGCGCTCGACACGGGACCCCAGAACGGCAGAACGCGCGAAAAAACCAGCATCGTCAGGAACGGGAGCGAGAAGAGAAAGACCGCGGCAAGGAGCCCTTCCCGGCCGGCGAGATCCACGTCGAACGTGAGGAAGCCGCGGAAGCTCTTCGAGAACATCTGGCCGCCGATCACGACGTTCCAACGCATCGCGAGGACCTGCACGAGCAGGAGCAGGCTCGCCGCGAACGCGATGCCGTGCCGCGCCCGGTCCCCGATCGCGTTTCGGTAGACGACGAGCGCGGCGAGCAGCACGAACGGGATCGCGGAGCCGACGAGGAACTGGATCACGAACATGCTCACGTACAGCTTCTGCGTGAGCAATTCCCGCAGGATCTGCCAGTCGTGGTTGGCCATGTACGCGTGATTGACCAGCTCGAGCAGCTCGAGCGCGACGTCGATCATCAGGAACATCCACGCGTAACTCACGAGCGCGTCGACGCAGGGCGAGTCGACCGGCCGCTTCGTCACCCACTGTGTTATCAGATAGCAGAGCAGCACCATCGCGATCCCGGACAGAATCGCGCTCATCAGAAAGACGACCGGCATGAGCGGGCTCGCCCACCAGGGATTCGCCTTGATCGCGCCGAACAGAAATCCGACGTAGCCGTGCAGCGCGCAGGCGGCCGGGATGCCGATCGCCGCCAGGAATTGCATGACCTTGCGGTCGAGCGCTTTTGCCTCGTCGGAGATGTCGGTGACACCGAGCGCCAGCACCCAGTACACTCGCCGCATCCAGGGCGATCGCGCGTTCGTCGCCAGCAGCACGATGTCGGCCCGGTAGAGGAGCCAGATCTCGACGACGAGGATCAGCAGATACGCGCTGTAGATGAATCCGAACCCCGCCATTGCCGAGGTGGCATTCGGGGTGAACATGATGTTGAACGCGCGCTCGGGATGGCCCAGGTGCATCAGCAGCGGGAGCGGTGCGAACAGCAGAAAGGCCAGCGCCATCAGCATCGCGAAGCGGCTGACCGGCTTCAGCACCTCCTTGTGGAACACGTGGTAGAGGGAGGAGATGATGAACGCACCAGCCACGATCCCCGTGATGTAGGGATAGAGGACGATCATGATCGTCCAGTAGATGTGCGTCTGATTCGGCAGCACGTAGCCTTCGACCACGTAGTGATGCACGACTAGATCACCTCCGAATCGAGGCCGATGTAGCGCGTCCGCGGATTGGTGCCGAGGTACGACTTGAGCACCTGCACGCGATTGGTCGCCAGGAGTTGGCTGATCTCGCTCTTCGGATCGCTGACGTTTCCGAAGATCCTGGCCTTGGCCGGGCAGGACACGACGCAGGCCGGCTGCAGGCCTTTCGTGATGCGGTGGTAGCACCACGTGCACTTGTCGGCGATGCGCGTCTCGGGATTGAGGTACCGCGAGCCGAACGGGCAGGCCTGAACGCAGTAGCCGCACCCGATGCACCGCTGCGGGTCGACGAGCACGACGCCTTCTTTGGTCTTGTACGACGCGCCGACGGGACACACCTGGATGCACGGCGTGTTGATGCAGTGGTTGCAGAGCTTCGGAACGAAGAAGCCACGCACCGGCGGATCGTCGGTCTCCGGGACGTCGAGCTGGGGCGCGTCAGCGAATCCGTTCAAGCCGCCGGACGCCGAATTGACCGTGACCTCGCCGTTCTCGTAGAAGGCGTACTGCTCGACCCACGTTCTATAGTAGCCGTCGGGGACGTTGTTCTCGGCCTTGCACGCTCGAACGCATGAGCCGCAGCCGATGCACTTCGTCGTGTCGATCAAGAATCCGTAGATGACCTCGTTCGCGTCCTTGTCCGAGCCGTCCGACGAGCGGGCCTCGGCGAGTGACGGCAGCATCAGCTTGGCCGTGGTGCAGACGACGGCGCCGAACACGAAGATGCTGGCGCCTGCCTCGGCGCACACCTCGAGGAACTTGCGCCGGTTGATCTCCGATTGATCAGTGGGCGGCGACGCGGTGTTCATTTCACCACCGTCGTGTGCGGATCGTGGCAGTCGGTGCACTTCGAGGTGGCGCTGTATGTCCCGCCGGTCTTCTCGACGTGCCGCTGAACCGAATTGATCGATTTCAGCGTGGCCGGCCGCTCGAAGGTCTTGAGGTGGCACCACTTGCATTCCTGAATGCCCGTGGTGGGCCGCAGCGCGTTGGGGAAGCGCTTGATCGGATCGGGATAGGCGTCAGTCGAGTCTTCGCTGACGGTCTTTACGTGCAGCAGTCCCGGACCATGACAGTTCTCGCATTGCGGCTTGGAATGCTTTCCGTCGTGCCATGCGACGTAGATCGAGTCGTGGCAGTCCTCGCATTCCTTGCTTCCCAGGTGGCGCGGCTCGCGCGCGGCTGCCTCGGTGATGGCACCGGCCCTGAAGTGGCCGAGGGTGCCAAAATCCTTGGGCACGGTCATCGCCCGGATGCTCAGGAATGCACCTGCGGCCAGGCCCAATAGAGCCGCCAGCCGAACGAAGTGCTTCCACCTGCCCACGCTTCCACCTCCTATCGGCACCGGTCGCGACGCGAATGGCGGAGCCAAGGAAGACACGCTATTGAACAACGAATCGTCTCGCGGCGCGTCGGGCGATCCTCGCCAGTCGCAAAGCCATTACCCGACAGATTGGTCGGGTGTCGCCCGATAGCGCGGGGCGAGCCGGTGGCATGGCGGCACCGCGGTGGCGGCGGATGACGCATTGTCCGCGATCCGCCCATTGTCTGCACCGCGAGGTAACCGGACCTTGTGCTGCTTCCCACAGGATCGCGCATGAGCACAATTCTCGATTCACTCAACAGCCTGGCCTCACCCGCCGTCAGCCAGATCGCCGGACAGCTGGGCGAGACCGACGCGGCCGTGACTCACGGGCTCCAAAGCAGCTTCGCGTCCGTCGTCGCAGGGATCATCAACAAGACCGAAGATCCTGCCGCGATGGATCGAGTCTTCGAGCTGGTCAACACCCGTGCAGTGAGCGCGGATCTTGGAACGGACGTTCAGAAAATGGCTAGCGGCATCGCCGTTGGAGCGCCCGCGACGGCTGGAGCCACCTCGCTCCTCGCTGAACTCTTCGCGACACCGAGCGACACCGTCGGACAGGTGATCGGCCAGATCGCGGGGCTCGAGAAGCCCGCGTCCGGTTCGTCGTTGCTCGACTTCGCCGCCGCGCTGGTTCTCGCATTTCTTGGCAAGAAGGTGCGGGGCGAGAGTCTGCGATTGGGAGGACTCTCGAACCTGCTCGTCGCCGAGCGCGGCGCCGTGTTCGCCGCCCTGCCGGACGGGCTGGAGGAATTCATTGGTGCGCTACCAACGCGGCGTGTCGACCCTGGCCCGGACGAGCGCAAGGCAGTCGTCGCCACGCCGAGTGTGATCGAATCGGCGCGTCCGTCAGCGGTGAGTCGCATCGCCTGGCCGCTGATCGGCATCGCCGCGGTCGCGCTCACCTGGTTCTACGCAACCCGAGGGGGTGTGGCCGAGAAGCCGATCGTCAGCATCGACACAACGGTGGCCCAGGCGGGCGGCGAGGTCGTGGATGCCGCGAGTGGACTCGTGAAGCGCGATCTTCCGGGCGGCGTCACGCTCAAGATTCCAGCGAGCGGCATCGAATCGAAGCTCATCGCGTTCATCGGAGACAATTCGCGTCCGGTCAACGACACGACGTGGTTCGACTTCGATCGGCTCAACTTCGCGAGCGGCTCGGCGGCGATCCTGCCCGAGTCGAAGGAGCAGCTGGACAATATCGTCGCGGTGCTGAAGGCGTACCCGAGCGTGAACGTGAAAGTCGGCGGCTACACCGACGACGTCGGTAGCGCGGACGCGAATCTGAAGCTTTCGCAGCGGAGAGCCGACGCCGTGATGCAGGCGATCGTGAGCAGCGGGATCGCGACTAATCGACTCCGGGCGGAGGGATACGGCGAACTGCATCCGGTCGCGGACAACTCCACCGAACCGGGACGCGCACTCAACCGGCGGATCGCGCTGAGGGTGATCAAGAAATAAAGAAGGCCGGCCTTTTGGCTCAGGCATTCGAGGTCCCGCGCTCCACGCGCGGGACTTTGTGTCGTGGCGCGGAGCGCCAGGTTCGGGCTCGTCACCGGCTCCGCCCGATACGCAGCGTCAGGCTCTGTCAGATCCGTGTCCAAGCAGTTGCCGTTGCCGTTGCCGGAACGGGCGCGGTGCGAGAGGTTAGCCTCTCTCGGCTCACTTCCGTCCAGAGCGAACCATGTGGCTTCTCGCGATTGCGGCGCTCGGCTTCCTCGTCCCCAACGGCTTCTTCCTGTACTGGCTCTTCGTCGAGTTCGACGGGCTCGGTCCCGTGCTGCAAGACAACCTCGCGATCGGATTCATCCTCGACGTATTCCTCGCGCTCATCTTGCTGACGGTGTACTTCGCGCGTCGACCGATCGGACCGATTCGCTGGCACTGGTTCGTCGTGCTGTCGTTTCTCGGCGGTTTGGGGTTCAGCCTGCCGCTCTATTACTGGCTGAACCAGCGTCGGACCCGGCCGGCGAACTGAGCGCACGTCCGCGACTTCATCTCCGCGCCGAATCGTCGCGCGCGCCTCGAAACCATCCAACCATCGCCGCTCGTAGGATGTCAAAGGACGCGTACCTCTGGGTCGTCTCGGGAACCGGGCAGCGAAATGATCAGCTCGATTGTCGCGTTGGGACTCGCAGCGATGTTGCAGGTCCCGGAGATGCCACACCGCGGTGCCGGCCCGTCGACGACCGCGACCGGCCGCGTGCCCGCCGTTACCGACAGCAGCGCTTTCGCGATTCGCGCCCCTGTCCCACCGGTCATCGATGGCAGGGACGACGATTCCGTCTGGCGCGTCGCGCCGCCGATCACCGGCTTTCGCGAGTGGCAGCCCGTCGAGGGCAAGGAGCCTCGCTTTCGCACGGAAGCCAAGGTGGCGTACGACGCGGCGAACCTCTACGTGTTCGTCCGCGCGTTCGACCCGCACCCGGACAGCATCATCAGGATCCTTGAACGCCGCGACACCTTCACGGCGTCCGACATGATCTGGCTCTTCATCGACTCGTATCACGATCGGCGTACCGGGTACGAGTTCGGGGTGAACGCCGCCGGCGTGAAGATGGATCTCGCCATCTACGACGACGGCCGGGAAGACGGCGCCTGGGACGCGGTCTGGGACGTCGCGACGCGGATCGATTCGCTGGGCTGGACCGCCGAGTTTCGGCTGCCGCTATCGCAGATGCGCTACAGCACCGATCGCGAGCACACCTTCGGCTTCACGATCGACCGGGACATCTATCGATACTCCGAACGCGTGAGCTGGCCCATGTTCAGCCAGGCGAAGGCGGGCATGGTGTCCCAGTTCGGCGCGCTCGACGGGCTCGAGGCGCTCGAGGCGCCGCGCCGTCTCGAGGCAATGCCGTACGTCGTCACGAAGAACGCATCACACATCTCGAACAATCGCTTCACCGACCGGTCGAGCGTCACGGTCGGTGGTGACCTCAAGTACCGGGTGGCGTCAAACCTGACGCTCGACGCAACGGTGAATCCCGACTTCGGTCAGGTCGAAGCGGATCCCGCGGTGCTCAATCTGACGGCGTACGAATCGTTCTTCGACGAGCGCCGGCCGTTCTTCGTTGCCGGGCGGGGCCTGTTCCGGTTCGACGTGAACTGCAACCAGGTGAACTGCAGCAGCGAAGGCCTCTATTACAGTCGACGCATCGGCCGAACGCCGCAGCTGGCGGGGGCGTACGGCGACACGGTGCCCAGCGAGCCGACGACCATCCTCGGCGCCGCGAAGCTGCTCGGCCGTTTCCCGAAAGGTTTGACCGTGGGCGTACTCGAGGCGGCGACGCGGCGCGCCACCAGTCCGGGTGACACCACGTTCGAGCCGGCGACGAACTTCGCGGTCGCGCGCATCCGACAGGATTTTCGGAATGGCAGCAGCGGCGTAGGCGGAATGCTCACGGCGGTGAACCGCCGCACCGATGCCTGGTCGTCTCCGTTTCTGGCGTCGAGTGCGTATGCGGGCGCGATCGACTTCCGCCACCGATTCCTCAAGGAGACCTACGAGATCTCGGGCACCCTCGACGCGAGCCAGGTGCGCGGCAGTCGCGCGGCGATGCTCGCCCTGCAGACTGACGCCGTGCACTACTATCAGCGTCCCGATGGCGGGTTGCCGCTGGACTCGGCGCGCACGTCGCTGAGCGGCGACGCCGAGGAATTCAAGTTCGGGAAAGTCGGCGGCCAGCATTTGATGTTCGAGTCCGCATACCAACGTCGGTCGCCGGGATTCGAGGTGAACGACCTCGGCTTCCTGCGTCGCGCCGACCAGGAATCGTGGAGTACGTGGGTGGGGTACTTCGATCGTCATCCACGCGCGTTCTACAATCGCATTCAGTGGAACAACAACTGGTGGCAGTATTGGACGACCGCCGGCCTCCCGCAGGAAGCCGCGTACAACACGAATGCGCACATCACGTTCAAGAACAACTGGGGCTGGCATATGGGCGGCACGATCGGCCAGCTCGGCGCGACGTACGACGACCGGGCGTCGCGCGGCGGGCCGGCCGTGCGACAGGACGCGTACCTCGCGCCGTGGCTCTTCGTGAACGGCGACGATCGCCGACCGATCGTGCCTGGCCTGAACGTCAACTACGTTCGGCGGAACGGCGGACGGGGATCGTCCGTGTATCTGAGCCCACAACTCGACTATAAGCTGCTCGGCCGATTCAGCTCGTCGGTGTCCTTGAACTGGGGGCACGACGTCAGAGACGATCAGTGGTACGGAAACTTCACCGACTCGATCGGCGCGCGTCATTACACGTTCGCTCATCTCGATCAGACCACGACCTCGGCGACGGTGCGACTCAACTACACGATCACGCCGAACGTGTCGCTGCAGGCGTACATGCAGCCGTTCGTGTCCAAGGGAACCTTCAGCGCCGTGCGGCAGCTGTCCGAGACACCGCGGGCCGCGGACTACGATGCGCGATTCGCGTCGTACGGTGATTCGTCCGTCACGAACAATCCGGGCGGCTTCAACTTCAAGCAATTCCAATCGAACCTTGTGTTCCGCTGGGAGTACCGGCCCGGGTCGACGCTGTTCGTGGTCTGGAATGAAGGGCGGCAAGGGTCGCGGCAGGGTGAGGGCACGGCGGATTTCACCGGCGACATGCGCGATCTGTTCCGGTTGCACCCGGCGAACACGTTTCTGGTGAAGGTTTCGTACTGGCTGAATCGGTGACCGACGGCGGAACGACGCTCGGGCTGGCTCGTGCGCGCGTGGCTGCCTTCGGGGCGCCACCCGACGACAGACGGCAGACATCCGACATCCGATATCAGACAAGAGCGTTTAGCAGTAAAAAGGGTCAGAGTCGAATTATGCTCCACGCTAATTCGACTCTGACCCTTTTTGCGTTTTTTTGTAACGCCTCAAGCTCGCGGTTCAGTCTGACGTCTGATGTCGGAAGTCTGCCGTCTGTCGTCGGGCCCGGCTTGACCTCCCCTGACCACATCGAGGCCACGCGAGGTCGTCCGACTTTGTTACGCCATCCCCGCCAGCACCTTGTCCAGCGCCGCGTACGACTCGTTCATTCCCGTCTCCATCCCTGACTGCAGCATACCGTCGCGCTCTTCCTGCGTGTGGAAGATGCTCGTCACGACGAGGCGCGTGCGGCCGTCGCCGAGGTCGTCGAGCGTCATCGTCTGAATCGCGACGTGGGCCGGCATGCCATCCCACTCGAAGCTCTGTATGACGCGTTCGGGCGGAGTGAATTCACGGAAGCGGCCCTCGAAGCCGAAATCGCCGTGGTCCGTGTGCTCGACGAAGCGCCAATGCCCACCTCGCTGCGCCTCGAACCGCTCGACGACGAGCTTGTTGCCTCGGCCCCACCACTGCGCAATGAGGTTGGGCTCGGTGAGCGCTTTCCACACGCGCTCGCGCGGCGCGTTGAAGATGCGCTCGACGTAAATCTCGCGCTCGCCGAGGCTTTTGGTGATCGCCTTGGTTGCGGCTTGCTGCCCAGCTGTTGCCGTCATGTCTCCCCCTTGGTTCGCTCGAGGAACTCCCCGAGTCGGTTGAGGCGGTCTTCGAGCGTCCGCCGATAGTCCTCGATCCATGCGGTCTCATCGTCCAGTCGTCGTGGCCCGAGCGCGCACTGGCGCACTCGGCCGATCTTCTTCGTCGACACCAGTCCCGCGTCTTCGAGGACGCGTACGTGCTTCTTGATGCCCGTGAGTGTCATCTCGAATTCCTCAGCCAGTTCGCTGATCGCGGCATCTCTTCGGCCGAGGCGCTGCAAGATTCCGCGCCGCGTCGGGTCGGACAGGGCGGCGAACGAGCTATCGAGTCGTTCCGAATACTGAACCATATGGTTCAGTATAACGGGGAATGGCCTTGCGTGTCAACGACCGTGCATCACGGCGAACATGCCGAACAGCGCCCCGCCGGCCTCCGCGGCTGATGTTTGCACGCGTCGGCTGTCGGACCCATGTGCCGTTTTTCGTATGTCACAAGAGGTGGTGTCGGAAGTGATCTTCCACCCTAGCGCGAGGAGAGACGATGCGGAGCGACACTGGTACGGTGCAGAAGGTCAGCGTCCAACTCGATCTGACCGACGAACAACGCGAGCAGATTCGCCAGGCCCTGGGCAAGGACGCGGCGGCGATCGAGCTCACGGCTGAGCCGCTCGAAGAGCGGGTGGCGCCGATCATCGCGGTGCTGATCGGCATGTGAGCATGACCGGACGGCTTGCCGAACCACGAGTCGCCCTCCGACTCGCGGGGCGGCAAGCCGTGATACCGCGGCTCAGCGGCGAACGGCCGGCGCCCGCGCTCAGGCCGGCGCGGCCACGCCGATCACGCGCCGGTAAAGATTCAGGTACTTCGCCGCCGACTGTTCCCAGCCGAAGTCGCGCGTCATCGCCTCGCGCATCATCAGATGCCAGCCGTCTGGATCGTCGAACTGGTCGACGGCGCGCATGACGGCGCGCATGAAGTCGGCCGCAGTGTAATCGTCGAACAGGAATCCCGTGACGCCGTCCTCGATCGTGTCGGCGAGTCCCCCCACGCGGCGCGCGATGGGGATCGTCCCGTATCGCTGCGCACGCATCTGCGTGAGGCCGCACGGCTCATAGAGCGACGGCATCAGGCACATGTCGGCGCCGGCGAGGAGGTGATGCTCGAGCTCCTCGGTGAACCGCAGCTGTACGGAGATTCGATTGGGCGCGCGCTCGGCGATGGTCGTGAGCGCCTCCTCGTAGCGCGGCTCGCCGCTGCCGAGAAACAGGAATTGGGCGTCGAGCGCGAAATACCCGGGGTCGCCGAGTACGAGATCGAGGCCTTTTTGCGCCACGAGTCGCGCGCTCATCGCGACGATCGGCATCTCGTCCGTGGGCCGCAATCCGGTCTCGAGCTGCAGCGCCTCTCGGCATTCGAGTTTGCCCGCGAGATTCGCGGCGTCGTAGGCCGCGGCGATGATCGGATCGATCGCCGGGTCCCAGACGCTCTGGTCGATCCCGTTGGTGATCCCGACGAAACGGTCGCGCAGTTCGATGAACACGCCGTCGAGCCCGAAGCCACCGGCCGGCGTGCGTAGCTCGTGCGCGTGGGTGGGACTCACGGTCGTGACCGCGTCCGCGAACACCAGCCCGCCCTTGAGCAAATTCACACGACCGTACCACTCGAGTTGACGCCAGTTGAACAGCAGCATCGGCAGCCCGATGTCGGTCAGCGTCGCCGGCGGAAAATGTCCCTGGAATCCGGCGTTGTGGACCGACAGTACGACTTTGGTACGGCGCGCCAGCTCGGTGCGCCCGAGGATCGTCCGCAGGTAGACCGGCGCGAGCGCGGTGTGCCAATCGTGGACGTGGAGCAGGATGGGTCCGGATTCCGCGATGTGCGGCAGTGAGGCGAGCGCCGCCATCGAGAAGCACGCATAACGGCGCGCGTTGTCCATGTAATCCGAGCCGGGCGGCCCGTAGATGTACGGACGCGCGAAGTACTCCTCGCTCTCGATGAAGAACACGCGCGTGCCGGCCAGCGAATCGCCGGGTTGCGGCACGAGACGCCAGAGCCGAACGGTTTCGCTGCGCGGTCCGACGTGCACCTGAAAGGCCGGGCCGACAGGCTCGATGTTCGGCGCTGCCTGCCGCGCGAGGTCGTACAGCGGCATTACGATCGCGGTCTGCAACCCGCATGCGGCCTGGAATCGCGCGAGGCTGTTGACGGCTTCGCCGAGCCCGCCGCTCCGCGCAAATGGCGCGAGCTCGGCCACGAGGTGCACGATCCGAACGGAGTTCATCGGATCGGTGCGTGAATCTCGAGCGGCTGGCGGAGCGGCTTGAACCGATGTCATGCGGGTCGGGCTGTCGGCGAAAGGTTCATAGTGGGGCGGACGCCGGGAAAAGCCAAGAGCGGCGACCAACGAAACTGCGAAACGTCAAGGTGCCAGCTGAGAGCTTGCAGGCTGGCAGCCACGAGCGCTGCTCCGGGCGACAAACGGCTATCAGCTGGCACCTTGCTGTTCTCTTTTCTTTCATCCCTTCCCGGTGCAGCTTCAGTCTCCCTCTCGCCAGCTTCGCGTCGAACGATGAACACCCGCCGCCAGTTCCTGATCACCGCGCCTCTTGGTCTCCTTGGCGCCGTCACCGCGTGCCGCAACGAGCCCGAGGTTCAGCAACCGGGCGCTCCGCCTGCCGGCGCGCCGCCGACGTTCGGTACCACGCCCGCGATGGGGCCCGAAGTCTCGCCGGCGACATTCGCCGAAGCCGAAAAGCTGGCGCGGGTGGAATTGACCGAGGCGCAGCGCACGATGGCCGCGCGGACGTGGCGCACGACGATGGCGGCGCTGCTCGAGCGGCGGACCGGACCGCGGAAGATCGCGCTCGAGCCGACCCTGGCGCCGGCGACGCGTTGGAATCCTGTAATCACGAATCAATCAACCGGTCCGGCGGCCGATCGATTCGCGCGCACTGCGCCCGACCCTGGCGCGATGCCGTCGAGCGACGACGCGATCGCGTTCGCGCCTGTCTCGCAACTCTCGCGCTGGATCGAGAAGCGCAAGCTCACTTCGGAGCGTCTGACCAACATCTATCTCGACCGCATCGGGCGCTTCGATGGAAAGCTCCGCAGCGTCATCACGCTCACGCGCGACCTCGCGCTGGCGCAGGCCAAAAAGGCCGATCAGGAGATCTCCGCCGGAAAGTACCGAGGCCCGCTGCACGGAATTCCGTGGGGCGGCAAGGACCTGCTCGATACAGCCGGAATTCCGACCACCTACGGCGCCGAGCCGTTCCGAAATCGCGTCCCCACCGCCGATTCGGCGGTCGTGGCGCGACTCCGTGACGCGGGCGCCGTGCTGATCGCCAAATTGAGCATGGGCGCACTGGCGTTGAACGACATCTGGTTCGGCGGACAGACGGTGAATCCGTGGCTGCCGGAGGAGGGCGCGTCCGGGTCGAGCGCGGGACCGGGCGCGGCGACCGCCGCGGGATTCGTCGGGTTCTCGATCGGCAGCGAGACAGGCGGCAGCATCATCAGCCCCAGCATGCGTTGCGGCGTCACGGGTCTGCGCCCGACGTACGGGCGGGTGCCGCGCACTGGCGCGATGACGCTGTGCTGGTCGCTCGACAAGCTCGGGCCCATGACGCGCGGCGTGGAGGACTCGGTCCTCGTGCTGCGCGCCATCTCGGGTCCTGATGCCGGCGATCTGGCGACCGTGCCGAGCCATCTCGACTTCGACGCGAACGCCGGCGTCAAAGGGCTCCGCGTCGGCTACTTTCCGGCGTGGATGAAGGAGAGTCCGGCGACCGACGTGGATCGCGCGACGCTCGAAACGATTGGAAAACTCGGAATGCAGCCGGTCGAGGTCTCGCTCCCCGACTGGCCCTATGACTCGCTGCAACTGATTCTGTTCGCCGAAGCGGCCGCGGCGTTCGAGGAATTGACCCTGAGCGGGCAGGCCGATCAACTCAAGGCGCAGGTCCCCGACGCGTGGCCGAATCTGTTCCGCGAAGCGCGGTTCCTCTCCGCCGTCGACTTCGTGCAGGCCGATCGATTCCGTCGCAAAGTGGCGATGGAGATGGCGCGCGTGATGGCGAGCGTCGACCTGCTGCTCGTGCCGTCGCTGCGCGACGAGATGCTGGTGATCACCAACTTCACCGGCCATCCGTCGCTCACGCTGCGGACGGGCTTCGTGCAGGTCTCGGAGGCGCGCAGCGACTGGGCACCGGATCCGGCCAATCCACTCCCGAAGTTCTCTCCGCCACGACGCGTGCCGCACGGTGTGACGCTAATTGGCCGGCTGTTCGACGAGGGCACCATCGTCCGCGCCGGCATCGCGATCGAGCGGGCGGCGGGCGTGGCCGGCGAGCGACCGCCGGGCTTCTCCACGTAGCAGCGTCGCGTGCGGCGAGTTATGTTCGCGCGAGAAGTCATCGCACTGGAGGAAGGCCCATGACTCGCTCGAGCGTTCGTCGTCGCCTGGTCGGTCGCGCGATCGTCTGCCTCGCTGTGATCGTCGCCGCGCCAGTCGTGGGCGCGCAGTCTGCCGGTCAGGCTGGCGCGGCAACCTCACCGGAAACGCTCGAGCCGGGCTGGAACCGGATCGACGGCGATCCGTCGACGATATGCTCGCTCGGCTCACCCTATGCCTTCTTTGTAGCGCCGGGCGATGCCCGCCGCTTGATGGTGTACTTCGCGGGCGGCGGCGCATGCTGGAACGCGGAGACGTGCAACGTCGATGTTCGCCCGCGGCACTTCAGCGCCGCAGTGAACCCCCAGCGGCCTGGAAACGGAATCTTCGACACCACGCGTGCCGATAATCCGGTTCGGGCTTTCACGAAGGTGTTCGTGCCCTATTGCACGGCTGACGTGCATCTCGGCGCGCGGACGACTACGTACACGCTGCCCGCCTCGAACGGCAATCCGGAACACACGATCGAGATTCACCACAACGGCGGCGCCAACGCCGACGCGGCGCTCAAGTGGGTCTACGCGCACATCGCCGCGCCGCAGACGATCCTCGTCGCTGGCGAGAGCGCCGGTTCGGCGGCGACGCCGTTTTATGCGGCAGTCCTGGCCGAGCACTACTCGGCGGCGCGCGTGGTGCAGCTCGGTGACGCTTCGAACGCATACGAAGACGCGGACGCCGCCAAGACAAGCTGGGGAGTGGTTTCCCGGCTCCGAGCCGACAAGGCGTTTCGCGACGTGGACTCGACCAGCCTCAACTACCTGTCACTCTTCGAGTTCGCGGCGCGTTCGTCGCCTCGAATCACGTTTGCCGTCGTGAACAGCATCGACGACAGTACGCAGGCGTTCTTTCTCCGGTCGCTCGACCAAAATTCGCCGGCAACAGCCAAAATGCTCGCGCGGCACGACCGCGAGCTCTCGCAATCGATATCCGGCTATCACAGCTACACGTACCCGGGCTGGAAGCACACGATCATCGGGCGGCCGGAGTTCTACACGATGACAGTCGATGGAATCCGACTGCGCGATTGGGTGGCACAGCTCGTCGACGGATCGCGAGTGCAGTCCGTCGGCACGGCGCTCTTTCCGCACAATTGATGACGTTCAACTGCAAGGACAACTGCAACTGCAACTGCAACTTCTTTGGGAAACGGATTGACGCGGATGGGACGGAGTGGAACGGATCGCTCCTCACGCTGAGCGAACGCCTGCATCGCCACGCGCCCGGACGAACGTTTTTTGGGGAAGGCCGCTCGGGCGGTCTTCCAGTGGCTGACCGAGCGGCCGTTCCAATCAAAGTCCCTTCTCGGCTCGTGGAGCGACGTCAATGTCGCGCCACCGGGTTCGATGTGTTGTTTTTTGCTTCTTTCGTGTCCCCCTTGTTCCAACTCTACGAGGCGCGCCCTCCGAGCTAGCCTTGCGCGACGGCCTCACTCGGCGGCGAGCGTGACCGACGGATCGACGTTCGCTGCGCGCCGCGCTGGACCGAGGCATGCCAGCAGCGCGATCGCCACGAGGACCACGCCGCTCACCGCGAGCGCCACCGGATCCAGCGTCGTGATGCCGGCGACCATTCCGCGCATCAGTCTCGACAACCCGATCGACGCCGTGATGCCGGCCAGGACACCGCCTCCCGCGAGCACGAGTCCATCGCGCAGGACCGAGCCGACAATGTCTCGAGCGCCCGCGCCGAGGGCGATTCTGATCCCCAACTCGCGGCGGCGGCGCGCGATCATGTAGGCAAAGAGCCCGTACGTGCCCACGGCCGCCAGCGCGAGTGCCGACGCCCCGAAGGTGAGCAGCAGCAGCATCTGGAACCGTGGCGACTTGAGGCGATCGTTCATCAACTCGGTCATCGTCCGGATGCTGTGTGGATCGAGGTCGCGCTCGATCGCACGAATGTGCCCGCGGAGCAGCGGAGCGATCGTCGCCGGCAGAACGGTTGTCCGCATCAGGAAATACGTATAGCCACGAGGCTCCTGCCGGTTCGACCAGTAGATCTCCGGCTCGACGGGGGTGTCGGGGTTCACTGGCGGAACGTCGCGGACGACGCCAACGACCTGGACGAACAGACGATCCTGGAACAGCGAGATTCGCTTGCCGATCGGATCTTCGTTGGGCCAGAATCGACGGACGAGCGATTCGTTGACGAGCGCGACTTCGGGACCGCCGGCTCGATCGGTCTCGTCCAGCGGCCGGCCGCGCACCAACGGAACGCCGAGGGTCTGGAAGAATCCCGGGCTCACGTCGTACCACCGCGCGGGCGCGCGGTGTTCACCGCCTGCCGCCTGGAACCGGACGTCGTCGCCCTCCCGACTGCCAAAGAGCGGACCGGCCGATGCAGTGCCGACGTTCGATACGCCGGGTATCGCCGCCAGATCGCCCTCGAGTCGCTTCCAGAGCGCGGGAATCCACTCGCTGCGAACGTGCCCTTCGGAAGGCGCGAAGAGAGTGAAGGTGAGCAGGTGCTCCCGCTCGAACCCCGGGTTCCACGCCGTGAGCGCGGAGAACGAGCGCACGAGCAGCGCCGATCCGAAAGTGAGCGTGAGTGCGAGCGCCAGCTCGCCAACGACGAGCACCTTCCCGAATCGCGAGCCGCGACCGGATGACCCACGGCCGCCTTCGCGCAGGGCCTGCGCGAGATCGACGCGAGCGGTGCGCAACGCCGGAACGAGCCCGAACAGGAGCGTCGTGGCGACCGACAGAGCCAGCGCGAACGCGAGCACTCGTCCGTCCACTCGCACGCTCTCGATTCTCGGGATGTTCGCCGGCGCGAGCGCCTTGAAGGCGACCGTTCCCCAGTCGGCCGCGACGACGCCGAGCGCGGCGCCGCAGAGCGCGAGCACGAAGCTCTCGACGAGCAAGCCTCTCACGATCCGCCACCGGCTAGCGCCGAGGGCGGAGCGCAGCGCCATCTCGGCGCTGCGGCCGCTCGCGCGCGCCAGCAACAGATTGGCGACGTTCGCGCAGGCGACGAGCAGCACCAGTGCGACCGCGCCAAGGAAAACGAGTAGCACGGGCTTCACACCGCCGACCACGAGGTCCTGGAGCGATTCGAGCTGCAACCCCCAATGGGCCTTCGATGCGAAATGCTCGCGCCGCAGCTGCTCGGCGATCCCCGCGAGCTCGGCGCGTGCGGCCCGCATGTCGACGCCGTCGCGCAGCCGGCCGTAGGCGACGAAGCCGGCCCACTCGCGATTCGTCTCGTCCCGCGGGTTGATGTGGAGCGGTCGCCAAACAACGATCTCCGAGTACGGCGGGAGCTGAAAGTCCGGCTGCAAGACGCCGATGATCGTCACCGGTTTGCCGTCGAGCGTCATCGCTCGACCGATGACGTCCTTCGCGGCGCCGAATCGCGTTCGCCAGAACTGATCCGTGATCACGACGACGTTGCTCTCCCGGCCGATGAGATCGGTCGGCGCGATCAGGCGTCCGAGCTGAGCGCGCGCACCAAGCGCCGCGAACAGGCCAGGCGTCGCGATGCCGCCGTTGATCCCTTCGGCGCCCTCGGTGGTTGCCAGGTGATACGGCCACGACCGGCCGATTCCGATCGCCTCGATCGATCTGGATCTGGCGGCGATGTCCTCGACGTTGGGCGGTGAGATGCTGCACCAGTCAGGCGTCGATCCCGGGTACTGCTCGCAGATCGTGACCAGCCGGTCCGCGTGCGGAAACGCGAGCGGTCGGAGCACGATGCCATCGACGACTCCAAAGATCGTCGTGGTCAGCGCGATCCCGAGGGCGAGGGTGAAGATCGCGGTGGCGGAGAACGCGGGCTGCGACCGGAGGCTGCGCAGCGCGTAGCGGAGATCTGACCAAAGATTTCGCATAAGGCGGGGAGAAATACCCAGCTCGAGTCAGAGACCGGTGCTGGCATTCGCCGGGCCGTCGGCGCGCCGGCGCTCGCTCGCATAAGCGTCACTCGCGCCGACACTTCGCGCTGTCAGGAATTCCCGTGCGTTGCTTGATGGTGTTCGCAAATGGGAATTCTCGTTCCAAAACGCGACTTCGCTTTACGGCCGCGTCGACTTCTCCTTTGGCGCCGGCCGGTCGTCGTCGTCGATGTCGACGGCCAGCGGGAAGAACAGCGCGCGCCTGGTGCCGGGATAGCGCGCGTCCCAGCCTCTCGCGTCGTGCCAGAGAATGCGATTCAGCCGCTCGGCCGGCGCCTCGTCCGGACCTCCGAAGCTCATGCGAGCCGACTCCCGCGCCGCTCCACGTCGCGCCGCGGAGAAGCGGCCGTTGATCGATCGTACCGCCGGGTTGCGATCGAGCAGCGACTGCGTTGGCTCCAGGGCGACGTACGGCGCGAGATCCGGCTTTTCGTCCGGACCGATGAAGCTGGCGCGCATGTCGGTCGCCACGAGGTCGAAGATCGACATCGACGGAAGGCCGAGCATCAGCTCGATGGTCTTCACCATGCTCGGCTGCGTGTAGACGGTCGAGTCGACTGCGCCGCGGCGTGAATAGGGCGAGACGGCGAGCGCCACCGTCCGGTGGCCGTCGATGTGATCGACGCCGTTCTGCGCGTCGTCCTCGACGACGAGGATCGCCATGCTCTTCCAGAAACTCGAATGACTCAAACCTTCGACAATTTTGCCGAGCGCCAGATCGTTGTCGGCGACGCAGGCGCGCGGTGTGCACCAGCCAGGCGTGGTACCCTGTGTGTGATCGTTGGGCAGGATCACCATCACGAGGCTCGGCATCTCACCGGTCTTCTCCCAGTCAGCGAGATGAGCGAGGATGTCGCCTGCCTTGACGACGTCCGGCACTTCCTGCGTCCAGCCGGGATACTCGCGCACAAGTACGCGATCGAGCGACGGAATGTCGGAGTGGGTATTGAAGCGCTGCTGCAGCATCGCCCGATGAAACGCGTAGTCGTTCGGCTTGCCGCGGTACTGGGCCATCATGCGCACGCGAACCGTGTCGACTTCGACCTTGGGCGCGGGCGCGTACTCACCGAACACGGTGACAGACTTTCCTTTTGCGGCAGCCGCCTCCCAGAGAAAGCCGCCGGACGAGTACGCGAGCGGGTCGTTGCCTTCCGATGGATAACTCCGGCCGTAGTAGAGCGGCCACATCGGATAGTCCGTCTCGTTCGCCTGCGTGAGCCACTGGTGCCCGTCGGCCGAGTTGCCCCCCGAAGCGAAGAAGTGGTCGAGCGTGACGAACTGCCGCGACAACGCGTGGGTATTCGGCGTGACGTCGCGCCCGTACATCACGAGCGAGCTGTCGCGCGCGCCGCGGTCGTGGTCGCCCAGCACCTGATCGAATGTGCGATTTTCGCGAACGATGAACACCACGTGATCGATCAGCGATGAATCACCGGGGCGGTCCGGAACCGCCTTGGCGATGCTCGCCGGCGCTCCCGCCTGCGTCGGTGCCGACATGAGCGCGAGCTTGTTGTTTTCGCTCACAGCGATCGTGTACGCGGCGAGCTGACTCGCCGTCGGAACCGCGATGACGTCGACGGCGCCGCGAATCGCGAAGACGTATCGTCCGCGCTGTCCGGCGAGCATGCCTTCGCCCGAGCCGACGCCGAACAACGATCCGACGGCGATGTACTTGCCGTCGGCGCTCGCGTCGATGCTCGACGGGTACCACGACGTGGGAATCATGCCCTTGAACACCGGCGTCGCGCCGGGAACTCCGACGTCGTAGACGGCAACCGAGTTCACGCCGCCGAGTGCGACGTAGAGGGTTCTATGATCGGGCGAGAGCGCGAGCGCCGTGGGCGCCAGCCCGATGTTTCGCTCCCGGAAAGGCGCGATGGCGATGTGCGTGGAGACGGTGTTCGTCCTCGTGTCGATCACGCTCACCGAATCGGAGTTGCCTTCCGCGACGTACAGTCGCGCGCCCGGCTCGTCCCACACCAGAGCGGTGGGATGCCTCGCGACGGCGATGTCGCTCGCGATTTGTCCCGTCGTCAGGTCGATTCGGCTCACGCTGCCCGGTTGCGCGATGCCACGGCCGTCGACGCGAACCGCTTCGGCGCGCGGGTCGCAACACTGCTTTGCCGAGCGCTGGCGCGGATTCGGCTTTGGCCCGCCGAGGATCGACACGTAGGCGAACCGGGAATCGGCGGAAATCACCGCGGCGATGGGCTCGACTCCGACCGGAATCGTATGAAGCGGCGCGCCGCTCTCGGCGTCGAGCACCGCGAGCGCGTCGTTCGCCGGCAACGGCACCACGGCCAGCCGCTTGCCACCCGGCGCCGCGCGCTCGCCGACGGCGGGCGCGCCGATCATGTATTCGCCGATGGCGAGCGAACTGGCTTTGGGAATGACCGTATCGCCGCGCGCATCGGCGTCGAAGAGGTTGAGTTGCGCGACTTCGGGTGTTCGGCGATTGCCGTCGGTGGACGGTGTGGCAAGGCGACCGACGGACGAGACGACTGGTCCGTGCGTCACCGGGTCGATCGCGATCGCGAAGATGCCCGGGCGACCCTCGACGCGCGCGCGGGCGAGCGTACGATTCTCGGCCCAGGCGAGACGGTGCAGGGCGCCCGGCACCGCGACCCAGATCTCGCCCGATGTCGCGCCAAATCGAACGCCGCCGACCTTGCCGGCAAACACCGTCTGCACGCCGGCCGGCGTGATCCGCTGGCCGGTGGCGATCACGCCGGGATCCTGAACGTTGCGCGCGGGTAGTTGCTGAACCTGGAGCACTCCCGCGGCGAGCAGTGCGATCAATGCCACGTCGGGCGCGGGTTAGCGGTACTCGTCCATCAATTCGGCGAGCGCGCCGCTGCCCGGGCACAGCTCCTCGTAGGGCAGCTCGACCAGCGGCCGTTCGATCGTGCCGCTCACGCTGTGCATCTCCTGCGCTCCCTCATCGATGTACAGCAGGCCGGTGACGATCTCGCCGCGCGCCTGGCTGGCGCGCACCTGAGCGTATGCCGCGTCGCGATTCTTTGGATCATAATCCTCAGCAAGCTTTCGGAATCGAACGACGCTTCCGTCGTGCATCGTCACGCTGACGACCGCGGTGTCCGTCTCCTCGGCCGTGATCTCGCGACGCAGCGGCACGAAGTCGACCGGCGCGATCTCCATATAATGGCTGCGTGTGTAACGATAGCTTTTCGTTGATGTCTCGTGATCGTTGAAGCTCACGCACGGCGAGATCACGTCCACGAGCGCGAAGCCCTTGTGGCGCACCGCCGCTTTCAGAATCGGGATGAGCTGCGCCTTGTCGCCGGAAAAGCTCCGCGCCACGAACGTCGCGCCGAGGCTGAGTCCGAGGAGGACGGGGTCGATCGGGGGCTGCACGTTGGGCTCGCCGCGCTTCGACTTGGAACCGACATCCGCAGACGCCGAGAACTGGCCCTTGGTGAGGCCGTACACGCCGTTGTTCTCGAGCACGTACAGCATGCTCACGTTGCGACGGATCGCGTGGCACAGTTGGCCCAGCCCAATCGAGAGCGAATCGCCGTCGCCGGAGATGCCGATGTAGACGAGATCCTTGTTCGCGGCGTTGGCGCCCGTGGCGAGCGCCGGCATGCGCCCGTGCACGCCGTTGAAGCCGTGCGACTGCTTCATGAAATACGCGGTCGTCTTGGACGAGCAGCCGATGCCGCTCATCTTCGCGGCGCGGTGCGTCGGCACGTCGAGCTCCCACAGGACCTGGACGAGTGCGGCGGTGACGGAGTCGTGGCCGCAGCCCGCGCAGAGCGTCGACATCGCGCCCTCGTAGTCACGCTTGGTGAGGCCGAGCGCGTTGGTGGCGAGCGACGGGTGGCGAACGGGAGGCTTGGTGATCGACGTCATACGGCCGCTCCCTGTGCGCGCGTCGGTGATCCAAGCTGTGGCTCTTGACCCGCCATCGCCGTGGGCCCGAGAACGCCACGCACGA
>DATISA010000058.1:0-7886 GCA_035469245.1 Gemmatimonadaceae bacterium
CGCGCCGACGAGCGCCGGCACGACACCGAACGCCACACCCGCCAACATCGAGACCACCGAGGCAACGGCCATCGCGCGATAGTCGAGCGCGATCGCGCCGAACCCCGGGATGTACTGCCGCACCTCGAGCGGGACCGACGCCGCGGTGGCCTTGATGCCCAGCCACGCCAACGCGATGCCGACGATACCGCCGGCAAGCGCGAGCAGCACGCTCTCGGTCAGTAACTGGGCGACGAGGCGCGCGCGAGTCGCTCCGAGAGCGACGCGCAGCCCGAGTTCGCGCCGACGCGCCGTGGCTCGGACGAGCAGCAGGTTGGCGACATTGGCGCACGCGATCAGCAGCAGGAACGCCACGGCCGCGATGAGCACGAGCATGAACGGCCGCGGTCCGGCGCCGAAGAACTCCTCGACTGGCTGCGTGCGAAGGACCCAGCTCTTGTGCGTCGTGGGGTGGTCGGCGGCGATCCGCCGGCCGAGCACCGAGACGGCGGCGGCGGCTTGCTCGAGCGGCACGCCGGGCGCGAGTCGAGCAAGCGCGAACAACGACCGCGTGCTGCGGTCGGCCGCGGCCGCCGGCGTGAGGGCCAGCGGGGCCCATAGCTGCGTGCCCGTCGGGAACAGGAAGTCGTCCGGCATCACGCCGAGGACCTGATAGTCTTCCCCGTTGATCCGAACGGATCTGCCGATGATGCTTGTGTCGCCTCCGAATCGGCGCTGCCACAATCCGTGCGACAGCACGACGACACGCAGATCCTTCGAGATGTCGTCAGGCGTGAACGTGCGGCCAAGCGCCGCGGTGCGGCCGGTCGTCCTGAAGAATTCGGCGCTGACTCGCCCGCCGCTCACGCGCTCGGGGACGTCAATGCCGGCGATGTTGGCTGCCCAGTCAACGAGCGCGCTCACCGAGGAGAACTGGCGAAGCGCCCGCAGATCTCCGAGCGTACCCGGGGTGACTCGGACGCCACCGTTGCGGTCGGATGCCGGCGTCTCCATCACCAGCACCAGCCGCGCGGGATCCTCGAGCTGCGGCAGCGGCCTGAAGGTGAACGCGCTCGCGGTGCTGTAGACGGTGGTGACGGCGCCGATCCCGAGTCCGATGCACGCAATGGCCAGGCTCGTTACTAGTGGAGCGCCGCGCAGGGAGCGCAGGGCGAATCTCACGTCACGTCCGACGGCCATGTTTCTATTCCTCCTGAGCGAACAACGCGATCACAGCTGGGTGGGTTTCACACCCGCGCGACCATCGGTGTTTTGCCTGACAATGCGAGAACTCGGGCAGCACGCCACTCCGGCCTCGTTCGTGGACGGAAATCGGTGGCAACAAAAGGCGAGTCAACCGAACCGGTTGACTCGCCTTTTGCATTTCCGATGTCCGCTCCCGAACGCCGCGATCAGCTTCCACAGGCGCCCGCGCTGACATCCGTCGAACCGTAGAGCCTCTGCATCCCAAGTTTGTCCCCCAGGCCCAGAGTACGCTTCTGGATCTCGCCGAGGTCCGCGTACGGGTACATGGTCAGACACACGTCTCTGGGCGCGCTGACGTGGGCAAGACCGGCGACATGACCGAACTCGTGGGTGGCGATATTCTGGACGTCGAAGGTGGTTGGCGTACTGCCGATCGACCAAGGTTCGTCCTTGTCGAGTTCCACGGTGAACCCGATTATCTCCTTGGTGGCCAAGTAGTAGCAGAAGGAGGTCGACCCAAGGATGTTGCCGGGACCGTCGATCGACACCCACTCGATCGTGTTCGGCAGCCCGGTGCACGGGTTCGTCTGCGTGGTGGCGTTCTTTTGCGCAAAGCTGCGAGCCAAGACGAAGCCGTCGATGGTGGCCACTCCGGCTGTGACCGCCGAGTTTGCCTGGGAGATCGGCTGGCTTCCTTCGATCGTGTACTCGACCTGGCCACCGCTGAACCACCGTGCCCCGCCGTAGAAGAGTTTGAAATCACCGGCTTCGGTGGTCACGGTGAGCCCTCCGCCCGCGCCGGGCGGTTTCGCGTAGTCTACGAAGGTCTCTTGCGCGATGCGGTCAGGATCAACCGTACGATCGGTCCGCGCGACGCCGGTCGGCGAGAGCGAATCCTCGCCTTTGCAGCCCGCGATCAACGCGAGAACAAGTGGGAGACAGAGCGCGCTCCTGCGCATAACACAACCTCGGGTAAGGGTGTGCGCGCACGCTGAGGCGGACTCGATCGGCGGGGCCAGCCGCGATAGTGGGCAGGCGAGGGGGTCCCGTCAGGGTGCGCCGATGAGTGATACTCGCCGAATGTATGTTGCGCAGACGCCTCGTCAAGAGATTGCGCGCGAGCTCGGCTCGCGCTGCAACTCGAACAGGAGATCGCCCGACGTGCTACCGTACGACGTCGACCCAGTTTCCCTCGTTGGTGACGACCGCCGTCTTGCCGGTCGCATCGAATGCGACGCGACGCGGCACGCCACCGACGTGGAGCGATGCAACCATGGAACCCGTCAAGGCATCGAGAATCGACAGCGCTCCGGACTCCGGTGACGTCACGAAAAGTTGTGCATCGTCGGGCGTGAGGGCGAGTCCGAACGCGCCGGCCACGGGGAGGCGCTGCAGCCTGTTCAGGGAGGAAGCGTCGAGTACGTCGACCCAGCCGGCCTGATTTGCGACGTACAATCGGCTGTCGTCACGCGACAATGCGATGTCCTGCGGCTTGCCGCCGTGCGAAGCGCTGGTCTGAATCACGCCGGTGCCGGCGTCGATCTTGAAAATCGTCCCGTCGGTGGATGACGCATAGAGCGTCTGGCCGGCAGCAGTCAGTGCCAGCCCCTGTACTGGACCGCCGAGATGGATGGTTGTCGTCACGGTCAGCGTCGCAGGATCGACGACGTAGACGTTGCCGTCCGTCGAGCTCACGAAGAGTCGCTGCTCGTCCCACGACAGCGCGAGCCGGTAGGCGTTGGCGGCGATCGTTGCCGCCGCTCGCTGGCTGTTCGACGCGACGTCGATCGCGTGGAGGCCACCGCCGTTGAAGTCGCTGACGTACGCGGCCGTCCCAGCCGTGTTGAATTGTACGTCACCAGGGTCCGAGCCCACGGAGATCGCGACGCCAGGCGTGGTTGACGGAAGATCGAGTCGCGTCACGCGGTTGGAATCCTGTTGCGTGACGTACACGACCCCGGCCCGCGACACGGCGATGCCGAATGGTCGGCCGCCAATTGTACCGGAGCGACCGCCGAGCACGCCCTGGGGATGCGTCCGACTGCTCGGCAGGGGCATCGTACTGTTGCCGCAGCCGACTGCCAACACCGCAATGAGCACTGCCCACGCTACGTTTCGTATCACACTCATTAGGGCTTGTTGATTTTAGGAAATCGTCAAGTCCGGCGCGAGCCGGGCCGCCGACGTAAGACCGCTGTCGTGTGTTGGAGGCAACCTCGCGCCGATGTCGCGGACGGCGCAGGCCGCGGCCCTATGGAGTGACCGCGCCTACACGACTGACGTCTCCGTCGGAGCCATTCTGTAAATCGAGCCCTTTTTCAGGGGGCCGCGCGCTCGGGCTCTCCCCTGTCGTGCCCGGCTCTCGATTCTCGGCTACCGGAGTCGTGGCGCGGAGCGGCATCCCGTCGCCCGAAGTGATCGGCAGCGAGTGGGCGCTCTCCGGACGGTACGCGAATCGGGCGAGCACGCCGCACAGCAGAATCAGCGGCAAGATGCTCCACCAGCCACGCGCCCCCACGAGCTCTCCGACATTGAAGGAATTCCAGTTGGTTGGCGCGGACCGGGGCGGGAATCGCTGAAAGAAATCCGCCTCGTACACACCAATCGGGTTCACGGACACACGGCCGCGAGCCAACAGCGGGAGCTCGTACTCGGTCACGGGATTGTACGTCCACTGCGCGCGACCGGGCGTGGCACCAATCCGGCTGTTGCCCAGCGGTGGTTGCGCGTCGACGGCCGTAATGACGAACATCGTCGCCACTGACATGATGCCGAGAATTGCCGCGCTCTTCGGCATCCTGGGATACGCAAACACGATGGGCAGTGCGAGGAACGGCATCGCCGGTCCGAGGTACCGAGGCACGGCCGCCCAACCACCGTGCCAGCCGTTGAAGCTGATGTTGAAGAAGATGAAGAACAGAATCATCGCGGCGCACAAGATCGCGTCGCTCCGCACCGCGCGTCTTCTATAGAATGTTCCGAGTCCGACGAGCCCGATGACGAGGATGGGCGCCGTCACGAACAGGCCGCGGAATGGCGACACGAGGATCTGTGCCAGAATGCTCAGACTCGGCTTGCCGAGGACGCCGAGCAGCGCGCCACTGCCGCCAACGAACATCGGGTTCTGGTAGCGGTAGTTCGTCGTGAAGGGCGTCCCGAAGCAAAGGACGTTGTAGGTGCAGATCAGAACGAACGGCGCCAGCACACCGAGCCCGAACGCGACCAGTCCGGACCGTTTGTGCTTCGTGACGTACATTGCGATCATCAGCAGCGGGATCACGACGATATAGTTCGTGATCGTTGCGTAGCCCGCGCACAATCCGGCCGCGAGCAGCCGTCCGCGGGGGTCGGGCTCGCCGCGCGCGCGGTACGCGAGGTACCACGCGGCCAGCAGAAGCACGGCGATGATGTCGTGCTCGAACAACATCGTCGCATACGGAAAGAACATCGTCCCGAACGCGAAGAGAAGCGCCGTGACTACGGCGGATTGCTCGTCGTCCCCCGAAAGGCGACGCGCGAACCGATACACGAGCACGACGCCGAAGGCTGACAGGAGTCCCACGCTGAACAGCGACGTGAGCCACGCGTTGACGGCGAGAACGCGCCAGGCGTCGGGATCCGCACCAAATGCACGCTCGAGATGATACAACACGAAGTACGCTGGCACGGCGGCGAGCGACGTTCCTGGCGCCTTGTTCGGATGAAAATGCCCGTTGTGAAACGCGATGTCGCCGGACACGGACACTCGGTTGACGTCTATGACGACAGCGCCCGGGCCGCCGTGGCCGGCGATCGGCACGAGGCGTCCGCGATCGTTTGGCCAGCCAAGGGCATAGGTATGCCCATCCAGCTGAAACTCGCCATCTTGAATGGTCGGACGAGCGAACCGCGTCCCGTCCTCCGAGGCGACCACGTACAGCAGATGCGAGTCGATGAAGAAGCTCCCGCGCTCCACGATCGCGCGCACCAGCGCGAAACGGCTGTTCTGATTCCAGCCTCCGCCTTGATGGAACCATGCGAAGGCCGCGAACGCGCATGCGAACAGCAGCCACTCCGTGCGACGCTGTCGGGTCATGCTAGGCGATAAGCGAGTCGTCGTCGTGATGCCCGCGTACAACGCGGCACGAACGCTGCGCCGAACGTATGACGAAGTCGTCGCGACCGGCATCGTCGACCGCGTCGTGGTGGTCGACGACGCGAGCCACGACGAGACGGTTGCGATAGCACGAACGCTGCCGAATGTCGTCGTTCATGTGCATGCGACGAATCTCGGCTACGGTGGCAACCAAAAGACGTGCTACCGTCTCGCTCTGGAGCAGGGCGCCGACATCGTCGTCATGATTCACCCGGACTATCAGTATACGCCAAAGCTGCTGCCCTCGATGGCGTCGATGGTGGCGAGCGGGATCTACGATTGCGTGCTGGGCTCTCGAATCCTCGGCGGCCGCGCGCTTTCCGGGGGCATGCCCATATGGAAGTACGCCGCCAATCGGGCGCTCACGCTGATCGAGAACTTCCTGCTCGGCGCCAAGATTTCCGAGTACCACACGGGCTATCGCGCATTCTCGCGCCCACTGCTCGAGCGGCTCCCGATCGAGCACAACTCCGACGACTTCGTCTTCGACAACCAGGTGTTGGCGCAGGTACTCTGGCTCGGCTACGACATCGGCGAATTGAGCTGCCCGACCGTGTACATCCCCGAAGCGTCGTCGATCAACTTTCGCCGAAGCGTTCGGTACGGCCTGGGCTGCCTCGGAACGGCGCTCACGTTCTGGTTGGCCCGGCGGGGGATACGCGAGTCGCTGGTGTTTCCGCGTCAGCGCCCGCCGATCGCATCCACTGCTGTCTGATCGCGCTTTCCAGAGACACGAGCGGCGGGCCGTCGGCCGGCGCGAGCAGCCGCCTGCTTGATCTTGTCGGGGGCGGCTGGCGCGGCCGCCTCGACGCGTTTCCAGATCGCGCCGAGCTGGCGCTGGTCGTGCGCGGTCATCCGGTCGAGCAACAGCTCGCGAATGATGCGGTTGTGGAGCGGTCGCGACGCATCGAGGCGATCCTCGCCGGCGTCCGTCAGCACAGTGTGAAAGCCGCGACGATCGTCGGCGTCGACTTCGCGAGCCACGAGCCGCTCGCGCTCGAGGCGAGTCACCAGGTGCGTGAGCCCGGCGGGACTCAACGCGACCGAGCGCGCGAGCTCGGACATGCGGAGCCGTCGCCTGGACGCGTTGGCGAGGGTAATGAGCACGTCGAATTCCGCGACCGAGATGCCGTGTTCGGCGCAAAGCCCCTCGTCGAGGGCACGGAGGACACGCGCGCTGGTGACGAGGATGCCCTGCCAGGCGGAGAATTCGTCGGGGCGCAAATATTCACGTTTGACTCTTGCGCGCTTGGTCATGCCGACAATATAGTTTCTTACGAAAAGAAAATTCTACCCCCGGGAGGCACGCCATGTACGCCCAGATCGTGACGTTCCAGGAGACCCCAGAGCAGGTCGAGGCCGGCATCGCCCACGTCCTCGATGACGTCATTCCCGCGCTGGAGGCCGCGCCCGGCCTCACGGGTATCTGGATCGCCAACCGCGAGAGCGGCAAGCGGCTGTCGATCATGGTGTGGGAATCGGAGGCCGCGGCCTCGGCGGCCATGGCCAAGGTCCAGGAACGGCTCGCCGTCAGCACCCACACGCGGCCAAAACCCGCGTCGGTCGAGCGGTTCGAGGTGTATGCGATCGTTGGAGCCGCGAACGCGGCGGGCGTGGTGAAGCGGGTCATGACCGCCATCGAACGCGGAGACTTCCCGGCCGCGCGGGCACTGCTGCATGACGACTTCGAGTTCAGCGGTCCCGTCCCGCAGCCGATCGGCCCCGAGGCGTGGCTCGGCGTTCACCAGGCGCTCTACGACGCCATGCCCGACCTCCGGTTCAACGCGACCAACTTCACGGACGACGGTCACAGCGTGCGATTCAACGTCGCACTCACGATGCACCACACCGGCACGCTCAAGCTCCCGGCGCTGGGCATCGCGGATCTCGAGCCGACGAACAAGTCGATCGCATTGCCGGCGGAGTCGGCGACGGTCGTCGTGCGTGAGGGCAAGCTGTCGTCGTGGTCGAACGTCACGCCGGCGGACGGTGGAGTGGGAAGAATCCTGGCCGAGGCGGGGGCTCGGTAGAAGCCGCAATTTGGGGGCGGTGCTCGCAGTTGTCGGCAGAAATCGTTCGCCGCGTGTTCAACACCCTGTCGGCTGCTCGAGCGTCGCCCGACATTGCGCCGCCGCCGTCGGCGCGCTATCGCTAGTGGGCAACGGGAGGCGCCGATGTCTACTCGTACATTCGGCCTCGCTCTTCTGCTGCTGTCCCCCTGCGCAGTCGCAGCCTCTGCCCAGCGGCAAGCGACTGGCGAGCCCACCCTCATCCTCACGGGCGCGCGAGTCTTCACCGCCGACGCTCGGCGTCCTTGGGTGGAGGCGATCGCAATTCGCGGCGATCGCATTGTCGCCGTCGGCTCGAGCGCCGAGGTGACGAAGCTCGCAACGCCTGCAACACGCCGCATCGACGTCCGCGGCAAAGTGATCGTTCCCGGATTCAACGACGCTCACGCACACCTCGGTTGCGAGCTCAGCTTCGTAGCTCCCGTGGTCATGGACGCCGGGCCAACGCGTGATACTCCGTTCGCACTCGTCGCCGACTCGATCCGCGCCGTCGTGAG
>DATISA010000059.1:0-59799 GCA_035469245.1 Gemmatimonadaceae bacterium
TCGACGTCGGTGCTCAGGTAGTAGTGCGGGATCTCCCGCTTGGACCGCGACACCGCCGCGGCGACGGCCTGCCGCATCGCGCGCGCCGCGTCGGTGGCCGCTGGGGCAGGGGCAGGTATGGCGGGTACCGGCGGCACCACAACAGGCGCGGACGGCACTGGGGCCCGCGCTTCGCCAGGCAGTGCAGCAACCGCGCGTTCGACGTCAGCGAGCACGATCGCGTGATCCGGTCCCGTTCCGACGAGCGATGCGAGTTCGATTCCTCGCCCTACGGCGAGCCGGCGCGCTGCGGGCGACGCGCGCGGAGCCGCTGGCGCCGGCGCAGCAGCGGCAGCCGGAATCGCGCGCCCACCCGTGAGCCGAGCTAGTGGGGCGCCAACCGGCGTGCGCGTGCCCGGCGCGACGAGGAGTTCTGCTACGACGCCGGCGCCGTCGGCCTCCATCTCGAACACGCCCTTTTCCGTCTCGACCTCGGCGACGATGTCGCCGCGCTTGACCGTGTCTCCGGGCTTCACCTTCCACAATACCAGCGTGCCACGCTCCATGTCGGCGCCGAGCGACGGCATGCGTAGCTCGGTGACTGCGTCGCGGCTGGGACCGTCGGGGGATGGCATTCGGATTTGCGTTCAGCGACCGACGAGTGCGTGTGCGGCCTGCGCGATCGTCGCTACCTGGGGAAGTGCGGCCTCTTCCATGTGACGGGCGTAGGGCATCGGCACCTCCGCGCCGCAGACGCGGCCCACCGGCCCGTCGAGGTCGAAGAACGCGCCTTCCATGATGCGCGCGCTGATCTCGGCGGACAGGCTGCCGGTCCGCCACGCTTCGTCCACGATCACGGCCCTGTGTGTCTTTCGCACCGACGCGAGTATCGTTGCGTCATCCAACGGGCGCAGCGTGCGGAGGTCGATGACTTCCGCACTGACGCCGTCACCCGAGAGCTGCTCCGCGACAGCAAGCGTTGCCGGCAACATGCCGCCGAACGTGATCAGTGTGACGTCGGTCCCGGCGCGTCGGACCGCCGCACGGTCGATCGGCACCGCGCCAGCGTCAGCGGCGAGATCGCCCTCGAGCCCGTACAGACGCGTGTACTCGACGATGATCACCGGATCGGGATCGGCGAGTGCCGTCGCGAGCATGCCTCGCGCGTCCTCGAGTGTCGCTGGAGCCAGCACCTTGAGTCCGGGAACGTGCGCGTACCAGCCCTCCAAGCTGTGTGAGTGCTGTGCCGCGAGCTGGCGTCCCGGGCCGCTTGCCATCCGGATGACGATGGGCACGTTGAACTGCCCGCCCGACATGTGAAGCAGGAGTGCCGCGGTGTTGACGATCTGGTCGAGCGCGAGGAGGCTGAAGTTCACGGTCATGATCTCCACGATCGGCCGCATGCCACCCAACGCCGCGCCGATGCCGGCACCGACGAACGAGAGCTCGGAGAGCGGGGTGTCGCGAATGCGCTCGGGGCCGAACTCCGCGAGCAGCCCTTGGCTCACGGCAAAGCAGCCGCCGTAGTTACCGACATCCTCGCCCATGAGAAAGACGCGCTCGTCGGACTTCATGGCGGCGCGGATCGCCTCGCGCATGGCTTCGCGATAGGTCGTCATTTTCCAGCCTCACCCTCGCTGTACACGTGCCGAGCGAGCGACTCGACCGGCTCCCACGATCCCGCCTCGGCGAATGCGACCGCATCGTCCACCTCACGCGCGACCTCGGCCTCGATTGCGGCTATTCCGGCGTCGTCGAGTGCGTGCCGCTCCAGCAGGCGCGCCGTGAATGTCTTGATGGGGCACCGCTGCATCCAGGCGGCGATCTCGGCGCGCGGGCGATACGGGTCCGGATCGAACATCGAGTGCGAGCGAAACCGATAAGTGAGGAACTCGATGAACTGCGGGCCCTTGCCATCGCGGATTGCCTGCACGGCGTCGTGAGCCGCCCGCTCCACGGCTTCCACGTCCATTCCGTCCACCTCGCATGCCGGCAGGCGGTACGCCGCGGCTTTGGCCGCGAGGTTCGTCTCCGAGTGCTGGCAGGCGAGCGGCGTGCCCATCTCGTACAGATTGTTCTCGCAGCAAAAGAGAATGGGCAGGTGCCAGAGTGCGGCCATATTGAGCGTTTCGTGAAATGCGCCTTCCGCGACGGCGCCATCGCCGAAGAAACAAGCCGTCACGCGGGGCCGGTGCTGCATGTGATCGGCGAGTGCCAAGCCGAGTGCGAGCGGCAGGCAACTCCCGACAATGGCGTCACCGCCATAGAAGCGCGTCTTGGGGTCGAACAGATGCATCGAGCCCCCGCGTCCATGGCAGTAGCCCTCCTGCCTTCCGTACAACTCGGCCATGATGGCACGGGCGGTCATGCCGCGCGCGAGTGCGTGGCCATGCTCGCGGTACGTACTCACGATCGCGTCATCGGGGCCGAGCGCCTGCATCACGCCGACGGCGATTGCTTCTTCGCCGATATAGAGATGAAGGAAGCCACGGACTTTTTCCGCGCGATAGAGCTCCGCGGCGCGCTCTTCGAAGCGCCTGATGCGAACGAGCTCACGCAACAGGTGGAGCGCGTGCGCGGTGTCGGCGGGCAAGGCTCCCGCCGCCGGAGTTGCCGGCGGTGCGAGGGGTGTCGCGGTCGCGGTTGTGGTCATGGGATCGGCTGCTCCAGCGTCGAAACGTCGCCCTCCGCCAGCCCGAGCTCGCGAGCGCGCAGCAGGCGGCGCATGATCTTGCCGCTTCGTGTTCTCGGAAGCGCGTCGCGGAACGCGATCTCCTTCGGAGCGACGGCCGCCCCGAGGCGCTGTCTCGCGAAACCGAGCAGCTCGAGCCGGAGCGCGTCGCTCGCCGCGAATCCATCCTTCAGGCAGACGAATGCCTTTACGAGCTCGCCCGCGACGGGATCCGGTTTTCCGATCACGGCCGCCTCGGCGACCGCTGGATGCTCGAGCAGCGAGCTCTCGACTTCGAATGGACCGATCAGGTGCCCGGACGATTTGATCACGTCGTCCGACCGGCCGACGAACCAGAAGTAGCCGTCTTCATCCTGGCGCGCGAGATCACCGGTGAGGTACCATCCGCCGGCGAAGCAGCGCTGATAGCGCTCGTCGTCATTCAAGTATCCACGGAACATCGACGGCCAGCCCGGACGAAGCGCAAGCTCGCCGTCGCTGCCAACCGGCCCCGGCACGACGCCGCCGCTGTCCGTACGCTGCACCACCGCCGCTTCGACGCCCGGCAGCGGCCGTCCCATGGAGCCCGCGCGGATGTCCATCGAGCGGAAATTGGCGATCATGATGCCACCGGTTTCCGTCTGCCACCAATTGTCGTGAATCGGCAACCCAAGAGCATCCTGTCCCCACACGACGGCCTCGGGGTTGAGCGGCTCGCCGACGCTCGCGATGAAGCGCAACCGGCTCAGGTCGTACGCTTTCGGAAGCTCGGTCCCGGCTTTCATGAGCATTCGAATGGCCGTAGGCGCGGTGTACCAAACGGTCACTCGCTCGTCCTGGAGCGTTCGATACCACCGTGCCGGATCGAAATCGGCTTCGTCGATCACGCTCGTCACACCGTTGGTGAGCGGCGCGATGATGCCATACGAAGTGCCGGTGACCCACCCGGGATCGGCCGTGCACCAGAACACGTCGTCGGGGTGGAGGTCGAGCGCGAGCTTTCCGGTGATGTGATGCGCGATCACCGCGGCGTGCACGTGCATCGCGCCCTTCGGCGTGCCGGTCGTGCCGCTCGTGAAGTGGAGCAGCGCGAGATCTTCGTCGGCCGTGGGCGGAATCACGAAATGCTCATCGGCGGCCTGCATCAGCGCGTTCAGGTCGTGCACGTTTGGAGGCAACGACTCGCCGGCGCTCGTTCCAGCGAGCAGCACGCCCCGCAGCGTCGGCACGGCGCCACGGATCGGTTCGACCTTCCGCTTGTACAGCTGGGGCGTGGTCACGAGCACGGACCCGCGGCCCAGCGCCATGCGCATCTTGATTGGTTCCGGACCGAATGCCGAGAACAGCGGACAGAACACGTTGCCGCTGGCGAGTGTGCCAAGCGCGGCGACGTACAGCTCGAGAATGCGATCGGCCAGCACGAACACGCGCTCGCCTTTGCCGACGCCGAGCGACCGCAGGACATTGGCGAATCGGTTGGTGAGCCGCCCGAGCTCCGAGTACGTAACATCGCGTCGCGTGCCGGATCGGCTCAAACAGCGAAGCGCAACACGATCCGCCCGCGATCCGACCGCGTGGCGTCCAACGGCCTCGTATGCGATGTTGAGCCCGGCGCCGTTCGGCAGGCCGGTCAGTTCGGCGCGCGCGTCGCCCCATGAGAACGCAGCGCATGCCGCCTCGTAGTCCGCCAGATTCGGTGGCAGCTCGCTCGCTCCGATGCGCTTTTCGATCACCCGCGCCATGGCGGGCTGCGCAAGGGGCATCGACATGCCCACTCCCGTGTTCGGCGAGTGCGATCCTCGCGACTCCGCCAAGCTAGGAGAGGACCCGGGCTCACGCCGTCGGGCGAGTCCTGCGGGCCAGTAGGGCTGGGCCTGACGTCGTCCGAGTCAGGGCTGCGGCTGAAGCGCAGTGGTCCATGGTGAAGCCGCGCTGCGACGCCGCGCGGGGTGGTGAGTCCGGCCGGTGCTCTGACTATATTACGGTTTGGTAATGTACTGGATGCGGACCACACTGGTGACACGAACGACACTCAACTCCGAACTCCTCAAGCTGGTCGCCGAGCGCTTCAAGGCGCTCGCCGAGCCGGCACGGCTCGAGATCCTGAACGCGCTTCGGGACGGCGAGATGACCGTGTCAGAACTGGTCGACTCAACGGGCCTGGGGCAGGCGAACGTCTCGAAACATCTCCAACTCCTGCTGACGCACGGCTACGTACGACGCCGCAAGGATGGATTGTTCGCCTATTACGCGCTGGCCGATCGCAGCGTGCTCAAGCTCTGCGACATCATGTGCGACCGCCTTGCGTCGGACACCGCGGCCCGACGCAAGGCGGTCATCGCACGCTGAGCCACGGCGCCCGGCGCCGTGGTGGCAACGGCCTACGGCTTGGCGGCTGGAGACTTCCCGCGCACCGTCGGCATCAGAGTGACCGCGGTGAGGAAAACGGCGGCCAGGCCGACCGCCGCTGCCATCGCGGGCACGTGCAGCAAGTCGGCAAGCGTGATCTTGCCGTAGTTGAGCGGCTTGATCAGCGAGCCTTCGATCAACGTGTAGACGAGCGTGAACAGGAGCGCGCCCGCGATCCCGCCCAGCAGCGTCATCAGCGCGTCGCGCCGGCCCTCGCCGAGTCCTACGACACAGGTCCCGGGGCAGTAGCCCGCGACGGCGAACCCGACGCCGAAGATCAGCCCGCCGATAGCCACACCGAGCACGTACGTCGGCTTGATGTCGAAGTGCATCGGCATGAAGAGGCTCATTACGTACACGAGCACCGAACCGACGGCGATCGTCGTCGCCATGAACTTGATGATCGAGAGATTCCGCAGCCGGAGGCTGGCCAGGATCATCCGGGGGCTCGAGGCGCCGACGCGCTGGAGCAGCACGCCCATGACCACGCCTACGAGCAAGGCATAGAGGAGACTCATATCAGAGCCCTCCCGTCGGCTTCAGCAGCCGCGCCGTGAACATTCCGCCGCCAAACACCGCGGCCGCGAAGATCAAACCGCTCACCGAGAGCTGCGTGATGCCCGAGATGATGTGCCCGCTCGTGCATCCGCCGGCGAGCCGTGCGCCGAAGATGATCAGCATGCCGCCGAGGAATGCGTCGACGTAGCGCTTTCCATTCGTGGTCTCATTGGCGTGTACGCTCTCGACGGCGCCCGTCTTGTACGGCGTACCGCCGAGTCGCGATGCCAGGAACCCGCCGATCAGGAGTCCCACCACCAACATCGTTTCGGTCGTGATGAGACTGCCCATCTTGACGAGGTAGGGATTGGACGCCGCGTATGCGGGCGTGAGCCGGCGCAGAATCGCGCCCACGAAGCGCGGGTACGTGCCGGAGACGCCGATCGGACCGTAGAGCGCGATGGCCGCGGCGCTCAACACGCCGAACAGCACGCCCAGCACCGCCCAGCGCGGCGGGCTGACCGCCGCGCGATCGGCCGTGATTGGGACTGAGGTGGACGCGTGGGTCATGCGAAGCCCTCCGGGGTGCGCAACAGGGTTGTCGGCGCGGCGGCCACGGCGAAGCGCCGCCGCCGTCCCACCTGGCAAACGTGACTGCATAACTATATAGTCATGCAGCGGAACCCGGCAAGGCTGCCCTGTGCCGCCTGAGTCGGGTGCTCTCTCCAGGGTATTGCGGGCACGCCAGAGCCAACATCGGCAAAACGCCGACGCGCTGGCGGGCCTTGGCCTACAGACGGTCCGGGCTCCCGAGCCTACCGTCGAACTCGGACGCCGAACAGCGCGCCCGCACAAGAGGATTCCATGTACCCGAAGCTACCTGCGATCGTCGCCGCATTCGCGTGCCTTTCGCTCGTTGCGGCGTGTCGCGCCGTGGACTCGAGCAAAGAGGCACAGCGCGTGGAATCGGCGGCCGGGACCGCCGCGCACGCCGCCTTCGATCCCGCGTCGTGGCAACCGCCGGCTGATTCCACGATCCCCAACGATTCCCTCGGCGCGTCGGTCCGCCGCGGACTCGCGCTCGTGATGCACACGGCCGACAGCCTCCCCGAGTATGCGCCGGGGAACATCAACTGCACCAACTGCCACATCAACGCCGGCCGCAACGTCGAGGCAGCGCCGCTGGCCGGATCGCAGGCGCGCTTCCCGAAGTACATGGAGCGCACAGGCGCCGTGATCCCTCTCGCCGATCGCGTGAACTACTGCTTCACGCGGAGCCTCGCCGGCAACCGGCTGCCCGTGGAGAGCCGTGAGATGCAGGACATTCTCGCGTACATCGCTTGGCTGTCCAGCGGCGTGCCCGTGGGCGAAGGGAAAAAGCTTCCGGGGGCCGAAGGCATTCTGTCGATGCCGGAAAAGCTGCTGGGCGATCGCACGCGCGGACAGGCGACGTTCGCGGCTAAGTGCGTCGCCTGCCATGGACCCGAAGGCGCCGGGAACCCGGCCATTCCGCCGGGCATTCCGGCACTCTGGGGACCCAAGTCGTTCAGCGTCGGTGCATCGATGGCCCGTCAGGGCAAGGCGGCCTCGTTCATCTGGCACAACATGCCGTTCGGGGCGGGGAAGACGCTCACGAAACAGGAGGCGTTCGACGTCGCTGCCTACATCACGTCGCAGCCGCGCCCCGACTCGCCGGGCAAGGAGAACGACTGGCCGCTCGGCGGTACACCCGACGACGTGCCGTACGCCACCAAGGGACACGCGGCATATCTGCCACCGCCGGTGCTCGCGCGGGGCAACGCTGATCGCGCGATCGTTCCGGCGCCAGCGCCGGTCCGGCGCGGAGCCACGCGGTGAGGGAGGGGCGTGGTATGAGCGATGAGACGCGAGTCACGCGACGCGCCCTGATCACGGGAGCAGCGGTCGCAGCGGGCGGCGTTCTGCTCGAGAAGCTGCCGCTCGGCGCGCAAACGGCGCAGACCGCGCAACCTGCCGCGGCGCAGCCGGACCCGTCGACCGTGCCGGGGCTCGGCACCACGCCGACCAGCGCGAGGTCGCCGTTCGAAACGCCGGCGCGCACACCGGCCGGAATCATCACCGGGCCGGCCTACTCGCCCATCCACGAGCTCACGGGGACGATCACGCCGAGCGACCTGGTATTCGAGAGGCACCACGGCGGCGTCGCGATGATCGACCCGAAGAAATACAAGCTCCTCGTGCATGGCCTCGTCGATCGCGCGATGGTCTTCACTCTCGACGACCTGAAACAGTTTCCGAGCGTCTCGCGCGTTCACTTTCTCGAATGCTCGGGCAACGGGAGGAACGCCTATCGCGGGGCGACGCCGGAGCTCACGCCCCAGATGGCGGACGGACTGACGAGTAACGGCGAATGGACAGGCGTCCCGCTGTCGCTCGTGCTTCGCGAGGCCGGTGTGCGCAAAGCGGCGACCTGGTTCCTTGGCGAGGGCGGCGACGCGGCAAAGCTGTCGCGGAGCATTCCGATCGAAAAGGCGTGGGATGACGCGCTCCTCGTCTACGCCTTCAACGGTGAAGCACTCCGTCCCGCGAACGGCTACCCGGTTCGTCTCTTCCTGCCAGGCTATGAGGCGAACACCTGCGTGAAGTGGCTACGTCGCATCAAGCTCGTCGATCAGCCGAACATGTCGCGCGACGAGACGGCGAAGTACACGGATCCGCTGCCGAATGGCACAGCGCGTCAATTCAGCTTCGTGATGGACGCGAAATCCGTGATCACGCGGCCAACCGCTCCTGATCGCATCAAACGCGGCTGGCACGAGATCTCGGGGCTCGCCTGGAGCGGGCGCGGGAAGATCACGCGCGTCGACGTGAGTACCGACGGGGGCCAGCACTGGAGCGCTGCCGAGTTGCAGGCGCCGGTATTCTCGAAGGCGCATACGCGCTTCCGGTGGATGTGGGAATGGACCGGGCGACCCGCCGTGCTGATGAGCCGCGCGGTCGACGAAACCGGCTACGTGCAGCCGACCCGCGCCGCGTTCGTTGAGGTGCGCGGGCCCGGCACCGATTTCCACTTCAATTACATCCGCGCCTGGACGGTGAGTCGCAACGGCGACGTTCGATTCGGGGTGGACCTGTGAGCACTCGTCGATGGTTCCAGAGGGTCGCGGCGCTGGCGAGCGTGGCTTCGATCGGCATGACCGGCATGATCGGCTGCGGGCGCGGCGCTGAACCGCCCGCACGAAGACCGTCGGTGGAAACCGGCGCGGCGGTGTCTGGCGACGTGCCGGTGTCGCAGCAACTACCGTCGCGCTTCCGCACGATCGGGCGCGTCGCCACGGCCCAGGAGATTCGCGCCTGGGACATCGATGCCAATGCCGAAGGTGTCGGTCTGCCGCCCGGCCGGGGCACCTACGCTCGCGGCGCGACGCTCTTCGCCGAGCGCTGTGTGGCCTGTCATGGTGCGCATGGCGAGGGCATTCCGCCGTATCCCCGGCTCATCGGCCGTGAGCCGCGGGACAGCTTCCCGTTCGGCCGCGACGCCAAGTACGTCAAGACGATCGGCAACTATTGGCCGTATGCGACGACGGTGTTCGACTACATCAACCGGGCAATGCCGCTGACGGCGCCAGGCTCGCAGCGTGCGGACGATGTGTACAGCCTGGTCGCTTTCCTGCTCGCCGAAAACGAAGTCATCGGCCGCGAGGCGGTCGTGGACGCCGCGACCCTACCGAAGATTCACATGCCGGCGCGCGACCATTTCGTTCGCGACGACCGCACGGGTGGCGCGACGTTCCGATGACCGGGAACAATCGAGGGAGGTAGCGCGTGATCACGCAACGAACGAAGTACGGGGTCGGCACCGTCGTCCGCCTGGAGTACGCGACGGCGGTCGAACGCGTCAAGCAGGCGCTGGCCGACGAGGGGTTCGGGATCCTCTGCGAAATCGATGTCGCCGCGACCATGCGCAAGAAGCTCGGCGTCGAGTACCGGCCATACGTCATCCTCGGCGCGTGCAATCCTCCGTTCGCGCATCGCGCGCTCACCGAGGAGCGCGACATTGGACTCCTGTTGCCGTGCAACGTCGTCGTCTATGCCGCCGACGAGCCCGGGCGCTCGGTCATTGCGGCGCTGGATGCGGTGGCGGCACTCGGGCTGACAGGGAAGCCCGATCTGCGACCGGTTGCCGATGAAGTGAACGCGAGGCTGGCTCGCGCGCTCGCGACAGTCGAGCGCGGCGCGTTCACACACGCTACGGCCTGAGCGCAGGGCGTCGCTCGCTTGATGGGCGGCTGCGTGGGGAGTATTATACCCGGGAGTATGCAACGCCCGCACCGCACCCCGCCACGCGCCGTCGGTGAGTAGCGCCCGGACAAAGCCCGCCCGCTGGGAGCGCCGGCCCGACGAGCGACCACAGGAACTGCTCGAGGCGGCGCTCCACGTGTTCGCCACCCGCGGCTATCGCAACACGCGCCTCGACGAGGTGGCGGCCGCGGCCGGCGTCACCAAGGGCGCCGTCTATCACTACTTCGCCAACAAGGAAGAGCTGCTCCTCCGCGCGCTCGAACAGTACCAGGAACGCGCGTTCGGGCGGCTCGAGGAGGCGCTGCGCCACGAGCGCGGGCCATCGTCGGCGCGCATCCGTCTCGTGATCCGTCGAGCATTTGGCGGCGACGACCCGGTGCGCCGCGACGTCCTCCGCCTCCTCCAGGGGATCGCGCACGAGCTTCCGGACGCCTATCGCCGCTGGATCGCCAAAGGGCCAATGAAAGGGTGGCGCCTCGTCGCGTCGCTGATCGACGAGGGCAAAGTGACCGGCGAGTTCCGCGCCGATGTCGACAGCGACGTGGCCGCGCGCGTCATCCTGACCGGGGTCATGGTCCAGATCATCTGGCAGCGGCACGCCGACGAGATTCGCGGTATGGCCATCGATCAGGACCGGCTGATCGATTCCGCGGTCGATCTGCTGTTGGGCGGACTGCGACCGGCTCTGGCCGTGCGAAGCGTGCGGCGCAATTGAACTGAGAGTATGGAAGCGTCCGCCACGCGCGAACCACCGCACAAATGGATCATCGCCGGGACCGTCCTCACCGGGACGATCATGGCGGTGCTCGACTCGAGCATCGTCAACGTGGCGCTGCCGGACATGTCCGGCACACTCGGCGCCACGCTCGAGGAAATCACCTGGGTCGTCACGTCGTACATCCTCGCGCAGGTGATCGTCATGCCGATCACCGGCCTGCTCGCGGCCCGGTTCGGACGCAAACGGTTCTACATGGCGAGCGTGGTCCTGTTCACCGGTGCATCCATGGCGTGCGGTCTGGCGCGGAGCCTCGCGCCGATGGTGGTATTCCGCATCGTGCAGGGATTCGGCGGAGGCGTCCTGCTCACCGTCTCGCAGGCAATCCTGCGCGAGAGCTTTCCCGCGGAAGAACAAGGCATGGCCATGGGACTCTACGGACTTGGTGCCGTGCTCGCGCCGGCGTTCGGACCGACGCTCGGCGGCTGGCTCACCGATCAGTACTCCTGGCCGTGGATCTTCTACGTAAACGTTCCGGTGGGCGTGCTGAACATCGCCCTCGTATCCCGGTTCATCGAGGATCCGCCGTATCTGGTGCGCGAGAAGGGTTACATCGATTGGCCGGGCCTTGGATTGCTGATCGTCGGCCTGGGCGCGCTCCAGCTGATGCTCGAGGAGGGTGAGCGCAACGACTGGTTCCAGGCAGGCTTCATCGTACGGCTTGGCGTAGTGGCCACCGTCGGTTTGGTGCTCTTCGTCTGGCGTGAGCTCCGCACCGACAAGCCGGCGGTCAACCTCCGCATCTTGAGCAATATCTCATTCAGCTCGGCGACCGCGCTCGGTGGCGTGCTCGGGTTGGCGCTCATGGGCAGTCTGTTTCTACTCCCCGTGTTTCTGCAGAACCTGCTCGGCTTCGACGCGATGCAGTCGGGCCTCATCATGATGCCGCGCAGCATCGCGATGGGCGTCCTGATGCCGATCGGCGGCAAGTTCTACAATCGTCTGGGTCCGCGCGTGATGGTGGGGGGCGGGTTATTGATCGCCGGCTACGGCTTCTACTCGATGGCGACGCTCACCACGTCCGTCGGCTTCTGGGACCTGTTCTGGCCGCAGCTGTGGCAGGGCGTAGGCTTCAGCCTGATCTTCGTGTCGCTGAGTACGGCCGCGCTCTCGACCATTCCTCGCGCGCGCATGACGGCGGCGACGGGGCTGTACAACGTCGTGCGGCAGGTGATGGGAAGCGTCGGGATTGCCATTGCCGCAACGACCCTGAGCTCGAGCGCCGTTCGCTATCACGCGGTCCTGTCGGAGAATGCCGGCACGTCGCGCATGGGGCGCCAGTGGCTGGAGGGCGTCACGGCCGCCATGATCAGCAAGGGCGCCGACGCGTTCACCGCCAAGGCGCAGGCGCTTCGAATTCTGAACGGCGTCATCGGCCGCCAGGCGGCCGTGCTGGCGTACAATCACGTCTTCGTCCTCGTGTCGGTGCTCTTCGTGCTTGGCTTCCCCTTGGTGTTTCTGCTGCGAAGCGGAACGCCAGGCGGAGACGTCGATCTCGTGGCTGATTGAGCGAGCGAGACCGTCGGCCGCACCGCGAGGCCGATGCTTGCCACACGGGTCGGGTGCCCTCAAGTTGCGCTGACCCATGACCGATCACTCCCTGGCGCCTCGCGACCGGCGTACGACCGCGGGCTGGACGACACGCGACATCCTGCGTGCCGTGGCCCTGATCACCGGGTTCCTCCTCGCGATTCGCCTGCTATGGGTCGCGCGCGAGGTGTTCCTCACGGCGTTTCTCGGCGTTCTGTTCGGGCTGGCCGTCGGCGCGGGCGCCGAGCGACTGACCAGATTTCGAGTCCGTCGCGGCATCGGCGCGGCGGTGATCGTATTCGGGGCCATCGGCCTGCTCGTGCTGACGGGCGCCTGGATAGCTCCGACGCTGCAGGAGCAGGGCGCGGAGCTCCGCGAGCGAATTCCGGAGGCCGTCGATCGACTCGAGGCCTGGGTCGACGAGCGGCCCGGCCTCGCGGGGCTGTTTCTTGGGGGCAGCGCGGTCACCGCGAAGCGTGACAGCGCGGCGCGCGCCGCGGTTGGCACCGAGGTGCGCCGGGAATCCGCCGGCGCCGGTGCCGATACCAGCGCGGCACAACGCGTCCCCACGCTTCGCCAGCGCATCAGCGAGCAGCTCGGCGGGGCCACGCGCTACCTCTTTCCATTTCTCTCATCCACGATCGCAGTCGTCGCCGGACTGTTCCTGATCGTCGTCCTGTCGATTTACGTCGGCGCGGATCCGGGGCTGTATCACGTCGGCTTCATGGCGCTCTTCCCGCCCGAGGCGCGTCCTTTGGCCGGCATCGTGCTCTCGCGAGTCGCTACGGTGCTCCGCAAATGGCTCGTCACACAGCTCGTGGCGATGCTCGTGATTGGCGTCGTGACCACGATCGCGCTCTTCGCGCTCCGCATCAAAGCCGCCGTGGCGCTGGGCGTGATCGCGGGCATTCTTGAGTTCATCCCGACGATCGGACCAATTCTGAGCGCCGTCCCCGGCGTGGCGATGGGATTCGTCGATTCACCACAGAAGGCGGTTTCCGTCGCGGTCGCCTATCTCGTCATCCAGCAGGTCGAAGGACACCTGCTCATCCCCATGCTCATGAAGGAGGGCATGGACCTGCCGCCAGCGCTGACGATCATCGCTCAGGCGGTGATGGCGCTGCTCTTCGGCTTTCTCGGGTTGATGGTGGCGGTGCCATTGCTGGCGGCGATCATCGTTCCGATCAAGCTGCTCTACGTCCAGGGCATGGCGACGGAGACTTATCCCGCGATCACGCCGCCGGAAGAGCCGCCGAAGTCGGCGCTCACCGGGTCAGGCTAGTGGTTCAACATCGCCTCGGCCCGATCCGCCGCATCGGACTTCAGCGAGACGGCGTCGGCGCGGGAGGACGCCCTGCGCCCCATCGAGTTGGAACAATTGGGACGCGGATCTGACCGATCGAACGGATCGAACCCCGTGGCGCGACGCTGCCGTCGCTCAACGAGCCGAGAAGGGACATTGGCTGGAACAGCCGCTCAGTGAGCCACCAAAAGCCAGCCCGAGCGGCCGTCCCCAAGAAAAGTTCGTCCCGGCTCGTCGCCGCCGGCGTTATCGCGGCGCAGGGTGATCCTCATTGCCGCTCGGCGAAGATCTGCGCGAGATGCACCAGCGTCTCCGTGGTCTTCTCCAATCCGCGCCGGGAGTTGAATTCCAGCTTGCTGTGAAATTCGTGCCCGCCGGTGTAGATGTTGGGGCAGGGAAGTCCGCGGAACGTAAGCTTGGAACCATCTGTCCCGCCGCGGATCGGCTTGAGGAACGGCTCGATGCCGGCCCGGCGCGCGGCCTCGAACGCATTCTCGGTGAGCTGCGGGTGGTGCTGCAGCACCTCTTTCATGTTCTTGTAATTCTCCTTCACGTCCACCCGCACGTTGACCCCGGGGAAACGCTCGACGGCGGTGGCGGCGAGCGCGCGAAGCAGGCGCTCCTTGGACTCGAGTCCAGTCATCTCGAAGTCGCGCAGGAGGATTTTCACGCTCGACTCCTGCACGTCCGCTACGCCAGTATAGGGGTGCACGAACCCGACGCGGTCTTCGGTCGTCTCGGGCAGCATGTCGTGCGGCATCTGCGTCAGATACCACGCCATGGCGTAGATCGAGTTCACCATGACGCCTTTCGCCGTTCCGGGATGCGCGCTCTTGCCGCCGAAGGTGACCGTCGCCAGCCGCGCGCTCCACGTCTCGTCGCTGATCTCACCGAGCTCGCCACCGTCCACCGTGTACGCGAAGTCGGCGCCGAATTCCTGGACGTCGAACTTGTCGATCCCCGTGCCGATCTCTTCGTCCGCGGTGAACGCGATGGCGATTCTGCCGTGCACGATCTTCGGATTCCGCAGCAGGACGTCGACCATCGTCATGATCGTGGCCACGCCGGCTTTGTCGTCGGATCCGAGGAGCGTCGTTCCGTCGGTGGTGATGATGTCGTCGCCGATCAACTCGGCCAGCAATGGATGCTGGGCGACGGTGATCAGCTGCGACGGATCCTTTGGCAGGACGATGTCACCGCCTCGGTAGTTCTGGTGCACGACGGGGTGCACGTCGGCGCCGCTGACCGCTGGCGACGTATCGACGTGGGCGATGAACCCGATCGTCGGTATCCCGTTCGCGTTGGGCACGGTCGCCGGAATGGTCGCGTAGACCATGCAGTGCTCGGTCGTGCGCACGTCCTCGACCCCAAGCTCGCGAAGCTCGGCCGCCAGCAGATTCGCGAGGTTCCATTGCTTGGCCGTGCTCGGCGTCGTGCTCTGATCTTCCTGTGATTGTGTGTCGATGCGGACGTAGCGAAGAAACCGGTCGACGGCGCCTTCGCGCGGAGGATTTCGAAAGGGGGGCATTCTCGTTCGCGGGGACGAAGTTGGGTCCCTGCGATAATAACACGGAGTCCGCGTCGTCGGTGCTTATCGCGCTCTCGCGGAGCTCCCGTGCGCCACCGGCAAATGCTGCAGGAACCAGTCGCGCGCCAGCGCGGCAACGCGCTCGAGCGCGCCGGGTTCCTCGAAGAGATGTGTGGCGCCCGGGACGATCTCGAGCCGCACGTCGCCGTGCATGTGATCGCGCGCGCGCTCGTTCAAATCGATGACGACGTCATCACGGCTGCCCACGATCAACAACGTCGGCGCCTCGACGCGAGGCAACGCCTCGCCCGCCAGATCCGGCCGGCCACCACGCGACACCACGGCGGCCACCTGAACCGGCCGCTCGGCGGCGGCGACGAGGGCCGCACCGGCGCCGGTGCTCGCGCCGAACAACCCGATCGAAAGGTCCGCGGTATCCGGCTGCGAACGGAGCCAGTCGATCGCCACGATCAGGCGGTCGGCGAGCATGGCGATGTCGAAGCGATGCAGCCGCGTGACTTCGTCGACTTCCTCTTCCGCCGGCGAGAGGAGGTCGAGGAGCAGGGTCGCCAATCCCGCCTGGCGCAGCGTCGCGGCAACGTAACGGTTGCGCGGGCTGAACCGGCTGCTCCCGCTTCCGTGTGCGAACAGCACGATGCCGCTCGCGTTTGCGGGAATGCCTATCGTTCCCTCGAGCGTGACCTCACCCACGGGCACGGTGACCGTGCGCTCGAGCTCTCGTTCAGACGCCGGCATGTTGCCTCCGTTGCGCGCGCTCGATCAGATCGCGCACTTCGTCATCGGTGGTTTGCGTGAAGTCGTCGTACCAGAGCCCCACGGCATGGAACGGAATCGGCGTCGCCGCGCACACGATCTCGTCGGCGACGCCGTGGAACGAATCGCGAACGTCCGGCGCGGCGACGGGCACCGCGACGATGACTCTCGACGGTCCCTCCTGTCGCAGAGCCGCCACCGCCGCCCGCATCGTCGAGCCGGTGGCGAGCCCGTCGTCGACGAGAATGGCGGTCTTCCCGCGCAGATCCGGAAAGGGCCGATCGCCGCGATACCGCCGCTCGCGACGTGCCAACTCCTGCTCCTCGGTCGCCGTGATCCGTTGCACGTCCGCTTCACTCACGTTGGCCATGGCAATCACCTGGCGGTCGAGCACGCGGACGCCGCCGCTGGCAATTGCACCCATCGCCAGCTCTTCGTGATCCGGGACGCCGAGTTTTCGCACGACGAAGATGTCGAGCGGCGCGCCAAGTGTGGCGGCGACCTCGAACCCGACGGGTACGCCGCCACGTGGCAGCGCGAGCACGAATACCTCGGGCCGAAGCGCGTACGCCGACAGCCTCGCGGCGAGCTGGCGACCGGCGTCGTAGCGATCGCGGAACGGGAGGCTGGCCTGGTCGCCGCTCACTTATCGCGCTCTTTTTTGCGCGATCCGCCTTTCGAGCTCCGCCGGCCACGCTTCGGTCGCTGCTCGTTCGCGGCGTGTTTCTCGGCGCCGGCCGTGTCGCCGCCGTGGATGTCGATCGTCGGCTCGCCGCCGGGGCCCGCGGTCAGCCCTCCGAGCAGCTGGCCCTCGTGCATGTACAACTCCGAACCGCCGGCATCGTTGTAGCCTTCCGCGCCGCGCTCTCCCTGGCCCCAGCTCGCCGGCGTCCTGACCTCGAGGTGGTGGCCCTCCGGAATACCCCCCGACATCGGGTAGACGCCGGTGGGGCCGACCTCGTCGCGACGGCCGGCGCCGCCGCCCGGCTGTCCGCTCTCACGCCTCGCGTCGATCGCCGTGCGCTTGGCGGCCGAATCCCGCTTTGACGGTTTTTTCATGAGTGTCTCCTCCCGCCTCGCGGTGAAACGTCGCGTCCCTTCGATCCTGTTCACCGCCCATTCACGTGAATTCGCTTCAACTCTCGTTCCGTTGATCGCATTCCAACGTTACGCGGCGCCGGAACGATCGACGCCGAGCCGTGCTCTACAGCCACGACCAGACGAGCGCGACCGCGGCGACCGTCATGAGGAGCGCCGCCAGACCGCCGAGTACGTTGAGCGCGCGCCCGTTTCGGTGGGAGCCCATCACATCCCGGTTGTTGCATACGACCAGGATGATGGCGATGAGCGGCGGCGCAAGCACTCCGTTGATCACGGCTGAAGCGATCAGCAGTTTGATCGCGTTCACGTGGGCGAAGTTGAGTACCATGCCGACGAGCATCGCGAGCGCCATGACGCCGTAGAACTGCCGCGCCGTGTGAACCCGCTCATCCATGCCGGCGCGCCAGGCGGCGGCTTCGGCGACGGCGTACGCCGCTGAGCCGGCGAGCACGGGTACGCCGAGCATGCCGGTGCCGACGAGCCCCGCCGTGAACAACAGCGCCGCGCCGTTGCCCGCGAGCGGCTGGAGCGCGGCCGCCGCCTGGGCGGCGGTCTCGACGTTCGTCACACCGCCTCGGTGCAGCGTTGCCGCGGCGGTGAGCACGATGAAATACATGATCGCGTTCGAGAAGAACATGCCCGCGTTCACGTCGCGCGACGCGGCGCGGAGCTCGCGCTGAATTGCGCGTTGCGGCCGACCGATCAGCCGTCGTCTCCAATGGGCGTCCTGCTCCGCGTTCTGCGCGGCCTGCCAGAAAAAGAGATACGGCGAGATCGTCGTTCCGAGAATCGCGACGAACATCAGCAAATACTCACGCGATGCGACGATGCGGGGAACCAACGTGCCCGCGAGGACGGCGGCGGGATCCGGGCGCGCCAGCACGCCGGCGATCACGTAGCTGAACAGTGCCAACGTCAACCACTTGAGCACGCGCGTCATTCGCTCGTACGACGCGAACACCAGCAGCGCGAGAATGAGCCCCGTGAACGCCGGCACGAACCAGATCGGGGGGAGTCCGGTGAGCAGGCTCGCGGCGGCGGCCATGCCGCCCAGGTCGGCCGCGATGTTCACCGTGTTGCCGAAGACGAGCAGAGAGCAGGCGAGCCAGAGCAGACTTCGCGGATAGTGCGCGCGGAGCACGCTCGCGAGCCCGCTTCGCGCGACGATCCCCAGCCTCGCGCACATCAACTGCACCGCCGCCATCAACGGCAGCGTGATCAGGGCGATCCAGAGGGGCGCGTACCCGAAAGCGGCCCCAGCCTGCGAATACGTCGCGATGCCTGACGGGTCGTCGTCGGCCGCGCCGGTGATGAGTCCGGGCCCCATCTCGCGGAGACGCGCGCGTGCGCGGTCGCCCGCCCGCTCGGGGCGCTCGCGATACGCTCGCGGGGTGATGCGCCGATCGGTTCGCCCCGCCGCGGTCGCGTCCGTCGCGTCGGTCGCGTCGGTCGCGTCGGTCGCGTCCGTCGCGGTCGGGTTGCCGGCGAACTCTCCGGTCGAGTTGGGCGTCGGCTCCATGCGGGTCAGCAAAGCAGAAGCCGAGCCACGTGTCCCGCCCGCGGCGGGCCGCGATCGTCAGTCGGCTCGCATCCTCGGCCCGGTGGGCGACACATCGTGAGCGGCGACGATCGCCTGGCTTCGGTCGAGCAGCGATTTGGCAACTGACGGCGCTCGCCGCTGCGCCTCGCCAGCGAGTCCGGCGAGATACTCCATGAGATCGGCGGCCGAGCATCCGTGGACGCCGTCGCGCCAGAGCGTGACCATCCGCCACACGCCGCGCCACGTGCGGTGCGACAGGACCTTCACCTGCTCGTGCTCGTCGAGCACGAGACGTCCATGCACGTGGCGGATGGCCGGCGTCATGACCTCGGCCAGGTGTTCGCCGGTGAGTGCCCAGTGACGGATGCGTCCTTGCCGCGGTGGCAGCTTTTGTGCAGGAATCTCCTCCAGCTCCAGCACGCCGCGCATGACGAGAATGGCGGACGCCAATGCGGCCACGCGGCTCTCTTCGGCTTCGGCGAGTTGGACGGCGTAGCGATTGATTTGGGCGCACCGCCTCACGAGATCGGCGAGCGCCTGCGGCGTTGGGGCTTCGACGCGAGGATTCATGCGGAAAGTGTGGGCGACCTCACCGGGTTCCCGGGCGGGTGCAGGAAATGAGCCGTGCGTCTGATCACGCAATCTCGAGCGGCAACTGTGACGCACGGCATTGTCGCGACCGGCCCTGTCATTGTAAAGATCCCACACACGACGCAGCGAAGTTTTTCGTCTGTGATCGAAGTCACCAATGCCGTGCCCGGCTTTTGCAATCGGGCTTACATCGAAGACCCCGCACGACAACACTCACAGGAGATCGCAGATGCGCCTTCACAGCGGATCGATGCTCGCAGGCATCGCCACCGTCGCCCTACTCAGCGGCTGTGTCACGACTGGTCGCTTTAAGCGGGTGACCGCAGAGACCAACGCTCAACTGGCCCAGCAGAAGTCGGCGCTCGATAACGAGCGCTCCGAGCGAGTTGCCAACGACAGCTCGCTCCGTCAAGACCTTGGTATGGTCAAGGGCGATGTGCAAGCGCTTCGCACCGAGTTGCAGCAGATGAAGACCGATTTCGGTGCCAAGATCACGGCGATGGAAGATGGTCTGAAGTTCGACATGCCGGTCAACTTCGCGTTCAACGACGCGACGGTTCGCCAGCAGGACTATCCGACGCTCAACCGGTTTGCCCACGTCGTTCAGCAGTACTACGGGCAGTCCAAGGTCACGATCGAAGGCTTTGCCGATCCGGCCGGCACGACCCGCTACAACTCGGCGCTCTCCAAGAAGCGCGCGAACGCGGTCCGTGACTACCTGACCTCGCAGGGCCTGACCACGAACCAGCTCGAGACGATCGGCTATGGCGAGACCCGCCTGGTCACGCCGCGGGCGTGGGGCAACCAGCCCGGCGCCGACCTCAATCGCCGCGTCGTTTTCGTGATCGAGACCTCTGGCCAGCAGTCCGTTGCTCTCGCTCAGCCCAAGGAGCAGCCGTAAGCTTCCCGCTTAGGCGCATGCGAGAAGAGACTACGCGGCGGTCGGAGATGTCTCCGACCGCCGCGTTTTTTCGTCGAGAGGCGCGGCAGCGCGGCAATACGCCTAAATAGGGTCAGACTCGATTTACAGTACTGTAAATCGAGTCTGACCCTATTTGGTCCTCTGTTCAGCCACTATTTGGCCAATTGATTCAGGGCCGGATCCAGGGCATCTGCCGGAAGATCTCGGCTTCAGTCGAATAAACGCCGGGCTGCCGCCGCTGCGGCTGTGACTGACGCGCCGGCTGCGGGTTGGGGACCGGTTCGACGGGCCGCGCGCGTGACGGGGCAGGCTCTGGTCGGGCCGCCACCGTCTGCCGCGCCGCCGGCTGCCGCACCACGCGCCTGATTTTGTGCGGCGCGGCCTCGGGCGCTGCTCTCGGTCCACCTTCGATCGGCGAGATGACCACTTGCCGCCCCGCCTTGGGTGCAAGCTCGAGTCCGGTCGCGCCGGCCTGCTTGAGATCGGACCGCAGGCCATCGTCCATGGAAGCGGTGCCGTTTCCGTTCTTGCTACATGCTGCCGAGGCGATCAGCGCGACTCCCGCGATCAGCCCGGCTCGCCAGGTCCTCTCCATCATCATTCCTCCTCCAATGTTCAACCCCGCAGGGCGGACGATGGTCCTGCCACCACCGAGACCGCCAAACCTCTCCTGTTGCGTTTCGACAGGAGCGCTGTTATCATCTGTCGGGTTTCGACAGTAGGGGCGATGGGGGCCGACAACTCGGATGTGCTGCGCGGCACGCTCGACCTGCTGATTCTCAAGACGCTCACCCTCGAGCCGATGCACGGCTGGGGAATCAGCGCGCGCATACAGCAGTACTCGCGCGGCGTGCTCGAAGTCAATCAGGGCTCGCTCTATCCCGCGCTGCAGCGGCTCGAACAGAAAGGATGGATCGCCAGCGACTGGCGCACGACGGAGAACAACCGGCGCGCCAAGTATTACCAGCTCACTGCCTCGGGCCGACGGGCGGTCGGCGCCGAAACGGCCAACTGGCGGCGCTACGTCGAGGCCGTCGACCTCATTCTCGACGTCGGCTGAGCGGAAGATCGCATGAGCGTCTGGAGCGGAATTCGCTCGCGGCTTCGCGCGTTGTTGCATCGACGAATGGCGGACGACGACCTCGCCGCGGAGATTCAGTTCCACCTCGAGCTGGAGATGGAAAGGAACGTGCGTCTGGGTATGGCGCCCGAGGAAGCGCGGCGACTCGCCGTCGCGCGCTTCGGCGGCGTTCAGAGCGTACGTGAGGCGCACCGTGACGTGCGCCGACTCCAGTGGATCGAGGACGCGCTGTCGGATGCGCGGTTCGCCACCAGATCGCTCCGCCGCACACCCGCGCTGACGGCCGCCGCCGTTGTCACGATCGCGCTCGGCATCGGCGCCAATGCTGCGATCTTCTCGGCGGTGAACGCCGTCGTGCTCCGGCCGCTTCCATTCCCTGGACAGGATCGCTTGGTCGTGATCGGCGAGAACAACTCCGAGAAGCACTGGCAGATGAACTATGCCGCGCCGGCGAACCTGCTCGACTGGCGTGCGGGCGTGGGCGACTTCCAGGACGTGATGGCCTACTTCGAAGGCCTGGGCAACTCCGTGCTCACCGGCAGAGGCGACCCACAGGTCCTCGGGACGTCGGTCGTCACGGGCAACTTCTTCTCGACGCTCGGCGTGCGGCCTGCATTGGGCCGCGCGTTCACGTTCGAGGAATCGTTCAGCACCGGCACACACCTCGCCGTTCTGAGCGACAAGGCCTGGCGCGAGCGATTCGGAGGCGACTCGTCGATGATCGGAAAGTCGATCACCCTGAATGGCGGGGTGTTTCAGGTGATCGGTGTGATGCCCACCGGATTCTCGTACCCAAAGGAAGGCGTGGACGTCTGGCGCACCTTCGAGTGGACACCGGAGTTCCGCGCCAGCGTGGCCTTCCGCCGCGCGCACGGCCCGCGCGCTGTCGCGCGGCTCAAGCCCGGAGTCACGATCGCCGAGGCGGACGCGCAGCTCCAGGCTGTCGTGGAGCGCCTGAAACGCGAGTATCCAGCGACGAACAAGTACATGGGCGCGTCGATGCGGCCGCTTCACGATTTCCTCATCGGCGACACGCGGCTGCCGCTGCTCGTGCTCCTCACCTCGGTGGCATTCCTGCTGCTCATCGGCTGTGCGAACGTCGGCAATCTCCTCCTCGTTCAGGCGACTGGACGCCGGCGCGAGGTGGCGCTGCGTCTCGCGCTCGGCGCCGGACGCGGTCGGCTCGTGCGACAAGCGGTGACGGAGAGTCTCGTGCTATCGCTGGTCGGCGGCGCGTGCGGCCTCGCCGTGGGGTGGGCAGGGACACGAGCGCTGGTCCACCTGCAGCCCTCCGGCATGCTTCGCGTGCGCGACTTCGGCGTCGATACGAGTGTGTTGGCCTACGTGGTCGCGATCACCCTCGCCAGCGGATTGGTGTTCGGCGTCGCGCCCGCGCTGTGGGCCCGCCACCGTGATCCCGCCGAGTCACTCAAGGACGGCGGTCGCGCGGCGATCCAGGGTGTTCGAGCGAAGCGCTGGACCGATCTGCTCGTGGTGAGCGAAGTCGCGCTCGCGCTGCTAATGGCGGTGGGCGCCGGCCTGCTCGTGCGCAGCTTCCTGCAGATGCGCCAGGTCGATCCGGGGTTCGATCCGCGCGGCGTGTGGGTCGGCGCGGTGAATCTCAACCGCGCGTACGACACCGACGAGAAGGTCGATGGCTTCATGCGCCAGCTTCAGGCGCGGGTGCGCGGACTACCGGGGGTGAGCAGCGCCGCGCTGGTGATGAACCCGCCACTCACCGGAGCTTCGTATACGTCGGATTTCATCGGCTACGCCCGGCCGGCCGGTGACTACGGCAGCGAAGTCGCGCACTCCGTAGTGTCTCCCGGGTACTTCGCGACGATGCGCGTTCCGTTACTGCGCGGCCGTGAGTTCAGCACTGACGATACGCCAAAGACGACGCCGGTGATCATCATCAACCAGACGCTTGCCAACGGCTATTTCAAGGGGCAGGATCCGCTCGGCCAGCGAATCGCGTTCGAGAAAGCACCAACGCCGAAATCGCGTTGGCACACGATCGTCGGAGTCGTCGGTGACGAGCATACCGACGCACTCGGCGTAGCGCCGCGCATCGAGGTGTACGAGCCCTCGACGCAGAGCTTCTACCCGTACATGAGAGTGGTGGCCCGGGCAACCGGCGATCAGGCCGGCATGACCGGTTCGGTGAGGTCGCTCCTCCACGACATGGATCCGACGCTCGCGTTGACGAACGTCACGACGATGGATGCGCTTCGCGATGCCTCGCTAGCGCGCACGCGCTTCCTCACCATCCTCATGCTCATGTTCGGCGCGATCGGACTCGTGCTCGCGGTCGTCGGGGTTTACGGCGTGCTGGCGCAAGTCGCCCGGAACCGAACGCGGGAGATGGGAATCCGTATCGCGCTGGGCGCGCAGGCGGGACAGGTGCGCTGGCTCGTCGTGCGTCAGGGCTTGCGACTCACGCTTGCCGGCCTGCTGATCGGCGGGCTCGCGGCCTCCGTCGCCACGCGAGCCCTTACCAAGCTGCTGTTCGGGGTCGCGCCCAACGATCCGCTCACCCTCGCGCTGGTGGCGCTGCTCCTTGCCGGGACCAGTATCGCGGCTGCCTGGCTCCCCGCATCGCGCGCCAGCCGCGCTGATCCGATGGAGGCGCTGCGTGCCGACTAGGTTGGCGGCGGCACCCGATCGTCCGGCGGCACGAAGTTCGACAGGAACTGCCGCTCCTGCGGCGTCAGACTCGCGAGCCCCGACGCGCTGATCTTGTCGAGGATCCGATTCACCTCGTCGCGATTCACTTCGTGCACCGACTTGGGGTCGACGCGCTTCCAATTGGTCAGCTTGTCAGTCGAGATCTTGGGCGCGACCTTGGCCCGGAATCGCCGCGCGCCCTGGCGCATGTCGAGCCACTTGAGGTAGAGCCAGCCGCCGACGAAGCCGCCGAGGTGAGCGAAGTCCGCAACGCCGGTGCGGGAGCCGTGCAGGCCACTCCAGAGCGCCAGTCCGGCCATGAGGAACACGGCCAGTCGGGCTTCGATCGGCAAAATGCCCATGATGTAGATCTGTGCCGTCGGCCAGAACATCGCGAAGGCGAGCATCACGCCGAACACCGCGCCGGACGCACCGACCACGGGAGAGAACGGCGCGAACACGGTCGATAGCAGCGCGCCGGAAACGCCGCTCACGGCGTAGAGCGTGATGAAACGCCTCGACCCGATCCGCTCTTCCACGCGCGGCCCGAAAAAGTACAGGGCCAGCATGTTGAACAGGATGTGCGTGAAGTTGGCGTGCACGAACATGTACGTCACGATCGTCCACGGCTTCAGATACACGTACGCTGGGACGAGCATGAGCGAATCGCCAACGCCACGGACGGTTTGCTCGAGGAAAAAGACGACGACGTTCGCGATGATCAGGCGGCGGACCCACGGGGTCACCGGCGGCACTCCATTGGGGGAGAGGTGTTTAAATTACAACACTCCATCCGAGGGTCCGATCCTGCGGGGTCGGGCCCTTTTGCTGTGTACTGCCACCCGAATCGAAGCGTTCCGTTGTCGATCGAGCTAAATGGCCAGCTGGAGGCCGCCGTCCGAACCCGGCGCACCTTCGCCATCATCAGCCATCCCGACGCCGGGAAGACTACCCTGACCGAGAAGCTCCTGCTGTACGGGGGAGCCATCCATCTCGCGGGGTCGGTCAAGTCGCGGCGTGCGGCCAGGCACGCGACGTCGGACTGGATGAAACTCGAGCAGGAGCGCGGCATATCGGTGACGTCGAGCGTCATGCAGTTCCAGTACGCGGGCTTCGACATCAATCTGCTCGACACGCCGGGTCACGAAGATTTCTCCGAGGACACCTACCGCACGCTCGTCGCCGCCGACAGTGCGGTGATGCTGCTCGACAACCGCAAGGGCGTCGAGGATCGGACGCGCCAGCTCTTTGCCGTCTGCAAGCGCCGGCGCATGCCCATCTTCACGTTCGTGAACAAGTGCGACCGGGTCGGCGAGGATCCGCTCAAGCTGGTGAGCGACGTCGAGGCGGACCTTGGCATAGCCTGCCACCCGATCACCTGGCCCATTCACCGCGACGGCGCGTTCGTCGGTGTTTACGACCGGCGGCGGCGACAGGTCTTTCTGTTCGCGCGCAGCGAGGACCACGGTGCGAGCCGCGCCGCCGTGCGGCTCGCTTCTCTCGACGATGATGTGCTGCGTGAACTGCTCGGCGCCGAGTCGCGCGACAGGCTCGTGCAGGACGTGGGACTGCTCGACGAAGCAGGACATCCGTTCGACGAGGAGGCGGTGCTCGCCGGCGAACTGTCGCCCGTGTTCTTTGGCAGCGCCTTGACCAACTTTGGCGTCGAGCCGTTCCTGCGAGAGTTCCTGGAGCTCGCGCCGGCGCCCGTTGCGCGAGAATCGACGATCGGCTCGATCGACCCGACCGACGAGCAGTTCACCGGCTTCGTGTTCAAGATCCAGGCGAACATGGATGCCAAGCACCGCGATCGCGTCGCGTTCGTACGTGTTTGCTCGGGACAGTTCACGGCCGGGATGCAGGTGAAGCACGTGCGATCGGGGAAGTTCATCCGCCTCGCCGCGCCGCAGCAGTTTCTCGCTCGCGAGCGCACGGCCGTCGACGAGGCCTGGCCGGGCGACGTCATCGGGGTGATGGATCGCGGCACGCTTCGCATCGGCGACACGCTTACCGGCGGCGATGATCTGGAGTTCAGCGGGATTCCTCGTTTCGCGCCCGAGCATTTTGCGCGGATCATTCTGGCCGACCCGATGAAACGGAAGCAGCTCGACGCGGGGCTCCGGCAGCTCACCGAAGAAGGCGCGGCCCAGGTTTTCTACACATCGGGCACGGAGACGACGGGTCCCACGCCGATCGTCGGCGCGGTCGGGCTGCTCCAGTTCGACGTGATGCTCCACCGGCTCGAGCACGAGTACGGTGCCGCCTGCCGGATCGAGCGTATCTCGGCGCGCTTTCCACGGTGGGTCAGTGGGCCGGCTGACGAGATCGAGCGCGTGGCCCGCGACCGCGGGCGGATGTTGCTCTACGACGCCAAAGGCAATCCGCTCATCCTGTTCGAGGACGCCTGGGGACTCCGATGGGCCCTCGAACGCGAAGACAAGGTGGTCTTCTCGGACGTGGCGCCCTGATCGTCAGCTGACGCGGTGCTTGCCGTCCGGCGTTCCATCGCCGTCGAAGTAGTAGCGGATACTCGACGAGACGACTTCACGGTACAGCGTGGCCTCACCCATCAGCTCGGAGCCGTCGGCCGCCAACGTATGGCCTGGACGGAGGCCGGCCTGGGCCAGCACCTCCTTGATCTGGAGCAGTACCTGCTCGGGCGGCTGCTCCCTGTTGCGGAGCTCGACCACGAGGTCGCGTGCCGCGGCCTCGAGCTCGTCGCGTGAGCCGGAATTGATGACTACGGCCCGAATCGCCTTCCGGAGCCGCAACGCGGAACCGTCGGGTCCGTCCGGAACATCTCGGTTACGAGAATCCATAAGTCGTAGCGTCGTCACTGGTTCGTCACGTTAACGTGTGAGTTCGCTTTACCCTCGGCGCGGCTCGCTCGCGCCCGGCCCCGTGAAAGGCAAGCGTCGGACCAGAAGCTTGTGACCGGTTGCCGTTGGATAAAGCGTCGTGGCTCACGAACCGGTTGGCCTCCCAATACACGGCCTCGGCCGCTGGTGGCGCGATTCTTCCCTATGGAATTGGCGTATCCGTTAGCCCGAGCCGAGCAGCATGCCTTCGCGAAAAACGGTGCTCCTTGTGGAAGACAACGAGGACAACCTGATCATCTATTCGACCATCCTGCGGTTCGGTGGCTATCGCGTCATCGAGGCCCACGATGGACCAGCCGCCCTCGAGGCGGCGCGCGCCATGGCGCCGAATCTCATCTTGATGGACGTATCGATTCCGTACGTGGACGGTCTCGAGGTCACACGCCGGCTCAAATCCGATCCGGCGACGAGACGCATTCGCATCATCGCGCTCACGGCGCACGCGCTGCCGTCCGATCGCGATCGCGCGTTCGAAGCGGGATGCGATGGCTACATCTCCAAGCCGGCCGAACCGCGCGCAATTCTCGCGGCGGTTCGGCGAGAGCTCGGCGAGGCCGAGGCAGCCTGATTCACCGCGACGCGCGGGCGATGGTATGGCCCGTGCGAGACGTGGGCGGTCCAACGAGTCGCGCGCGCGACTCCCGCAAGCCAACCCGCCCACACGTGGAGGCTTCACATGCCCGGCGAATCGCTGCAGGATATCTACGTCGAGCAATTGCAGGATCTCTACAGCGCCGAACAGCAGATCCTCAAGGCGCTGCCCAAGATGGCCGATGCCGCGACGCACGACGATCTCCGTCGGGCGTTCAAGGAACACGAAGTCATGACGCGCACGCACGTCGAGCGCCTCGATCGCATCTTCACGCAGCTCGGCCAAAAGCCCGGCGGCCACAAGTGCAAAGGTATGGAAGGTCTGATCGCGGAAGGTGAAGAGCTGCTCGAGGAGCACGACGAGAGTGACGCGCTCGATGCGGCCATGATCGCCGCGGCCCAACGCGTGGAGCACTACGAGATCGCCGGATACGGCAGCGTTCGCACGTTCGCCAACATGCTCGGGCTCGGCGACCACGCCGATTTGCTGCAGCAGACACTCGACGAAGAGGGTCAGACCGACAAACGGCTCACGACCCTCGCCGAGACCGTCGTCAACATCGACGCGGTCCAGGAGTAGCGACTGGCGGCGGCGTGGGTGGCTCTGCTTTTGGGGCGCCTGCTCACCGCCGATGGCGAGCCTGCCGAAGGCGTGCGCGTGGTCGTGCATTGGTCGCGCGACAGCGCCGCACTCGGCGCGACCGACACGCTGCAGGCGGACGCGGTCGGCAGGTTCGCGGATCTCATTCGCGAGACAGCGGGCGATTCGATCAGGATCGTCGTGACTCCGTCGCGCGAATCGAACTACTACGCCGTCGGCGTCACCGTGGCGCGCGTCCGGCTTGCCGAAGAGGTTCGACTGCTCCTCATCCCGCGGCGCTGGACGATCCGCCGCGGTCGATTCGCTGGAGAGACCGTGGACATCGATCCGCGCGCGGCCCTGCGTCGTTCTCCCGATCGCGCGAGCTTCGCGCGAGTTCGCGGCCGACGCACCGTCGGTTGGAGCGCGGACAGTTACCCAATACCCATCGTCTTTCGGCGCACGCGCGGCACCAACATCAGCGCCGGCGACTCGATCGCATTCTGGGACACCGCGCGCGCCATGGCCGATGCGATCGGCACGCCGCTGTTCCGTCCGTGGACCGACACGACCGGGCTGGGGCGAATCTTTCCCGTGGATGTTGGCGTGGACTCGCGGATTGGATCAGCCGGCGTGACGTACGTGAGCTGGGATTCCGACGGAAACGTCTTCGAGGGCAGCATCAGCTTTCGATCGACCCGCGAGTTGGCGAGTCGCTCCATTGTGGAGCACGAGCTGATGCACCTCCTTGGCTTCGGGCACACGACGGCGTGGCCGTCGTCGGTCGAGCCAGCGGGTCCGCCCGACCGGACGGTTACCGCCGAAGACGCGGCCTATGCGCAATTGCTCCTGCGTGCGCACGCCCTCGAAGGGGATCCGCTGCTGGTCGCTGGACTCGCGGATGCGCGATAGCGGTTGGGGCTTCCGCTCACCCCGCGAACGCGCCAGCTTCTACCGGCATGCCTGCCTCGCGTGTCTCCACACTCGCCAATGAACTTCGCGGGTCCGCGATCCTTCGCATCGCGGGCGAAGTTCGCGCATTAGCCAAGGAAGGGAAGCGCATCGCCGATCTCACCGTCGGCGACTTCAGCTCGGCGCAATTCCGGATCCCGCGCGCACTGGAAGACGGGATCATCGACGCGCTTCGACAGGGTGAGACGACCTACCCGCCGTCGATCGGTCTCGAGTCGCTGCGGACGTCGGTGGTCCAGTTCTATCGCGAGCGGCTCGGCGTCGACGTCTCGCTGCCATCGGTGCTCATTGCGTCCGGTGCGCGGCCGGCCATCTACGCGGTGTATCGCGCGTTGGTCGATCGCGGCGACCGCGTCGTGTTCGGTGTTCCGTCGTGGAACAACGACTACTACTGCGAGATCGTCGGCGCGAACGCGGTGACGATCGACTGCGACGCGCGGACGAACTTTCTGCCGACGGCGGAGCTCCTGCGGCCATTCGTTCGCGAGGCGCGCCTCATCGCGCTCAACTCGCCGCTCAATCCCACCGGCACCGTCTTCGACGCCGGCACACTCGCCGACATCTGCGACCTCGTGCTCGAGGAGAATGCGCGGCGTGGCGAGGACGAGCGCCCGTTGTTCATGATGTACGACCAGGTTTACTGGATGTTGACGTCGGGCGGAGCGCGCCATGTCGATCCCCTGTCGCTGCGGCCGGCAATCGCGCCTTATCTCGTCGTCGTCGACGCCATCTCCAAGGCGTTCGCGTCCACGGGGCTTCGCGTGGGTTGGGCTGTCGCGGCGCCGGACGTGATCAGGCCGATGAACGACATCATCGGCCACATCGGAGCCTGGGCCCCCCGCGCCGAGCAAGTGGCGACCGCGCGCTTCCTCTGCGACGCCGAAGCGGTGGACGACTATCTCGTGATCATGCGCCGCGACGCCACGCGGCGTCTCGACGCGGTGTACGACGGACTCACGGCGCTCCGCGACGATGGCCTGCCAGTTGACTGCGTGCGGCCGCAGGGCGCCATCTACGTGAGCGCACGATTCCCGTTGCACGGTCTGCAAACGGCCGGCGGCCGGACGCTCCATACCGACGAAGAGATCCGCGAGTTCTTACTGCACGAGGCGGGTCTCGCCGCGGTGCCGTTCAGCGCCTTCGGCGCGCTCGGTGATCGCGGCTGGTTCCGTCTTTCGATCGGCGCCGTGTCGGTGGAGACGATCGAATCGGTGATCCCTGCGCTTCGTCGCGCGTTGAGCGAGCTACGCGATCCGGCGGGACGCAACTCGCGCGAGAGCGCCGTGTCGCGCCCGGCGCGCGAATTCGATCGGACGCTCGGCGCCGATTGAGCGGCGTCGACTCGGGGGCGGTGCGCGCGGCTAGAACGCGGTGCTCCAGCCGACCGTCAGCGATCCCCGTTGCACGTTGATTTGGGCGTGCTGGACCGAGCCGAGGAAGATCCGGTCGACGCGCGTCGTTGGATGCGCGTGCGAGTAGTCGACGACACGCCAGCCGTAGAACGTGCCGAGGAACGCGCCGGCAAAGACGTCGCTCGCCCAGTGCTGGCCGAGGTACATCCGCGAAAGTCCGGGCGTGAGCGCGAGCGCGTACGCTGGCACCGCGACGTACCACACCGCGCCAGGCTCGCGATGTTTGACCTCCGCGACGATGGCCGACGCGGCCGCGAATCCCGACGACGAGTGGATCGACGGGAATGCTCGCTCCTGGAAATGGGTGAAGCCCTTGAAGAAGTGGAACTCGTATTGCTCGTCGTGCGATCGCTGAGTGTCGCGCGGCCGGGTGCGCCCGAGCGGCCCGCGAATGACTTGCGCGGTAAGGCTCGCCGCGGCCACCGATTCGGCCGTGTGAAACGCGACGTCGGCCACCGCGTCGGCCTTGCCGAGCTTGGCCACCGCGTACACCGCGAGTCCGCCGACGGTGAGCGTGGTTTCGTTCACGTGCGTGAACACGTCGTCCCACTTTTCGCCGAATCTGACGTGCGCCAGGGTGGTATCGCGAAACCAGTGAGCGATGCGGGCGTCGAAGACGCTCAACCCGACGCTCGCGGCAAGGAAGCCAGCCGCGATCACGCCGTCCCGTCCCGTGAAGAACGTCTTAGACGAAGGCTCGTCCGGCGCCTGAGCGGCGGCTCGACCGGCGACCAGCAACGCGATGGCCAGCGTGTGGCTCCAGGCTCGTTTCACATCCTCACCCCGTATGTCATGGTGTGCCGTCTTGCACCCACCATGCCGCACCGGGGAGCCTGCTGGGCTCGAACGAACACCTCCCGCCGCTCGTAGTCACCGCATGGATCCAAAGGACCTGACCACGTACCTTGGCCTCGCGGCCGTCTACCTGCTGGGCGTGAACGTGCTGCTCGGACTCCTCATGGGCGCGCGGTACAACCCGTGGAAGCGGTGGCCCCACCGTCGCATCAATTTGCTCGAGCTGCACAACTGGACCGCGTACGTCGCGCTCGGGCTCTCGGCATTGCATCCCATTCCGCTGCTGTTCATCGACAAGCCCCGCTTCGCGCTGGCTGACATCCTCATTCCGGTTTCGTCGCCCGAACAGCCCACGATCAACACCCTCGGCGCGATCGCGCTCTATTTGCTCGTATTCACCGTGGTGACCTCCATATATCGCGCCGAGATCGGACGGCAGCGCTGGAAGCCGCTGCATTATCTCACGTACGTCGTCGCCGCGCTGCTCATCGTGCATGGCGCACTCACCGACCAGCACCTCGACAATTCGCCAGTGGATCTGCTGGACGCCGAGAAAGCCGGGATCATCGCGGCGGGCGTGGTGATCCTGGTGGCCACCATCATCCGCTTCCGCTGGACTGCGAAGCACCCCAAGTTCAGACCCCCACCCCCACCCCCACCCCCACCCCCGCGCCGATCGCCTCGGCTGCCTGCGTAAGCGGGCTCTGGAGGGGTGGGTGGCACCGACCCTGCGGAAGTGTATCTTCTCGGGTGTCGGCCGTGCCCGGTACGAGCGGGCCGAATGCGGAGGAGAGGCAGCATGGGCTTTCGCACCTTTGTCGATTCGACCGGCCGCGAGTGGACTGCGTTCGACGTGGTTCCGCGCAGCGACGAGCGCCGAAACGTCGATCGACGCTTAATGGCGCGGTTGTCGGATATGTTCGACGATCGCCGCGATGAAGATCGCCGCGTGACGGTTGGTGGCCGTTCCGCGCTCGCGAGTGGGGTGAATGAAGGGTGGTTGTGCTTCGAGCGCGGTGTCGATCGACGCCGGCTCATGCCCATCCCGGTGAACTGGCAGCGATGCAGCGATCGAGATCTCGAGAAGTACTGCCAGTCGGCGCGCCCGGTACATCGCGCGTTCGCGAGTCCCGATCAATTCATCGAACGGCGACGATAGTCGCCTTTGGGCTCATCGAACGGCGACGATAGCTGCCTTTGGGCCCGCGGCGGGGCCCGCCAGGCCCTAGCCTGCGGCGCTCAACAGCGTCGTGGCGCGGCGAAGCAGTCGGTCCAGCGGACGAGCGACGTAGTCGGTGATCGCCACATGCTGCCGGCTCGCGCGCGCGGTGTCTGCCGCCGCAAGGAGTAGCGCCCTCAGTTCACGCCTTCGGGTCTCGGCGCCGATTACGCGCCCCACCGGCTCATTCTCGATGTTTCCGTTCGACATATGTTGCCCGCCGTTCGGCTGCGATAGTACGACATCTCTTCGTGCTGCTGTGCCGCCTCCAAAAGCAAAGGCGGTGCCGCGGAGTCGGCGCGCGACGGCAAGCCCGGCGGATTAGCTTCTCGGCATGTCCTCTCCTTCATCGATCGCACCGGCTCACGCGCCGGAGACGCTGGAAGGCTGGTACGCGCTCCACCAGGTCTTCTCGCGCGCGCGTGCAGGCCAGGCATCGGGTGGCGTGCCCTCGCCCAAATCCGTTCCCTCGGGCACCCCGGATGACGCGGGCTGGAGTGCGTACTTCCGCCTGATCGGCTCACGGGGCGATCTGCTCGCGGTCCATTTTCGACCGACGCTCGAGGAAATCGCCACAGCGCAGCAAAACGCGGTGCGGACGACGTGCGAGCTGGGGATGGATCTCGCCTACTCGTTCCTCAGCGTCACCGAGGCCGGGTTGTACCACCTTACCGCCCAGTTGGCGCGCGAGGCCGGAGCGCGGGGTGGGGCAGTGGGTGACGCCGCGTACACGGCGGAACTCTCGAAGCGCATCGAGGTCGAGCGCGAGAATCCTCACATCCAGCGGCGGCTCTACCCCGCGCTTCCCGATGCCATGCCGTACGTCTGCTTTTACCCCATGTCCAAGCGGCGCCAAACGGGGCAAAACTGGTACACGCTGTCGCTCGACGAGCGCAGTCGGCTGATGCAGGCTCACGGTGCCACCGGCCGGCGCTACGCGGGCCGTGTGCTGCAAATCATCACGGGAGCCATCGGTTTCGATGCCTGGGAATGGGGCGTGACGCTGTTTGCCCGCGATCCGCTCGATTTCAAGAAGCTCGTGAGCGATATGCGCTTCGACGAGGCCAGCTCCAAGTACGCCGAGTTTGGGGAGTTCTTCGTCGGCAAGCTGATCCCGTCGAACTCGCTCCAGGACGCCCTCGAAACAATCTGATCGCCGGGGTCGTACGGTCCTCTGTCACGATCAATGAGGCCGTTCGACATGTGGGCCGCGATCCGGTGGCTGGTTCTTCGTCTGGCGGCGGTGCGCTGGATTTTCAAGCTGAGCGGCCTCGCGCTGCTGCTCCCGCTCGCCTTCCTGCTCAAGATCATCGGGCTGCCACTGTTGGCAGTGCTGGCGATGGTGGGCTTGCCGATTCTCTTTTTGCTGTTCGTTTTCGGGCTGCCCATTTTCGTGGTGCTGCTGGTGGGCGGGCTCCTGATGGGTGCACTGGGCGCACTTCTCTCGATCGGCATTGCCGCGCTCAAGATCGGCCTCTTCGTCGTTCTTCCGATCTGGCTCGTATTCGTGCTCGGCACAAAACTCTATTACTGGATCTTTGGTCGCGGTAACGGCGGCAAACGCAACGGCGGCGAAGGTGGCACGGCCGGAACGAGTGGCACGAGCGCACCGCCTCCGCCTCCCCCGCCGCCCGCCGACGAATTCGACCCTGCGTGACATCGCTCATCTCTCGAGGAGTGACTGCACATGTTCGCGCTGATCCGCGCCCTCTTCTTTGGCGCACTCGGGTTGTTGATCCTGATTCCGGTTGGCATCATGCTCGCGATCATTGGGCTTCCGATCGTGGCAGTCGTCGGCGTGCTGGCGCTGCCGGTGCTGATCGTGCTCTTCATCGTGGGCCTGCCCATCCTGCTCGTGTTCGCGGTGATCGCCGGCCTCCTCGGCGCCACTTTCGGCGTGCTGATGGCCTTCCTGTCGCTTGGCGTCGTGGTGCTCAAGGTCGCGCTGCTCGTGCTCATTCCGGTGCTGTTCATCGGGTGGGTTCTGCGTCGACTGTTCGCGCCTTCTGATCCGTACCGATTGCGCGTCTGAACCGGGCATTCCATGCTCGCACTGCGGGGCGGCTCCAGTTGGAGCCGCCCTTCCTTGCGTCACGTCCCTGACTCGCGTGCCGATCGCCGCCAGCGCAGATTCAGAGTGTGATGTCCGACTCCCCCGGTCCGCTGCGCCCGCCCGCGAGTGGTGACGCCGGCGCCGAGATCGCCCGTGTGTACGATCGCTGGGCGAGCAGCTACGACGGCGACGACAATCGCACGCGTGACCTCGACGCGCGCGTGCTCCGTGAATCCGATCTCGCCGTGAACGGGCGTGACGTCCTCGAGCTGGGATGCGGGACGGCCAAGAACACGGTGTGGCTGGCCGAGCGGGCGCGCCGTGTGGTGGGTCTCGACTTCTCGCGGGGTATGCTCGACGTGGCGCGCTCGCGCCTCACGACCGGCAACGTCGAGCTGCTCGAGCACGACGTGCAAACCCGTTGGCCGGCGGCCGACGGCGAGTTCGATCTCGTCGTCGCCGATCTCATTCTCGAGCACGTTGCGGACGTGACCGCGGTGTTTGCCGAGGCGGCGCGCGTGCTTCGTCCAGGCGGCACGATGTTCATGTGCGAGCTGCACCCGTACCGGCAGTGGCGCGGCGGGCAGGCCCATTTCACCGACGAGTGGTCGGGCGAGACGGTGTTTGCGCCCGCGTACGCGCACTCGATCGCGGAGTACGTGAACGCCGGGATCGGGGTGGGGCTCGCGCTGCGCCGACTGGACGAGTGGTCGGACGGCGGCAGGCAAGCCCGGACCGAACCGGAGGGCAGCGCTCCGCGCCACATTCCGCGGCTCGTTTCCATTCGGTTCGCCAAACCTGTTTCGCGGTCCTGACGGCTCGGATCTACGTATGCTCCTCACCGAGATTCTCGCCGTCGCCTTGGCCTCGCTGCGGGCCAACGCGCTGCGATCGCTGCTCACGATGCTCGGCATCATCATCGGCGTTGGCGCGGTGATCGCGATGATCGCACTCGGCAGCGGCGCTGAAGGCGCGGTCAAGGAGCGCATCGCCCGGCTGGGCACCACCACCTTGCAGATCAACCCGCAACGCGTCATGCAGGGTGGAATCGGTACGACATCCATGGCGAAGCTCAGCTATGCCGACGTTCGGGCGCTCGAGGAGCGCGCGCTGAACGTGGCGGGCGTCACGCCACAGCAGGACCGTCCGCTCCAGGTGGTGTGGAGGAATCGCAACACGAACGTCCAGGTCACCGGCACGACACCGAACTTTCTCGACGTGCGCGGGTTCAGCATCGCGGCCGGCACGATGTTCAGCGCTGGCGACGACGAGGGCCGGCAAAAGGTGGCCGTGATCGGCGCGGGCGTCCTGCCAATGCTCGAAGTGACCGACCCCAGCGCGATCATCGGCGAAACGATTCGGATCGCGTCGCGCCAGTTCCGGGTGATCGGCGTGCTCGCGCCCAAGGGGGCGACCGGATTCGGCGACAACGATGAGCAGATTCTCATCCCGTTCCGGACGGGCCGGTTCACCATCTTTGGCAACGACCGTATCAACGACATCTGGGCGCGCGTCGCGCGGCCCGAATCGGTGGATGTCGCGATCGCCGAGATCCAGCGCGCGCTGCGGCGATCGCACCGGCTGGCCGCTGGGCGGCCCGACGATTTCTCGATCCGAAATCAGGCCGACATCCTCAACACGCTCAACGAGACCACGCAGACGTTCACGGTGCTGCTGGCAGGGATCGCGGCGGTGTCGCTGCTCGTCGGCGGCATCGGCATCATGAACATCATGCTCGTCTCGGTCACCGAGCGCACGCGAGAGATCGGCATTCGCAAGGCGCTCGGCGCGACACGCTGGAACATTCTCATCCAGTTCATCGCCGAGGCAGTGACGCTCTGCCTGCTCGGTGGCATCTTCGGCATCGTCGTCGGTGTGGGCGGCGCGGCGGTGTTGCAGGCGTCGTTCGGATGGAGCACCGCGATCAACCTGCCCGCCGTGCTCCTCGCGTTCGGGTTCTCGGCGGCCGTCGGGCTGCTGTTCGGCGTCTGGCCCGCGCGCCGGGCCGCGACCCTCGACCCCATCGAAGCGCTTCGCCACGAGTAGATCAACGCATGATTCTCGTGGCCGGCGGCACCGGCAACCTTGGGACGGAGGTCGTGCGCAGGCTTCGCGCGCGTCAGCTCGCGGTGCGCGTGCTCACCCGGGCTCCCGACAGGGCTCGCCACCTCGCCGGTGAAGGTGTCGAGATCGTCGTTGGTGACGTGCGTGACGGCCGCTCGGTCGCGCGTGCGATGGGAGGGGTTCGGACGGTCGTGTCGGCGATGCACGGCTTCGCCGGCATCGACGCCGCCGGCGTCAAGGCCGTCGACCGGGATGGCAACGCCAATCTGATTCGAGCCGCGCGTGCGAGCGGCGCCGAGCACTTGGTGCTGCTGTCGATTCTCGGCGCCACCTCGTCGCACCCCATGGAGCTGTTCAGAGCCAAACACGCCGCGGAGATGGCACTCGAGCAGAGCGGGCTCGCGTGGACGATCGTCCGCCCGACGGCCTACATGGAAACGTGGCTCATGGTGATGGGCGGCTCGCTCCAGCGCGGCGGCAGGATCATGGTGTTCGGGCGTGGCGAGAATCCCATCAACTTCGTTTCAGTGCGCGACGTCGCGGCGTTCGTCGAGCGTGCGGTGCTGGATTCGTCGATGCGCGGACGTGCGCTCGACGTCGGCGGACCCGAGAATCTCACGTTCAACGAATTGGCGCGTCGCATCGAGCGCGCCGCAGGCCGCTCGAACGTCACGCGGCACGTACCTCGCACTGTGATGCGGCTTGCGTCGACACTGCTCGCGCCCATCAAGCCGCCGCTCGCCGGACAGATTCGCGGCGGGGTGGTGATGGATACCGCCGACATGAGCTATGACGCGTCCTCGCGCCTGCGCGAATTCCCGTCGATACCGCTCACGAGCCTCGATCAGGTCATTGCCGCGAAGATCCGACCGGCCTGAAGGGACGCCGTCAGTGGCGTGGCACGGCCCGACGCTCTCGCGACGGCAGCGACAGCGTGAACGTCGAGCCGCGTCCGACGGTGCTCTCGACCGTCACGTCGCCACCCATCAGCCGTGCGAGGCGGCGGCTGATGGCGAGTCCGAGGCCCGTTCCGCCGTGCGTTCGCGTGTACACGTGCTCCGCCTGGACGAACGGTTCGAAGATCGACTCGAATTCGTCCTCGGCAATCCCGATCCCCGTGTCCTCGACGGCGAAGTACGTGTATGAATCTCTCACCGCGCAGCGCACGGTGATGTGGCCGCCCGACTCGGTGTACTTGATGGCGTTGGACAACAGGTTGAGCAGAATCTGGCGCACGCGGAGCGGATCGCCCAAGTAGCGGGCGCCGTCCGCGCATTCGGAGACGAGCGACACGTTCCGGGCTGCCGCCTGGTGGCGAACGACATTGAGGGATTCCGCGATCACGTCCGAGGCTTGCGCTTCGCCCGAGTCGATGGCCAGTTGTCCCGCTTCGACCTTGGACCAGTCGAGAATGTCGTTGATCAGCTCCAGCAGATGCGACGTGTTCCGGCGAATCCGCCCCACGTACTCCGACGCGCTCGCCTTGTCGGCCGAAGCGATGCCGAGCTCCAACAGATCGGTAAAGCCGAGGATGGCGTTGATCGGCGTGCGCAGCTCGTGGCTCATCGTCGCGAGGAATGACGACTTCGCCTCATTCGCGGCGTCGGCGGCCTTGCGTGCTTCGTCGAGCCGCGCGCGTCCGCGTGTCCGATCGACTGCCTGACCGAGCTCCTTGGCGAACGTTCGGATCGCGGTAACGAAATCAGCATCGAAGGTGCGCGGGCGATCATACGAGTAGGTGAGTGCGCCGATGATTTCACCGCCGACGCGGATCGGCGTCGCCGCCATCGCATGCGTCTCGCTGTCGAGGAGCGGCGACATGGTCATGCTGTACCTGGAAGCGAATTCATCACGCGTCTCGATCAGCGCGAGCTCTCCGCTCCGTACTGCGTCGCCAGCGACGGCCGCTGCCTCGAGAGGGAGCGAACGCAGGCGCTGGACGAGGTCGCTCGACAGTCCGTGAGAGCCAGCGAGTACCAGCGCCGCGCGATCCGGGCTGAGGAGTCGCACGGTGGCACGCTGCGCCTCGAACGCTTCGCTGCCCAGTGACAACGCGATGTCGACGGCGTCGTTGAGGGTGAGCGATCGTGACAGGCCGACGGTGAGTTGCTGGAGCCGCGACAGCCATCGCGCGCGGGAGTTCGCTTCGGCGTAGGCGCGCTCCGCCTCGATCCGCGCGTCGACCGCCTCACGGTGGAGCGTCGCCCGCTCGATCGCTATCCCGGCGCGGCGTCCCAGCTCCTCGGCGAATGCCAGGTCGCCCTGGTCGTACTGCTTGCGCGACTCCGCGAACACGAACGTCATGGCCCCGGCCACGCGATCGTCGTTGCGAAGCGGAACGATCATCGCCGACGTCAGGCACAGCTCACGGAGGATGCGTAGCTGATCGGGATCGCCGGTGCTTTGCTCGAGCATCGCATCGCTGATCACTGGATACAGCTCCGGCTCTCCCGTGCGGAGCACTTTCGGAACGCCGGTGGGTGCGCCGAAATCGACGGGGAACCGTTTGCCCAGCTCCCACGCCCAACGCACCTTGGCGGGATCGACGTGCGCCACCGCGACGCGCCTGATCGTATTCGACTCGTCGTCGCGCAGGTCCACGGCGCACCAGTCGGCCAGCTCCGGAACGACGGAATCGGCGAGGCGGCTGAGCGTGGTCTCGTAGTCGAGCGATGAGCCGAGGATGGCGGTGACGCGCGACAGCAACTCCTCCCGCTCTCGAGCCTCCTCGGCCTCGAACAATGCGCGCGCGAGCTCATCGTTCGATTGCTCGAGCTCTTCGGTGAGCGCTTGCGCCTGTGCCGTCTGCTCCTCGAGCTCCTCCGCCTGATCCTGGAGGAGCTTCTGCTGATCCATGAGGAGCGTCATGTCGCGGAAGAGATTCACGACGAACATGCGCGTCCCCGATGCATCGTCCACGGCGAACGACCGGACTTCGGTCCACCGTTCGTCGCCCGTCGCGCGCTCGCGGACGCGAAGCACTGCTTCGCCGCGGCCCGTGAGCAGGGCCTTGCGTCCCGGCAGGTCCGACAGGGAAATGGGGACGCCGGCTTCGCTCATGACCTCGAACTTCGTCGCGAAGTCTCCGATAGGAGCGGCGAGGAGCTCGGCGGGCGAGTTGTATCCGCTCATGCGCGCGCCAGCCTCGTTCGCGTAGATGAGCCGCCCGCTGGCGTCCTGCACCGTAATGCCGTCGGCGAGGTGGGCCACCAGCAACTCGAATTGTGCCCAGGGTGCGCCGGCGTGCGAACTGGACGCGGTGCGCTCGGGGTACGCTTTGGTCATGTGGTCGGCGGCTTCGAGGCTCACGTGGCGTCTCGGGACGGTCGAGAATACCCGGGGCGGGGTGGGGGAGCAAGGACTGCAGCCTCTCAGCCATGCTGTTGATGCGCGCGCGCACGTCTGTGCGGGCGACTTCTGTCATAGCGAGTCGGCAAGAGCGCGCGCGTCAGAGCGAATTGTCTTCGCGACGCACGCACGCGTCAACCGACTGCACGATCGACCGAAAACGTCACATGGATTTCGATCTCATACAGTGTGATCTCGCGCACATCTGGTGGAGGCACATGGCTTGCGTTCGCGTCGGGCTTCGCAATCCGCACAACGTGCATGTAGTCCACCCGCGTGTTGTCCACTCGACGCACCGCATAGCTGGAGTTCGCCTTTGCGCGAGACGGAACGACGGTCGACGGTCGCGTCGGCGATCCAGGAACTTGATGCGACAGTCGGCGCAATCCCCGCCAGCGGAGGTCCACGACCAAGAGTGGCGGGCAAGTTCCTCTTCGTCGGCGAAAATAAACTGGGGGTTCGCGGCGTAACATACGGCACGTTCCGCCCGCGTGATGGGTGCGACTACCCGGACCGCGCGCGCGTGAGCGCGGACTTCGCGGCGATGGCGGCAGCGGGATTCAACGCCGTGAGAGTGTACTCGGTGCCACCCGAGTGGCTGCTCGACGAAGCGCTCCGCCACGGTCTGTGGGTCCAGGTGGGAATTCCCTGGGAGCAGCACGTCGCCTTTCTGGACGAGCGCGGACGGCCGCGCTCGATCGAGCGGCGCATCCGCGAAGGAGTCGCTCGCTGCGCCGGGCATCCGGCGCTGCTCTGCTTCGCCGTGGGAAACGAGATCCCGGCGGCGATCGTGCGCTGGAGCGGAGCTGCACGAGTCGAGCGGTTCATCCGTCGCCTCTACGACGCGGCCAAGGATGTGGATCCGGAGGGACTCGTCACCTACGTGAACTTCCCGACCACCGAGTACCTCAACCTCCCGTTCCTCGATCTGCTCTCGTACAACGTCTATCTCGAGTCGACTCGCCGGCTCAGCTCCTACATCGCTCGTTTGCACAACCAGGCTGAGAACCGACCACTGATCATGGCCGAGCTGGGTCTGGACAGCCGCAGAAATGGCGGCGAGCGCCAGGCGGGGCTCGTGAGCCGACAGGTACGCACATCGATCGAGCGCGGCTGCGCCGGCTCGTTCGTTTTCGCATGGACCGACGAATGGTACCGCGGAGGCCAGGAAGTCACTGACTGGGAGTTCGGCCTCACCACCCGGGATCGCCGGCCCAAGCCGGCGCTCGAAGCAGTTGCGCGCGCGGTCGCCGAGCCGCTCGCGTCGCCCCAAACGTCCTGGCCGCGCGCATCCGTGGTGATCTGCGTCTACAATGGCGCGGCGACGATCGCCGACTGCCTGCAAGGTGCCACCGCGCTCGACTATCCGAACTACGAAGTCATCGTCGTTGACGACGGATCTACCGACGACACCGCGCGGATCGCGAGCGCATTCGATGTCCGGCTCATCCGAACGGAGAACGGAGGCCTGAGCCGCGCACGCAACATCGGAATCGAGGCGGCAACTGGCGACATCATCGCATTTACCGACGGCGACGCGCGACCCGACGCGGACTGGCTCACCTACATCGCACTTGGCCTGCAATCGGGTGAGCTCGCGGGCGTCGGTGGACCCAACATCGCGCCCGCGGGCGGCGGGCTCGTTGCCCAGTGCGTTGCCAACGCGCCGGGCGGTCCGGTATGTGTGCTCAGCACGGATCAGGAAGCGGAGCATGTGCCCGGCTGCAACATGGCGTTCCAGGCCGCCGCACTCCGGACGATCGGCGGTTTCGATCCCCGATTCCGCACCGCTGGCGATGACGTCGACATCTGCTGGCGAATCCAGGAGTGTGGCTGGCGGATTGGTTTCAGCCCTGCTGCCGTCGTCTGGCATCACGCACGTTCGACCGTAGCGGCGTATTGGCGACAGCAGCGTGGGTACGGCGCTGCCGAAGCACTGCTTGCCGCCAAGTGGCCCCACAAGTACAACGCGGTTGGACACGTGACGTGGGGCGGCCGCGTCTACGGACCCGGCGTTTATCCGTTTCCGTTCACGCGCAGTCGCATCTACGCCGGCACCTGGGGCAACGCACCCTTCCAGAGTCGCGAAGCAACGCCGCCCGGCTGGCTCTGGGAGGCGTCGGCGATGCCTGAGTGGTATCTGGGAGTCGCGGTGCTTGCCGCGCTCACCCTGTGCGGGCTCCTGTGGACGCCGCTTCTCCTGGCTCTCCCGCTCTTCGTCCTCGCACTCGGTACCACGGTGGCGCGCGGCGTGGTCGGTGGCGCGCGGGCGCGCTTCACCGAACCCGCGAAGTGGCGCGGGTACGCGGTGCAGCGGCGTGCGCTCACGATGCTGCTCCATTTGCTCCAGCCGCTCGCCCGGCTGCGCGGACGCTTTCTGCACGGCCTTGTGCCATGGCGGGCGCGCCTCTCTCGGCCAGGCCTTGCGTGGCCGTTCACGAGGCGCACGACCCTCTGGCGCGAAGTGGGCGAGGCGCAGGAGGTCACGCTCGCGCGCATCGAGAAACGGCTCGCCGAGTGCGGCGCCCCCGTTCGGCGCGACGACGGCTACCACGAGTGGGATCTCGAAGTCGAAGGCGGAGCACTCGGAGCGGCTCGCCTGCGGAGCTGCGTAGAATGGCACGGCGGAACACGTCAACTGGTGCGATTCGCCCTTCATCCCCAGGCCAGCCGACTCGCCCGAGTGTTCACGCTGTGGGGCGCTGTTGTCTCGGCGTGGGCACTCTCCGACCGCGCGTATGCGGCCGCCGCCTTGCTGGGCAGCGTGGTTGCCCTGGTCTCCGCCCGTTCCCTTTGGGAATGCGGGATCTCGGTGGCAGCGCTGGCCGAGGCCGTGCACGGCGGCGAGGCTCAGCGAGTCGATTCCCACGAAGTGGGCGAGTCAGTGCCGCTTGCAGTGGGTTCGGCGACGGCAGTTGGCGCTGAGACGCCCCTGCAGGCGACCGGCTGACCGTGCGCTATCTCCCTCGCGTCCTCCGCTACTTGCGCCCGCACTGGCGAGCCGCTGCCGTATCCGTCGTCGCTGCGGTCGTCGTGTCATTGCTCGCACTACTCGAGCCGTGGCCGCTCAAGGTGCTGTTCGACAGCGTGCTGGGGAGCGTTCCGGTGCCGCCCGCGGTCGCGCGCGTCATGGAGCCTCTCAAGCACGACAAGGTCACTCTGCTGCTGGTTGTCGTGGCCGCGGGCTTTGCGCTCACCCTGGTGGGGAACGCGCTGAAGGTGCTGAACAGCTACTACGAGACGCGCGTTTCCCAGCGGATGACGCTGGATTTCAGGAGCGAGCTATTCCGCCACGCTCAGCGCCTGTCGCTCGACTATCACGATCGTACGCCAGGCGGCGCGCTGATCTACAACATCAACTTCCAGGCTGACGCGGCAGCGGGACTCGTGATGGCGTTGTTGCCGCTGCTCAGGAGCGCGCTCACGCTGGTCGGAATGTTCTGGGTCACCGCGCGGATCGACCCGATGCTGGCGCTCGTGTCCCTCGCCGTCGTGCCGTTGCTGTACTACTCGGCGGGACACTACGTGACGCGAATCCAGCCGCGGTTGCGAGACGTGCGCAACCTGGAAGGCGAGTCGCTCTCCATCATCCACGAGGCGATCTCGATGATCCGCGTGATCCTCGCTTTCGGCCGCGAGGATCACGAGTTCCAGAAGTTCCGCCGCCAGGGACAGCGTGCCGTCGACGCCCGGGTCGACGTCACCGTGCGCCAGGTTGCGTTTTCGCTGATGGTGAACACGGCGACCGCGGGTGGCACCGCGGCCGTACTCGCGTTCGGCGCTTTCAAGATTCTGAATGGCACGCTGACGCCCGGCGAACTGCTGGTGGTGCTGGCGTACGTGGCGTCGCTCTACAAGCCGCTCGAGACGATCACCAACACGGTCAGCTCGTTGCAGGAGCGGTTCATCGCGCTGGAGATGGCGTTCGAGCTGCTCGACACCGAGCCACGCGTGCGCGACCGCCCCGGTGCCGTGAAGCTTCCGCGGGCGCGCGGTGAGATCGTGTTCGACGAGGTGGCGTTCACGTACGACGGTCGCTCGCACACGCTGTCGGGCGTCTCGTTCGGCGCGCGCGCGGGCGAGGTGATCGGAATCGTCGGTCCGACCGGCGCCGGCAAGAGCACGCTCATGAGTCTGCTCCCTCGCTTTTACGAGCCCGTGTCCGGAACGATCACGCTCGACGGCATCGACGTGCGCGGCATCGAGCTCGTGTCGCTGCGCTCGCAGATCAGCGTCGTGCTCCAGGAATCGCTGCTCTTCTCCGGCACGATCGCGGACAACATCCGCTACGCTCGTCCCGAGGCGACCACCGCCGAGATCGAAGCGGCGGCGCGCGCCGCGAACGCGCACGAGTTCATCGTCGCGCTTCCGCAGGGCTACGACACGACGATTGGCGAAAAGGGCGTCCGACTATCCGGTGGCGAGCGTCAGCGAGTCGCGGTGGCGCGGGCCTTCCTCAAGGACGCGCCGATTCTGATTCTCGACGAGCCAACGTCGTCCATTGACTCGCGTACGGAAGCAGTCATCCTCGACGCACTGGAGCGGCTCATCGTTGGACGTACCACTTTCATGATCGCACACCGGCTCTCGACGTTGAGGCGGCCGGACCGGATTCTCGTCGTTGACAGCGGCCGGATTGTCGAGCAGGGTCCCATTCCGGATTTGCTCGCGCGAGGCGGGCTCTTCGCGCGGCTGTGGCAGGCGCAGCGAGTCGGGGCGCCGCACGGGAACGGCGGTCATCCGGCGGAGCGGCCGGCCGTGCACGCGGAACCGGTCAAGAACGCGGTAAAGCAGGTGGCCGTGTGATCCCGCGCCAACGCCGCAGCATCGTGCTGCTCGGGATGATGACCAAGATGCCGGTGCCGGGCGTCATCTGGCAGACGCTCCACTATCTGCTCGGATTTCGCCGGCTCGGCTACGACGTGATCTACGTCGAGGCGCATGCTCGAGCGCCGGCGCCGTTCATGGACACGCCAACCGATCCGGGTACGGCGCGGGCCGCGGAGTTCCTGCGCGACCTGATGTCCCGCTACGACCTTGCGGACCGCTGGGCGTACCATGCGTTGCATGAGAGCGGCGGCTGCTTCGGCATGGGGCTGGCCGAACTCCGCCGCGCGTACGAATCCGCGAGCGCGATCGTGAACCTGCACGGCGGCACCGCTCCCCTCGACGAGCACGTCGCCACAGGCCGGCTCATTCTCGTCGCGACCGATCCCGGTTTGCTCGAGGTCGAGCTGTGGACAGGGCGACCCGAGACGCTTCGCTTTCTCGACGCGCACTGCGCCGCCTTCACGTTCGGCGAGAACTACGGGCGTCCGGTGAGCGGGCTCCCGTTCTCGGATCGCTTCTCGCTCCTCCCCACGCGGCAGCCGGTGGTGCCGGAGTTGTGGGAAACCGTTGCTCCCGCCGGCTCGCACTACCGCACCGTCGCCAACTGGCGCCAGCGCGGCCGTGAGTTCGGCTTCGGCGGCGAGTGGTACGAGTGGAGCAAGGATCTGGAGTTCGCGAAGATCCTGGACGTGCCCAGGCGTTCGGGACTCGGCTTCGAGCTCGCGCTCTCGAACACGCTCCAAAACGACGCCGCCATGCTCGAGTCGCGCGGCTGGCTCGTGCGAGACGCCGGCGCCTTCGGCCTGTCGACGGACCCATATCGTCGCTTCATCCAGGAGTCGCGGGGAGAGCTGACGGCGGCGAAAGACCAGAACGTCCGGCTCCGCACCGGCTGGTTCAGCGACCGGAGCGCGACGTTCCTCGCGGCCGGCCGCCCCGTCGTCACGCAGGACACGGGCTTCGGCGAGAGCCTCCCAACGGGTCGCGGGCTGTTCGCGTTCACAGATCTCGAATCCGCGCTCGCCGCCCTCGAGACCATCGAGTCGGATCACGACGCGGCCTGTCGCGCCGCCTCCGATGTCGCGCGCGAGTACTTCGACTATCGCGTCGTGCTCACGCGACTGCTCGCCGACGCCGGCATCGAAGGGCCGCGCGCGCAGAGCGTGCCTCGAGCGAGCGTGCATCCGCTCGACCACGACCTGCGCCTCGAGCCGGTCTCGCGTCGACCGCTTCGCCTCTCCGACGAAACAGTTCGCGCGTTACTCGCGCGCCCACTCCCGGGCTCTGTCGCGGAACGGCCGCCGCTCCGAAGTCCTCTCCACCCCACGGCCGATCGACCGTGCGCAAGCGTCATCGTGGTGACGTGGGAGAACCTCGCGCTCACGCGGCTCTGCCTCGAGTCGCTGCTCGCTCACACGCCGGACGTGCCGTTCGAGTTGATCATCGTAGACAATGCGTCCGCTGACGGAACGCGCGCCTACCTGCAGGCGCTCGCCGCCGCCGAGCCGCGAGCACGACTGATTCTGAACGAGCGCAACGACGGCTTCGCCCGCGCCTGCAACCAGGGAGCGCGTGCCGCGGCCGGCGACATCCTCGTGTTCCTGAACAACGACACGGTGCTGTCACCCGGTTGGCTGCGCGGCCTTTTCGCCCATTTGGAGCGCCCGGGCGTTGGCGCGGTGAGCGCCGTAACCAACCGGATTGGCACCGAGGCCGAAGTGTCCGAGCGGGCGCGCACGCTGGGCGAGTTCCTCGAACGCGCGGCACACCGGCGATCGGCGCACGCGGGCGAGTCGCGCACTGTTGAGATGCTCGCGTTCTTCTGCGTGGCATTGCGCCGCGACGCATGGACGCGCGTCGGACTGCTCGACGAGGCATTCGGGCGCGGGCTCTTCGAGGATGATGATTACTCGGCGCGTTTACACGCCGCCGGATACCGGCTCGTCTGCGCCGAAGACGTGTTGGTTCACCACCTCGGCGAAGCGTCCTTCGGGCGGCTCGTCACCGACGGCACCTACCGAAGTCTGTTCGACGAGAACCGTCGGCGCTTCGAGTCCAAGTGGGGCCGCGAGTGGCGAAGGCCATCGCGGAGCACGGGGGGGGACGACCGCTATCGCATGCTGATCGAGCGCATTCGATCGAGCGTCTCTGAATGCATTCCGACGGGCACGACGATCGCCGTTGTGAGCCGCGGCGACGACGCGCTCCTCGATCTCGGTGCGACCACCGCTTGGCACTTCCCGCTTGCTGCCGATGGACGCTGGGCAGGGCATTACCCCGCTGACTCCGCGGCGGCGGTGGAGCAGGTGGAAGCCGTGCGTCTCGCGGGCGCCGAGTATCTGCTCCTTCCGGAGCCCGCCTTCTGGTGGCTCGATCATTACTCGGGACTCGGAGACCATCTGCTGCGGCACGGTGAGGAAGTCGCGCGCACTCCCGATCTCCGTCTCTACCGCCTGGTAGACTCGCCTGGCCCGGTCGGAGATCCTGCCCACGTCGCAACGTCCATGGAAGGAATGACATGAGCGAGGCCAACTGGAAGGAACTGCTGGGCGAGCTGCGTCGCGTGAGCGCGGACGCCGCGCGCTCTCACGAAGAAATGTGGAGCGCGATAGACGAGATCCATGAATTGCTCCACGCACAAAGCCAGTTCGGCGAGAGCTCATCCGACGCGCTCGTCGCGCGGCGGCGTGCCCGATCGCAGCGGTCGGAGTACCGCCGACTCAGGCGGGAACTACGGAGCTTCCTTGCCGAAGCGCTTCCGGCACACTCGCGCCTGGCAGTCGTCAGCAAGGGCGACGACGAGATGATCCGCCTGCCGGGTTTCGCCGCCGAACATTTCCCGCGGGCACTCGGCGGAGGCTACGCCGGCTTCTACCCTCGCGATGGCACGGCGGCGATCGCACACCTCGAGTGGGTGCGCTCCACGGGCGTGGAGTTCCTCGTGTTCCCGGACACTTCGGCGTGGTGGCTGGACGCGTACCCCAAGCTCCGCTCTCACCTCGAGCGCACGTGCCGTGTGGCCGACCGGGAGCCCGAAGTGGGGATTGTCTACGATCTGCGCGCGCGCGCCCCCGGCGCCACGAACGGGTGGCACCACGTGGGTGACCTGCTCGACGCATGGGAGGACCACCTCGGCTTCGCGCCCGCATTGCTCGACTGGGAGTCCGGCGCTGATCTGGCCGATCGCCTCCCGGGCCGCAGCGTCTTCACCGCTCCCGCGGGTGCCAAGACTCTCCCGTACGTCGACGGCACGGTGGAATTGGTCGCGGTGAAAGAGGGTCACGCGCCGCGAGAGGCGGAGGCGCGCCGGGTCGCGCAGCTCGCTCTGCTCACGTGCGCGAACGGTGAGGTGCGGAGCATCGAATACCGCGCCGCGGCACCGCCCGCGCTCCCGACGACGTCGATCGTGATTCCGACCTACAACGGCGTTCGTCAGCTGCTTTCGTGTATTCGCGCGCTCGACGCGACGCTGGGTGATCATTTCACCGGCGAGGTGCTCGTGATAGACGACGGCGGCACGCCCGAGACGGCGCGCGTAATCGGGGAACTCGAGCAGCGCTACAGCTGGCTGCGTGTCGTGCGGAATCCGCGGAATCAAGGTTTCATCGCGTCGTGCAACCGCGGCGCCGAAGAGGCTCGCGGCGAGATCGTGGTGTTCCTCAACGACGACACGATCCCATTGCCGGGTTGGCACCACGCGCTGGTCCGCACGTTCCGCACGCACCCAGACGCGGGGGTGGTGGGCGGTCGGCTCGTCTATCCGGACGGCCGTCTCCAGGAAGCCGGCGGAGTCGTGTTCCGCGACGGGTCGGGCGCGAACTTCGGTCGTGACGACTTCGAGCCGGATGCTCCGCTCTACACGCACGTGCGTGGCGTTCATTACTGCTCGGGCGCGCTGTTGGCGACTCCACGTGAAGTCTTTCGCTCGCTCGGTGGCTTCGATGCGAATTATCGTCCCGCGTATTACGAAGACACCGACTACTGCTTCTCCGTACGCGCAGCGGGCCGCGCCGTGTACTACCAGCCGGAATCCGTGGTCGTGCATCTCGAAGGAGCCACGTCCGGCACCGACCCCAATACGGGCGTCAAACGCCACCAGGCTCGCAATCGTCAGACGTTCCGGACGAAGTGGAGTAAGGCGCTTGCCGCGCACCCGGAGCCGCCGTCGCGCTATTCGGGCTTGGTGTGGCAACACCTCGCGTGGAACGGTGGAGGCGCGCCGTGACGGGCCTCGCCAGAGGAGGTCGCGCCCTCGTTTGCGCCCCGCTTCCTCCCGAGTATGATCGGGAAAGCGGCTCGCGGCGGATCTACCACACGATCACGTTCCTGCTCGAGGCCGGGTTGCGAGTCGCATTCGTGTGTGAGAACGCCGCTCCGAATTCCCGTCATCTGCGGCACCTTCGACAGCTCGGCGTTCCCACGTACGTCGGATTTGGCGAGCGTACCCAGGAGTTGATCGAGGCCGGCGGTTTCGACCTCGCCGTTTTCGCATTCTGGCAACTCGCGAGCTGCCACGCCGATCTCGTGCGCCGTCTCTCGCCCGGTACGCGCATCGTGGTGGACAGCGTGGACCTGCACTGGCTTCGCAAGGCACGCCAGGCCTTTGGCGACGGGCCCGACGCGGCGGGCAAACTGGACGCCGATTTCGCGCAGGAGCTCGTCGGCGAAATCAGCACTTACTCACGGGCCGATGCGGTGCTCACGGTCTCGACTCGCGAGGCTGAGCTCATTCACGAAATCACAGGCACAACGGGTCTGGCCTGCGCTGTGCCCGACTGGGACGACACGCCGCCGTCCACCATTCCGTTCGAGGCACGTCGCGGAATCGTGTTCGTCGGGAACTTCCGCCACACGCCCAATCTCGACGCCGTCCGGTACCTGTGCGGCGAGATCCTCCCGCGGCTCCCGCGGAAACTCAGGGAGTCGCACCCACTCCGCATCGTTGGCAACGGTCTGGATTCACGCGTGGAAGCCGCGGTCGCCGGCTGCGGCGAGGTGCAGCTCGTAGGCTGGGTGCCGTCCGTCGAGCCCTATCTCCACGTCGCGCGCGCTGCGGTCGTGCCGCTGCGCTATGGCGCGGGCACGAAACGCAAGCTCATCCAGGCACTGCTCGCGCGCACGCCCGCGGTGTCGACACCGATCGGCGCGGAGGGCCTGAATCTCGTCAACGGACGTCACCTCATGGTCGCCGGCGACGCAGCCGCCTTCGCGCGCGCTCTCGAGCATGTTCTGACAGACGCGAAGCGCTGGGATGAGTTGGCGTCCCGGGGACGCCGGCAGATGCTTCGCCTCCACGGGCGAGCACCGGTGCACGCGCGTATGCACGAGATCTTCGACGGGGTTCTGAGACGGCCCCGACGCAGTCCGCGCGCCGGAGCGTCACGGTCCGACGCGAGGACCCGGGCCATCGAAGCCGTTCGCCGCGCGGTGACGACAGCGCTGCCCGCTGGATCCGCGGTGCTGGTCGTGAGCAGGGGAGACCCCGAACTGGTGCGGCTGCCGCAGCGCACGGGACGTCACTTCCCGTCCATGCCGGACGGACGGTACGCGGGGTTCCATCCCGCCGATAGCGGCGCCGCGCTGCGGGAGCTCGAACGCCATTTGAACGACGCGCAGTACCTGCTGTTTCCAGCGTCGTCGTTCTGGTGGCTCGACTACTATCGCGAGTTCGCGGATGCGCTGAACGTGCGCTATGAGCGGGTTTGGTCCGACGCGGACTGCGTCGTTTTCCGGCTCTCGGCGCCGCGGCCGGCCACGCTGCCGTTGAAGCGGTTGCGCGATGTCGCCGTGCCCTCGCCGACCGTGGTCCGGGAGAACGGGCGCGCGAAGCAGCACGTGCCACCGCGCGAGTCCAGCCTGTGACCGGGGGAGGCGCGGTGATCGTGGCTGGCGCGGTGGCCCGACGCATCGACTGCGGCGGTCATGTCTGGGCGCTCCTGCAGTGGGTGCTCGGCTTTAGAAAACTCAAATCATCGGTCCTTCTCTTGGACCGGCTGGATCCGGCACCTGGTCTACGACACTCGCCTGCAGTGCGGGCGTTCGTGGAAACGATGGAGAGTTTCGGACTCGCGGATTCCTTCTCTCTCGACATCGGACCGAACGAGGAACCGATCGGATTGACGCGCGCCGAGGTGCTGGAGAAGGTGGGCGAAGCCGATCTGCTCGTGAACGTCATGGGTTACCTGAATGATCCGGAGCTCCTCGCGCGGGCGCGGCGGCGTGTGTTCCTCGACATCGACCCTGGATTCGGCCAGATGTGGCGAGCGCTGGGGTTGTGCGACCTGTTCCGCGGTCACGATGCGTTCGTCACCGTCGGCACTCGTGTCGGCCGCGACGATTGTCGCGTGCCCACGTGCGGTCTCACCTGGACAACGACCCTGCCACCGGTCGTCATCGACCGTTGGCCTGCGTCCGCCGAACGCGGAGCAAGGTTCACGAGCGTCGGCAGCTGGCGCGGACCGTGGGCTCCGGTCGAATACGAGGGCGAGCGCTACGGACTCCGCGTGCACGAGTTCCGTCGATTCGCCGCGGTGCCTCGAGAGAGTGGTCTCGACTTCGAGATCGCGCTCGACATCGACCCGGACGACCACGCCGACGCGACGCGTCTCGCTGACGGCGGCTGGCGCGTCAGCGACCCGCGTTCGGTGTCCGGCACGCCCGAGCAGTACCAGCGCTACGTGCAGACCTCGCTCGCGGAATTCGGCATCGCGAAGGGAATGTACGTGCACGCTCGCACTGGCTGGGTGAGCGACCGAACCGCGTGCTATCTCGCGTCAGGACGTCCCGCGATCGTTCAGGACACTGGTCTCGACGGCACCCTCGAGACCGGACTCGGGTTGCTCACCTTCTCGACGCCGGTCGAGGCGATGTCGGCCGCGCGCACCGTACACGCCGACTGGCAGCGACATGCGCGCGCCGCCCGCGCGCTGGCCGTGGAGCACCTCGACTCGGATCGGGTGCTGCGTCGGCTGGTCGACGAGGTCGCCGCGTGAGCGCACTGCGCGTCGTCGTCGCGGGGGCGCTCGCCAACAAGCCGGGCTACGGCGGCGAGGCGTGGGTGCGCCTCGCGTGGGTGCATGGCCTCGCCGCACTTGGCGCCGACGTGATGTTCGTGGAGGAGTTGGCGCCGAGTGCGGACCGGCCGCGCGGCGTGGCGTTCTTCGACGCGGTGGTTGCTCGATGGGGGTTGGCCGCTCGGTCCGCGCTGATCACGGCCGACGGTGAGGCCGTCGCCGGAAATGCTCCCGACGAAGTCGCGGACTTCGCGAACGGCGCTGATCTTCTGGTGAACATCAGCGGCAACCTCACCTGGGCTCCGGTGTTCGATACCGTGCGCCGTCGCGCGTACATCGATCTGGATCCGGGCTTTACCCAGTTCTGGCACGCCATGGGTGTTGCGGTGCCCGGATTGGAGCGCCACGACGTTCACTTCACCGTCGGCGAGAACATCGGCAAGGCCGACTGTGTGGTGCCAACGGGCGGTATCCGTTGGTTGCCGTTACGGCAGCCGGTCGTGCTCGAGCACTGGCCCGCGCTTCGTCCGCCGGACGATCCGCGCTTTACCACGGTGGCGAGTTGGCGCGGTGGCTACGGCGCCATCGAGTTCGCGGGACGCCGGTACAATCCCAAGGCACACGAGTTCCGCCGGTTCATCGAACTTCCGCGGACGCTCCCGCGTCCCGCGGAGATCGCGCTCGACATTCACCCTTCTGACAACGCTGATCGGGAGCGTCTCACCGAGAACGGGTGGCGTCTCGTCGACCCGGCGGTGGCGGCAGGCACGCCGGAAGCTTTCCGCGAGTACGTCTCGGGCTCCGCCGCGGAGCTATCGGTCGCACAGGGCGTGTACGTCGACACGCAGTGTGGCTGGTTCAGCGACCGTTCCGCGCGTTACCTCGCCGCGGGGCGTCCCGTGATCGTTCAGGACACGGGCTTCGGGCGTAATCTCCCCGTCGGCGAAGGGCTGTTCGCGTTCCGCACTCCGGAAGATGCAATCGCCGCGGCTTGCGAGGTCGTTCGGGATCCGGCGGCGCACGGGCGCGCAGCGCGACAGATCGCGCGCGAGTACTTCGATGCGCGTGTCGTTCTCGGTGGTTTCCTCGAGCGCGCTCTCGAGGGACGTGCGCATGGGCGCCGCCGATCAACAAATGCTAGTCGCCTTGGGCAAGCCGGTGCGGCAAAGCGCCCGGTGATCGTGAGCGGGATGGTCGCGGCTGTACCCGACCGCGGAGGCGCGACCTGGGCGGTCTTGCAGTACGTGCTCGGTCTCCGGCAGCTCGGCCAAGACGTTCACCTCGTCGAAGACATCGCCCCGACCGCGCTGACGCCCGCGGGTTCGTCACTGGAGCGCTCGGACAATGCGCGCTATTTCGCCGCCGTCGCGCACGCGTTCGGGCTCGAGCGGCAGGCGACGCTCTTGCTCTCGGGCACGCACGAGACGATCGGCCTTCCGTACAGCGAATTGTCCCGGCTTTGCGCTCGTGCCGGCGTGCTCGTGAACCTCTCGGGCGCGCTGACCGATCCCGAGCTGATGCGCCGGCCTGCCGTGCGCCTGTACGTGGACCTGGATCCGGTCTTCACGCATCTCTGGGCGAGCGACGGCGTCGAGATGCGCTTCGGCGGCCACACGCACTTCGCAACGGTTGGCCTCGACGTGGGCACGTCTCGCTGCGCCGTGCCGAGCTGCGGCATCGACTGGTTCCATACGCTTCCACCGGTCGTGTTGTCGCAATGGCGCCCCGTCACCGAAGCGCCGCGCCGCGATTGGACGACCGTCGCTCACTGGCGCGGTTACGGCTCCGTCGAGCGCGGCGGCATTTCCTACGGACAAAAGGCGCACTCGTTCCGTCCGCTCTTTTCGCTTCCCCCGCGGACGGGCGACCGCTTCGAGGTCGCGCTCGACATCCACCCGGCTGAACAGGCGGACATTGCCGCGCTGCGGACGAACGGATGGCAGCTCGTCGATCCCGCGGACGTCGCCGGCGATCCGCTGCGCTATCGGCGCTTCGTTCAGGAATCCGCCGCCGAGGTGGGGATCGCCAAGAGCGGGTATGTCGTATCGCACTCCGGCTGGTTCAGTGACCGAAGCGCGTGCTACCTCGCATCGGGGCGGCCCGTGCTGGCGCAGGACACGGGCTTCAGCAACCACCTGCCGACGGGCATGGGTCTGCTCGCGTTCCGCGACCTGGACGACGCGGCCGATGCGGTGGCCGCGGTCCGCACCGACTACGCCGCGCACGCGCGCGCCGCGCGCCATGTCGCCGAGGAGTACCTCGACTCGGACCGCGTGCTCTCAAGTCTGCTCCGCGAGGTAGAGTCGTGAGCGAAGCTCTCGTCGTGCCGCTCGAGCAGGAAGCCGGGCCGGCGACCGCACAGTTGCGCGCGGTGCTGTCGCGCGCGCTCGAGCGGAGCGACTCACGAGCGCGCATCGTCGACATCGAGCGCGCGACGTGCCCGAACGGCTCCAGTTGGTGGTTGGAGGAGATCACCCTCGACCTGGACGACGAATCGCGGATCGCGCTGGTCTTCAAGAATCTGGTCCGGGAGACAACAGGGAGTGCGGCCCGCCGGGTCAAGCCCGCCTTCGTCACCGACCCGACGCGGGAGCCGTGGGTCTATGAGAACTTGCTCATGGGCGCCATCGCCGGACCACCAAAATTGTGGGCGGCCGTCACCGATGTCGCCGCCGCTCGGCATTGGCTCTTCATCGAGCGCGTGAACGGAGCGCCGCTTGCTCAGGTCGGAGACCGTGACGCCTGGTGCGCAGCCGCCGAATGGCTCGGCAGATTCCACGCGACGACGCCCGTTCGGCGCGCCGCTCGCGGTCCGCTGCTGCATCACGACCGGGAATACCATCGGCGGTGGCTCGCCCGCGCTCTCCAGGCCGTGCAAGCGAACGCCCGGACGAGCGACGCGGGTCGCGACATGGCGCGCGAGAAGCTGGCGCGGCTTCGCGCGCTCGCACCGGCGCACGAGCATGCGATCGAACGAGCGCTCGCTACTGGCTCGTCGCTGATCCACGGCGAGTTCTACGCCTCCAACGTACTGGTCCAGCGGTCCGCCGCGACCGTCGCGGTTCACCCTGTCGATTGGGAGATGGCCGCGCTCGGCCCGCCCTTGCTCGACCTCGCCGCGTTGATGTCCGGCCGCTGGAGTCCGGACGACCGCCGTGCAATGGCGACGGCGTACCGCGAGGGCGCGCGGTCGGCGGGAGTCTGCGCGCCTGTGCTCGGAGACCTTCTGCTCGAGGTGACCGGGTGCCAGCTGCTCCTGGCAATTCAGTGGCTTGGATGGGCCGTCGAATGGACAGCGCCCGCAGATCACCGGAACGACTGGCTCGAGGAGGCAGAGCTATGCGCGAGAGAACTGCGCGGATGACGCCGAGGCGCGTGAACGCGCTGGCATGCGCGATCGCCGTCGCTGTCGCCGGCACACCGCCGAGCGTCGCGGCGCAGGACGCCGCGCGCGCCAAGATCGCTCCGGTGAAACAGATCACCGTCGAGCGCATCCGCGCGGGGACCGTCAAGCTCGACGGGCGGCTCGACGACTCCGTGTGGAAGCACGCGACCTTTCACGCCGACTTCGAGCAAAAGGGAAACGATCGCTCCTATCCTCCGCGCGTGCGGACCGAGGTCGCGTTCCTGCGTGATGACGAGGCGCTGTACGTGGGCGCGCGAATGCAGAACGAGACTGGCGGCGCATCGCGCAGCCTGCTCGGCAACCGGGACGACGTGGGGAACGCCGAGCGGGTCCTGGTCTCGCTCGACACGCGCCGCGACCGCACCACTGCGTACACGTTCGGCGTCACCGTCGGTGGCGTGCGCGTCGACTACATGCAGGCTCGCGACATGGAGGGGTGGAAGGACGATTCCTTCGATCCGGTGTGGGAAGCGCGTGTGGACGTGGGCGCGGCGACGTGGACCGCCGAGCTGCGCATCCCGTTTTCGCAGCTTCGCTTCTCCAACGCCGACGGACAGATCTGGGGCCTCAACGTCCGGCGCTGGAACCCCACCACGTACCTGGACGTGTACTGGGTCGTAATCCCGTACGATATGAGCGGCTGGGCCTCGCGCTTTGGCGAGCTTCGCGGGCTCGGGACGCTTTCTTCACGCTCGCGCACGCAGATCACTCCGTATGTCGTCGGCCGCGCGAGCACGCTCGACGCGTACTACGGGGGCAATGGGCGAATCGAGACGCAGACTCGCGCCGGCGCAGACCTCAAGACCGGTATCGGCCCCAACCTCACACTCGACGCGACGCTCAACCCCGACTTCGGTCAGGTGGAGGCGGACCCGGCGCGCGTCAACCTTTCGGCGTTCGAGACATACTTCCCCGAGCAACGGCCATTCTTCCTCGAGGGCCGCGAGATCTTCCAGCCGCGCGGTCCCATGTGGTTCTACTCGCGGCGGATCGGCGCCATCACGGCGCCGGCGGGCAACATCGCTCGCTTCAACCAGGTGGAGAGCGCCACGATTCTGGGTGGCGGCAAGCTGACTGGGCGCCTGCCCACCGGCCAATCGGTGGGCGGCCTGTTCGCGCTCACCGAGGACGCGCGCGCGCCGGACCCCAGAGACCCGGCCCATGCACCGCGACAGGTCGCGGCGCCAACCGGTTTCTTCGTCGGCCGTGTGCAGCAGGACCTCGGGACGGCGGGTTCATCGATCGGAATCACGACGACGGGTGTCCAGCGCTCTCTCGAGAACGGCGGCTTCCTCGCGAACCAGCTTCCCTCGCAGGCAGTGGCGAGCGGCATGGACTGGAACCTCCGCTTCGGGAGCAGCGCCTACGAGACGAACGGCTTCTTTGGAGGAAGCCGGGTGTCCGGAACACGCGACGCCATATCGTTCCTGCAGCGCACCAGCGGTCACTTCTTTCAGCGCCCCGATGCTCCGCACGTGGAGTTCGACTCGCTCCGTACGAGCCTGTCAGGCTGGACCGGAGGAGTTGGCGTCGCCAAGATCGGCGGCGAGCCGTGGCTCTGGTCGCTCGACGTCTCGGCCGCTTCTCCTGGATTCGAGATCCGTGATGCGGGAGCCGAGCTCAGGTCCGATGTGATCGACGCGCGGGGATCCGTGAGTCGCGTGTGGCGGCGCGACCAGGGCGTGCTTCGCGACCGCCGGCTGGGCGTCGCGCTTGCCAGCGGCTGGAACTTCGCCGGAGACCGGAGGGTGCTGTCGCCTTCGGTGTTCTTCGCATCGAGCTGGTCCAACTTGTGGACCAGTTCTCTGCAGGTCGGCGGGACGGGGGCCGAACTATCCGACGACCTCGCGCGTGGCGGCCCGCTCATGCGCGCGCCCGCCGCGATCTGGAGTGACCTCGAGGTCAACAGCGCAACCAGCAACAGGGTCTGGTGGAACTTGAAGGGCACTTACTTCAAGGACGACGCCGGAGGCTGGAGCGCCTCGTTCAACGCTGGCAATTGGGTGACCGTCGGGAAGGGACTGGAGCTCGGCGTCGTGGGCGGCGGTTCCAAAGGCCAGGACTCGCGGCAGTTTCTCGTGACGCTCTCCGACGGACCGCCGGCGACGTACGGCATGCGCTACGTGTTCTCGCACCTCCAGCGCACCGACCTGTTCGCGCAGCTGCGGGCGAAGATCGCGTTCGCCCCGGATGCGGTGCTCACGCTCTATGCGGAGCCATTCGCCTCGACGGGCGTCAACCGGGATTTCGGCGAGTTGGCCCAGCCGCGCGGAAGTTTCCTGAATGTGTACGGCGCGCCCGGAAGCGGCAGCACGATCGATCTGCTTCCGGACGGTGCACACCAGGTCCAGGACGCCTTCGGAACGTTCCGCATCGAGGACTACGACTACTGGGTCCGCTCCTTCCGCGCGACGGGAGTTCTGCGCTGGGAGTGGCTGCCAGGCAGCACGCTGTTTCTGATTTACCAGAAGACACGCTGGAACCAGCTGAGCGTGGGCGGCGACGTGAACGGCAGCCAGCTCGTCAAGTCCTTGCGTGATCCCGGTCAGGATATCGCGCTGGTGAAGGTGAGCGTGCTGCTCGGCGGCCGCTGAAGGGCGCGGGCGTCGGTCTCTAGGGAGCGCAATGGCGCTCAGGCCGTCCAGTTGTTCGGGAGGCGTGCGGCGGCTATACTCTTCAGTCTGTCCGTTGCGTGTTGCGGAATTCGCAAGTTGAACGGCGGACGGGACGTAGCGCAGTCCGGTAGCGCACCTGAATGGGGTTCAGGGGGTCGCGGGTTCAAATCCCGCCGTCCCGATTGGTGAAAGTCGATACGGTTACTGCATTTTCGGAGCGGGCTCCTCGCATTCAGCGAGGAGCCTTTTGCTTTTGGCACCCACCCGGTACCCAGCGGCGCGGCCTCGACAGCGATCTCCCCGCGTCTGTGGCGGGTCGGTCGGGATGCCGAAGTGTGCTGCGCTGCATCGCCGAGTTGCTGGTCGCTGCAAATCGCAACGCGCAATGGTCTAATCGCAAGACACAAGTAGTCACTAATATAGAAAGTAACATAAGAACACCATCGGCGTCGTCCCGAGGCGGGGACGCTGTCGTGTTGTGCGCATGCGGTGGACGCGTGGTGGGGGGAGGAGTCGGGGTGGAGTTCATTGGCCGAGAAGCACTCGACCAACGGCGTACCACCATCCCCTCACTGCGTGAGCCGAATGAGCAAAAAGATGCCCCGAACAGTCATTCGGCGGCTCGCCAACGCCACGTATGGTACTCGCATTACCTGGATCACTATGGAGAGTGCCATGCAAATCAAGGATTCGGTCGCCCTCGTCACGGGAGCGAACCGTGGAATTGGCCGCGCGTTGGTCGAAGCGCTGCTCGAACGCGGCGCGAGCCGCGTCTACGCGGCGGCGCGGAATCTCGCGAGTCTGGACGCGGTCGTTCATCTCGACCCGAAGCGCGTCCGCGCGCTGAAGCTCGACGTCACGAGCGCCGAGGATGCGCGCGCGGCGGCCGCGCAGGCGAAGGACCTCACGCTGCTCATCAACAACGCCGGCGTGCTGTCGTTTGGCGGCCTCGCCGACATCCCGGTGGATGTGGTGCGAGGCGACATGGAAACGAACTTCTTCGGCTTGCTCAACGTGATCACGGCCTTCGTGCCCGTCCTCGAGCGGAACGAGGGAAGCATCGTCAACATCCTCACGCTCCTCTCGCTGGTCAGCATTCCCGGCGTCGCCGCCTACAATGCCTCCAAGGCCGCGGGGTGGTCGCTCACACAGTCGTTCCGCGCCGACCTGGCCAAGCGCGGGATCCGGGTGCACGGCGTCTTCCCCGGTCTCGTGGACACGGACATGGCGCGCCCGTTCCCGAGTCCGAAACCCCCGGCGATCGACGTGGCGCACACCACGCTCGCCGGCGTCGAGGCGAATGAGGAAGACATCTATCCGGAGGCCATGTCGCAGCAGGTGTATGCCGCCTGGCGGCAGGATCACAAGGCGGTGGAGCGTCAATTCGCGGCCATGTGAGCGAACGCGATTGCTCGAAGGCTTCATCCCCCGCGGACGAACATCTCCGCGGGGCGCCGTCGACCCTCACCCGTCGCCCGTCGCCCGTCGCCCGTCGCCGAACATTCAATAATATCAAAATCATAAAACAGCGTGCCGACAGACCTGTTCACCCCGATCAGGCTGGGCGCTCTCGAACTGCCCAACCGCATCGTGATGGCGCCGCTGACCCGCAACCGCGCGCGGCAGCCCGGCAACGTGCCACAGCCGATCAACGCCACCTACTACGCGCAGCGTGCCTCGGCCGGCCTCATCATCACCGAGGGCTCACCGATATCGGACATGGCGCACGGCTACCCCGGTACACCGGGTATTCACAGCGCAGCGCAGGTGGCCGGCTGGAAGCGGGTGACGGACACGGTGCATGCCAAGCACGGGCGCATCGTCTTGCAGCTGTGGCACGTCGGACGAATCTCGCACCCGTCGCTGTTGCCCAACCATGCGCTGCCAGTCGCACCCTCCGCCATCAAACCGGCGGGCAAGGCGTTTACCCATCGGGGGGCGACGGATTTCGTCACGCCGCGTGCGCTCGAGACCTCGGAGATTCCGGCGCTGATCGAGAGTTTCCGCGTTGCGGCGCACAATGCGATGGCCGCCGGGTTTGACGGAGTGGAAGTGCATGGCGCCAACGGCTACCTGCTCGACCAGTTTCTCCGTGATGCCAGCAATCACAGAACGGACCGGTATGGCGGCTCGATCGCCAATCGAACGCGGCTGCTGCAGGAAGTGGTGGCGGCCGTGAGTGAGGTGTGGGGGGCCGAGCGCGTCGGCGTTCGCATCTCGCCGCTCAACCAGTACAACGACATGCGCGATTCCAACCCGCAGGCGCTGTTCAACGACGTGGCCGATGCGCTGCGTCCATTCGGGCTGGCCTATCTGCACGTGATGGAGCGCGACGTGCACGGGTCGGAGCTGCCGTTCGATTTTCCCGAGCT